>JAYOFM010000176.1:0-4944 GCA_038117225.1 Rhodospirillales bacterium
CGACGTAGATATGGCCAGGCAGCACCGGTTCGCCATCCTTGCCCTCGGCGCCCGGGGGCCGCTTCCCGGGGCTCGCCGAATGCATGGACGAAGCCGAGCCCGACGTGCTCGCCTTCATGACCTTCCCGAAGGAGCACTGGACCAAGATCCATTCCACAAACCCACTCGAAAGGCTCAACAAGGAGATCAAGCGGCGCACCAACGTCGTCGGCATCTTCCCCAACGAGAACGCCATCATACGCCTCGTCGGCGCCATCCTCTCAGAGCAGAACGACGAATGGGCCGTCGCCCGAAGATACATGACACTGGAAACCATGGCTCAAGTCAGCCATCATGAAGACATTCCGATGGCCATCGCCGCGGAATAATCCGGCAAACTCAGCCGGCGAAGATCAGTGTGAGGCCAACGCTCTTACACCACCTCCAGGGACACTATCCACTGCCCCGACAAGACCCTACGCCGACAAGGTTTAGTTTTGCGCCGCAACAAATATTGACGCGATGCAGCATGCGACCTTATAAGGGCGGTGGGACACGCCTCCCCAACGAGGCGCGGCCTTCTGCGAGGAAGGAGAAAAAATGCAGACCATCCCCATGCCGGACGTGCGTCCGGCCGATCCCCGTTTCTCATCCGGCCCCTGTACCAAGCGCCCTGGCTGGCGCCTGGAATTTCTTTCCGACGCATTTCTCGGCCGCTCGCACCGTCATGCGCTGGGCAAGGCGCGCCTGGCGGAGGTCATCGAGCGTTCTCGAACGGTGCTGGGCATTCCCGCCGACTATCATGTCGGGATCGTGCCGGCATCCGACACAGGCGCGGTTGAGATCGCGTTGTGGTCCCTGCTGGGCCCGCGCGGTGTCGATGTCCTGGCATGGGAAAGTTTCGGCGGCCAGTGGGCGACCGACGTCGCCGGCCAACTCAAGCTTGATGATTTGCGGGTAATCGAGGCCGCTTACGGCAAATTGCCGGATCTCGGCGACGTCAACTTTTCGCATGACGTCATCTTCACCTGGAACGGCACCACATCGGGGGTCCGAGTACCATCGGGTGATTGGATCGCCGATGACCGCAGCGGGTTGACCATCTGCGACGCGACATCCGCGGCATATTCGCAGGATCTCGCCTGGGACAAGCTCGACGTGGTTACCTGGTCCTGGCAAAAGGTTCTCGGTGGCGAGGCCGCGCACGGCATGCTGGCGCTGAGCCCGCGCGCTATTGAGCGTTTGGAAAACCATGTGCCGGCATGGCCGATGCCGAAGGTTTTTCGACTCACCAAGAAAGGGAAGCTGAACGCCGACATCTTCGCCGGTGCCACCATCAACACACCGTCCATGCTGGCGGTCGAGGATGCCCTCGACGGGTTACGCTGGGCGGAGGAGATCGGTGGCCTTGAAGAATTGATGGCTCGAACCGATCGCAACGCGGCCGCCCTCGACAGTTGGGTTTCCTCAACACCTTGGGTCGATTACCTGTGCCAGGATCCGGGCGTGCGCTCAAATACCTCGGTCGCTTTGGTGATTACCGTGCCAGCATTCCGCGCACTTGATGACGCCGCCCAGCGGACCACTGTTAAACGGTTCTGCGCCCTGCTGGATGATGCCGGTGCGGCCTACGATATTGGCGCCCACCGCGACGCCCCGCCGGGTCTGCGCATCTGGTGCGGCGCCACCGTGGAAACCACCAATCTGGATGCTTTGTTCCCTTGGCTCGACTGGGCATGGAACCAGATCGCCGCCGAAATCGAGGACGCGTGACATGACCAACAAGACACCACGAGTATTGATTTCCGACAAGATGAGCCCATTGGCGGCCGAGCTATTGCAGAGCCGCGGCATCAACGTCGACGTCAAGACCGGCCTCGACAAGGATGAGCTGGCCGCGATCATCGGCGATTACGATGGTCTCGCCGTTCGATCCGCCTCGAAGGTCACCGCGAAGGTCCTGAGGAATGCCAAAAACCTGAAGGCCATCGGCCGCGCCGGCATCGGCGTCGACAATATCGATGTGGAAGCGGCGACGGCAAAAGGCGTCGTTGTCATGAACGCCCCGTTCGGCAATTCCATCACCACGGCGGAACATGCCATATCCTTGATGCTGGCGTTGGCCCGCCAGATTCCGGAAGCCAATGCCTCGACCCACGCCGGCAAATGGGAAAAATCCCGGTTCATGGGTGTCGAGTTGATGGGCAAGACGCTGGGCATCATCGGCTGCGGCAACATCGGCGCCATCGTCGCCGACCGGGCCCAGGGATTGAAAATGCGCGTCGTCGCCTTTGATCCTTATTTGTCTGAAGAACGGGCGACAGACCTTGGCGTCGATAAAGTCGATCTGGAGGGGCTGTTGGCACGCGCCGATTTCATCAGTTTGCACACGCCGCTGACCGACGCAACGCGTGACATCCTCGACACCGACGCTCTCGCCAAGGCCAAATCCGGCGTGCGCATCATCAATTGCGCGCGTGGCGGTCTGGTCGACGAAACGGCGTTAAAGGCGGCGCTCGACAGCGGCCACGTGGCCGGCGCGGCACTCGATGTCTATGCCACGGAACCGGCGACGGAGAATGTTCTGTTCGGCCACCCCGCCGTGGTGGCAACGCCGCATCTCGGCGCGTCGACCAGCGAGGCACAGGAAAAGGTCGCGGTGCAGATCGCCGAACAACTGGCGGATTACTTGCTCAGCGGCGCCGTCTCGAACGCGTTGAACATGCCATCGGTCAGCGCCGAGGAGGCACCTCGCCTACGCCCCTACATGAAACTCGCAGAACAGCTTGGCAGCTTCGCCGGACAGGCGACGCGCTCGGCGGTGAAGGACGTGACGCTGGCTTTCGAAGGGGTCTGCGGCGAGCTCAATTGCAAACCACTTACGGCCATCGCCTTGCAGGGTTTGTTGGCGCCGCTGATGGAAGGCGTCAACATGGTCAATGCGCCGACCATCGCCAAGCAACGCAATATTCGCATCAACGAGGTACGCAGCGACGATGCCGGTGCTTATCAATCCCGCATCACGTTGACGGTGGTCACCGAAAACCAAACCCGGTCCATCGCCGGCACGCTTTTCAATGAAGAGCCGCGTGTCATCGGCATCAAGGGTATTCCAATCGATGCCAGCCTGGGCGCGCACATGCTTTATATCACCAACCGTGACAAGCCCGGTCTGATCGGTGCGCTTGGCACATTGCTTGGCGATGCCGGCATCAACATCGCCACCTTCCACCTCGGCCGCGCCAAGCAGGGAGGCGATGCGATCGCGCTGATCGAGATCGATGAGGCACCGTCGGAAGAACTGTTGAAGAAAGTCATTGCGCTGGAACACGTGGTCGTCGCGCAGGCGATGCGGTTCTAACGTCGCCGACTGACCTCACCGCGCAGACGAGCCGAAAAAATATCGATCAGACGGCGGAACACCTTGTCGGTATCCGCCAAATTATCGAGCCGCTGAGTGAAATCGGCACGCGATATGATGGTCAGCATGGTATCCCCGACGGCCCGCGCCGAGGCGACGCGGGGCGAATTATCGATGAGCGCCATCTCGCCAAAGATTTCACCGCGCTCAAGCATCGCGATGGGGACTTCACGCTCACCGTGGCGGCGGAAAATTTCAACAGCGCCGGATGCGACGAGATAGGCCTCGTCGCCGGCATCGCCTTCCTCGAACAAAATGGTGCCGGCTTTCTCGTTGCGGCGCATGAACGACGTCGCCGCCTCCGCGGCGCGCTCGACCCGGATCTCCGCAGTTTCGGGCGCGGCTTCGGGTTCGGGTTTTGCGGACGCGGCGCTACCCGTCGGTCCGCTTGCTTCACCGAGCATGCTGTCGAAGGCCTTGGTGAAAATCTCGCGAAACTCGGCGGGCAAGGCTTCGGCCGACAGTCGCGGCCGCAAACCATCCACGGCCCGGTGTACCGCGTCTCGCCCAGCGCCTTCCTGGACCAGCGAACTAGCCCCCTTCAAACTGACAACCAACGCTTTCAAGCGGGCGATGATGGCCTCGGCGCCGGCTTCGCCCGAGGGCGACGCCAACAGGTCCAACAGGTACCCCAATTGCACCGCGCGGTTGGGAAGCGCTTTCATGACCTCAGCGAACGCCTCTGAGAATGACAGATCATCATCACCGGACTTGAAAACGATCCGCGCTCGCATCGCGACTGCCTCGGCCATCGCCGGACCGCCGGACAATCCGGCATCTTCCACCAGATCCCGGACGATGGCGCTAAGCGCCATGCTTTCCGCGTCGAGACCTTCCTTGGTCAACGGCCGGGTGCCGCGAAGACCGGTGGCAACCCGCTCCAACAAAACGGATCGGGTCTGCACAAACGCATGACGTCCCAGGGCCTCGTTCAGTCGCTCCACGGCCGAACGATCGCTGCTAAGTTCGCACTTTCCCTTGGCCAATTGCGCGAGATTTCGATAGGCGGCGGCTGCGTCGTCCATGCCGCCCAGTAAATCGACGACGGCCGCGCTGCCGTCAACGATCTCGGCGATGGCGCCATCCAAATAGCGCGCGATCACCGATGTCGACGCGCCATCGGCGAGGCGCAGCACGGTATCGATCTTGCCATTCCAGTCCCCGGCCGCGGCCAGGCGCCCGGCGACGGCGTTAAGGATGGCAATGTCACGACGCGCCGCGTCGGCGTACATTTTGCCAGCGGCATCGACGACGGCGGCCATATCGGCCTTCGCGAGAATTTGCTCTAGGGAGTCATCATCGCCCAGCGCAGCAACCACGTCCTTCGCCTCGGCGAACAACGCGTATAACGCGTCGATGCGTTCGCCCGGCTTCTCACCGGCTGCCTTGGCCTGTACGGAGCCGAGACGCTGCATACCTGGCCCGAACAAGGCATCGTTGCGTTCCAACATCCGGAGATTACCCGACGAGGCCATCAGTTCCAGCGCCGTCATGCCAACATCATCGAGATAACGGCGCAACAGACGGCCTACGGCCTGGCGGGA
>JAYOFM010000177.1:0-4943 GCA_038117225.1 Rhodospirillales bacterium
CCGTGGGCTGCGGTGCAGCTTGGGCAGCGGGCGCCGGAGCCGGGGCGGCGGGCGGAACTTGACCAGGTAGCGGCGGCGGCGGTTTCGCGGTCGTTGGGGCCGCTGCGGCGCTTGCCGGCGGTGCCTGCGGACGAGGTGGCGGCGCCCCCGCGGGTGCCGATGCCGGCGGCGCCCCTACGGGTGCCGATGCCGGCGGCACGCTCGGAAGACGCGGCTTGGCGGCGTCGCCGGAATTGGGTGTCATTCCAGGAGCCGCGCTCGAACGAGGGCCGGGCGCCTGGCCGAACAAACGCGGCAAAATTTCCTTCGATGGGCCCGCAAGTGCCACCTTGCCTTTATCGAGCGCCACCAATTCGTCGCACGCCGCAAGCAAGATGGGACTGTGCGTGACCATGACGACGGTGTGATGCTGAGCGATGTCGACCAGCGTGTTCTTCAACTCCTGCTCAGCCTGACGGTCGAGGCTGGCCGATGGTTCGTCGAGTAGAAGCACGGCGGGATCACCGAGCAACGCGCGGGCGATGGCGATTCGTTGGCGCTGGCCACCTGAAAGTCTGGAACCGGCCTCGCCGATATCGGTAGCGTAGCCGTCTGGCAGATCGATGATGAAATGGTGCACGCCCGCAGCCGTCGACGCCGCGACGATTTCATCATCGGTCGCTCCTGGGTGGCGGTGCACGATGTTGTCGCGGACCGTTCCCTGGAAAAGGACACATTCCTGCGGAACATATCCCATCCAATTTGCTAGTTCCGCGCGGGTGAACTGGGCGATATCGGCACCGTCCAGCAGAACACGGCCGCTGGTCGGCGTATAAAGGCCCTGTAGTATTTTCAGCAAGGTCGTCTTTCCGCTGCCGTTGCGACCGACCAGCGCGTGAATGCCGCACGGTTTGATGTGGATCGAAACGGTATCCACCACCGGGGCGGTGGATTCATTGTAGGCGAAGGTCACTGCCTCAGCCTTTAAGTCGCCCTCGGGGCGGTCCATCTTGACTTCGCTTTCCGCCCGCTCTGAAGGAGAGCCAAATATTTCGCCAAGCCGGTCGACGGATTGCAGAAAACTGTTGTAGGCGCGCCATTGCCCAACCAATTGGTTGAGTGGCCCCAACAGCCGTCCGCTCAACATGTTGGTGGCGATCAGCGCGCCCATGGTTAGTTCCTGATTGATGATCATGTAGGCGCCTACCGAGGTCATCAGGATGGTGGTGATCATGGTCAGGCTCTGACCTAGGTTTGAATAAAGATCGGTCTTCGAACCGCGATGCATCGCCTGTTCAATATTGTCGGCGTGCGCTTCTTCCCAATACGGTCGCATGGACCGGTCGAGTGCCAGCGATTTGATTGTCGTGCGACCTTGAATCATTTCGGCGATCAAGGCGTCCCGGCCCTGGCTGCTTTGACGTTCCGCTTGGTTGGCTGCGGACATGACGTTGGCGGAACGCCAGGCGACGAAAAGGAATACGGGAAGGATGATAAGCAGGACGATGGCCAGCGGCTTGGCAATGACGATGATCAGAGCAAAAAACATGAACACGAAGGGCAAATCGCATGCCAACAAGGCGGTGCCGCCGGACAATGTATTTCGCACCACATCGACGTCGCGGAACAGCGACTGCCAATAGTTCGCCGGCTTGCCCTCCAAATGATCGAGCGGCAGGCTCATCAACTTGTCGAACAATTGTCGGCCAACCAGCACATCGATGCGCAAGGCCACTGTTTGCATGATTTTGGAGCGGGTCTGTTTGAGGATCACATCGAACAGCACGACGAAAATCATGCCGACCAACAATCCCCATAGCGTCGCGATCCCGCCTGAGCCGACGACGCGGTCGTAAACCTGCAACGTGAACACGGGCGTGACCAGAGCGATCAGGTTGACGAACAGGCTCATCGTCAGCACTTCCCTGAAAATCGGCTTCAGCCGCGTCAGGAAAGGCTTCATCCATGCCCGATTGCTGGCGCCTTCCATGGGATTTGCGCTCGTTCCGGTTTGGTTTCGATTGTCGCGTGCCACCCGAGGCCACGACTATGCTGTCTACATAGCACATCACTCGGTGTGGGCGAAACATCATGCGTTTCGGGTAACGCTGAACGCAGCGGGTATACGGGGGAGCGGGAATTTGCTAAGACTTCCTCAACTCGACTGAAAGCGGTCGTTTCCCGGGGGGCCTGCGTGCGAATTCTGCGCAAGATATTTAGTCTAGATCGCATGATCGGCATGGCGCTGATGGTCGGCGCGTTGGTGCTGGCTGTCGTCGATCCGTATCCAATCGAGTTCATGCGTCTCAAGGTCTTTGACTATTATCAAGACACCAAGCCGCGCGAAATTCCGCCGCCGGAGCAGAAACCAGTCACGATTATCGATATCGACGAAGCGAGCTTGGCAGCAATTGGTCAGTGGCCGTGGGATCGCAAGACTCTCGGTGATCTGGTACGCAATTTAATGGCCATGCAAGCCGTGCTGATCGCTTTCGACGTTGTCTTCGCCGAACCCGATAGGATGAATCCGACTTCCATCGCCAAATCCGTGGTCGGGCTTGATAACGAGACCAAGGAAAAGTTACTCAAGCTAAAGGGTAACGATCAGTATTTCGCCGACATCATCAAGAAAAGCCGCGTCGTTCTAGGGCAGGCTGGCCGTTGGAGCGAGGATGAGGGGACGAAAGCGCCGCCGGTGAAAAAATCCGTCGCCATTCGCAAGAAGGCCAAGAACGTCCCCGAACCGCAGACCTTCCTTCCGACGTTCCCGGCGCTAGTGCGCAACGTCAAGGTGCTTGAGGACGCAGCAAAGGGGCCGTCCGGCGGGCACGGTATTTTCTCCATCATCCCGGAAAAAGACGGGATAATTCGCCGGGTTCCGCTGTTATTCGTACACGAAAAAGCCATGTTCCCGGCATTGTCGGTCGAAATGCTACGCGTTGCGACGGGGCGTCCGACCATTTTGGCCGAGGTTAACGTGGCCGGCATGGATCGGGTGTCCATCGCCAAGGGGGTGCGCATTCCGACCGACCGCAATGGCCGCGTCTATCCCTATTTCTCCCGCTCCGACAAAGCCAAGTACGTGTCGGCGAAGGATATTCTTGATGGCACCGCTGATCCGAAGATGATCAAGGGGAAGCTGACGATCCTGGGTACGTCGGCCGTCGGCCTTCTCGATATTCGCGCCATTCCGACGGAAGCCGTCATTCCCGGGGTCGAAGTGCATGCGCAGATCGTCGAGTCGGCGTTGCACAAAGCGTATCTGACACGACCCAACTACGCCGACGCGGTCGAGTTGTCGTTCATCTTTGTCAGTGGATTGTTACTAATTATTCTGGTGCCGTGGATCGGCGCAAAGTGGACCTTCCTGCTGTTTGCCGCCACGGCGGTGGGCGCAGGCGGTTTCTCCTGGTATCTATTCTCCGAGCAACAGCTTCTGCTCGACGCCAGTTTCGCCATCATTTCCGTCGCCATAATCTATACGACCATGACCTACACGGGATATGCGCGCGAGGAGGCGGAACGCCGCCAGACCCGCGACGCGTTTTCCAAGTACCTGTCGCCGGACATGGTCAGCCGCGTCGCCGAGAACCCGGGCGAATTGAAGCTTGGCGGCGAACAGCGAGAGTTGACGTTGCTGTTCTGCGACGTGCGTGGATTTACAACGATTTCGGAACAGTTCGATGCCGTTGGCTTGACCAAGCTGATCAACAAGCTGCTGACGCCGCTGACAAATGTAATTCTTTCGCATCAAGGTACTGTCGACAAATACATGGGCGATTGCATCATGGCGTTCTGGAATGCGCCGCTGGATGATGATCGCCATGCCTACAACGGCTGCATCTCCGCGCTGCTCATGCTTGCTGAAATTAACCCGCTAAACGATCGTCTGGAAATCGAAGCGGGAGAGGAAGGGCGTTTGCATATTCCCTTGCGCGTAGGTCTCGGTCTGAATTCCGGCGATGCGGTGGTTGGCAATATGGGATCCGACCAGCGCTTCGATTACTCAGTCCTTGGTGATACCGTCAACTTGGCGGCGCGGCTTGAAGGCCAGAGCAAGGGCTATGGCGTTGATATCGTCATCGGCCCGACGACCCATGATCAGGTGCCCGAACTGGCGACCCTCGAACTCGATTCTATCAAGGTCAAGGGAAAGACCGAGGCGGTGACGATCTACTGTCTTCTCGGTGATGAGACCGTTGAACAGGATCAGGACTTCCGACAGCTTAAGCGTATCCATAATCAGATGTTGACCGCCTACCGGGCCCAGGATTGGGATCGCGCGATGAAATATCTCAAGGAATGTCGTATTCTCTGCGGTTCGCACAACATCGATGGGTTATACGATCTCTACGAAACCCGGCTCCTGGAATTCAAGGAAAACCCACCGGGCGAGGACTGGGACGGCGTCTTCGTGGCGACGACGAAGTAACCGCACAATTAATTAGAACCGGCGCGCCGGATGCTTAGGGCGCTTGAAGGTCGAACGTTACCTCGACCACACCTTCATCAATAATTGTCTTCAATTTGAACCCGAGTTTCCGGCACAGGCCGAGCATGGCCTTGTTGTCCTGCAGGACTTGTCCGATGATCATCCGAGTGCCACGGGCGCGGCAATAGGCGATCATCTTTTCGAGCAGCCACCGACCCAAGCCACGTCCTTTCATGTCCGAGCGGACGACAATCGCATATTCGGCGCGATCATTATCCGGGTCGGTGACGGTGCGCACCACGCCGACGGTATCGTGGCCGCTCGCTCCGACCTTGATTTTCGCAAGCAGGGCCATTTCTCGGTCGTAATCGATTTGGGTGAGACGCGCCATTTGACCATGGGGCAGGGCGCCGACCTGGCCGAAGAAGCGAAAGCGGATGTCCTCTGGTGTCAGCCTGGATAGGAATTGGTAATGATCCGGTTCATCTTCCGGGCGGATCGGGCGAACTTTGACCTGTGTCCCGTCCTGTAA
>JAYOFM010000178.1:0-4864 GCA_038117225.1 Rhodospirillales bacterium
AAAACCGGTCATGAACTAACAATGGGATTGGAGCACTTCGTGGGGGCTGCTCAGTCCCAAGTGGCAGGCCCGTTTCGATGCCCTGTGGCCGGCCTATGAACGCTGGTACCTGTCTGATGGCCCGGGCGCCCGCCCGACCTATCTTAGCGCATTGCGTGCCTTCAAACGCTATATGCCCGAACTGCTGCCGACCTATGAAACGTTGATCGACCTTGCCGGCGGCGGTGATCTGGCGGCCCGGTTTCTCAGTTTCTATAACCCGCCGCCCTATCTCAGTGGATGTTCCCAGGCCATCTGGCCGGGACGCGAGCCGTTGTTGGTGCGCAATTACGATTATGCGCCGCAACTGAGTGACGGCATCATTCTCGAAACCAAGTGGAACGGCCAATGGGTGCTGGGAATGGCGGACGGGCTGTTCGGCATGGTCGATGGCTTCAACGAGGCAGGCCTGGCGGTGTCGTTGACCTTCGGCGGGCGTCAGGTCGTCGGCGACGGCTTCGGTGTACCGATCATTATTCGCTATATTCTCGAATTCTGCGAAACGGCCAAGGACGCGACAGAAGTTCTTCAACGCATCCCCTGCCACATGGCGTACAACGTCACCGTCGTGGATGCCAAGCGGCGCCATTTGACGGCGTATCTTTCGCCGGATCGCGGCACCGTAATCACCGACAGCCCGGTCGCCACCAACCACCAGGAGCGCGTCGAGTGGCATCACCACGCGCGGGCGACGGCGACCGTCGAACGGGAACGCTTCTTGTTGCATCGCCTACAATTGCACGACGAACCGCCGGAGAAATTCATCGCCGCGTTCCTTCGCCCGCCACTTTATTCGACGGCCTTTGATCGCGGCTTCGGCACCCTGTACACGGCGATCTATCGGCCGCGGCAAGGCGAAGCGGAGTTCCGCTGGCCCGGCGAGGTCTGGCGTTTCAAAATCGGCGAACTCCAAGAATCGTCGCGCGCGGTGCGTTATCCGCTGTAAGCCCGCGCGCGCTTATCCGACGACCCGCACGCGACGCAACACTGACGGTCCCTGAAGGATTAGCCGCACATCGCGGGTTAGAGTTACCTAACCGGCGGCTGCCTCAATGGCCTTCAAGACCTTTGGCGGTGACAGGGGCAGCGAACTCAAGGTCTTGCCGATCGCGTTTTCGACCGCGTTGGCGACCGCCGCCGGTGCCGACACCAGGGGCGGCTCGCCGACGCCGCGCACGCCGTAAGGGTGATTGGGATTGGGTACCTCGATGATCACCGTGTCGATCATCGGCACGTCGGAAGCGACTGGCATCCGGTAATCGAGAAAACCGGTGTTCAGCAGCCGTGCCTGGTCGTCGTAGATATATTCCTCGTTCAAGGCCCAACCGATTCCCTGCACGGCGCCGCCCTGCATCTGCCCGGCCACGTAGTCCGGCGATATGGCCCGCCCCGCATCCTGGAAGACCGTATATCGCTTGGGCGACACAAAACCGGTTTCCGGATCGACCTCAACATCGACCAGGTTGGCGCAAAACGCCGCGCCCTGGCCCGTGGCGTTGATTTCCGAATGACCGGCGATGGCGCCGCCCATCTTGGTCGCCATGCCCGCCAGTTCCTTGAAGGCAAGCGGTTTGATGTCGTTCTTATGCGCGTCGGACGGCACCGCCTGGCCGGAATCCCAGCGCACCTCCTCGACCGGGATTCCCCATTTTCGGGCGGCCACATCACGCAGCTTATCGATCATCTCACGGGTGGCGTTGACCACCGCCAGGCCGGTGGCATAGGTGGTGCGACTACCCGCCGTCTGATAGCTGTAGGGAAGCGAGCCGGTATCGGCGATGATCGGTTTCAGCAATTCCACATCGACGCCCAGTTCCTCCGCCGCCATGGCCCGCATGGACGACCGCGATCCGCCGATATCCGGATTGCCGGTGGCGACGCCGACTGTGCCGTCGTCCTGCAGGTGGACCGAAGCACTGCTGAGTCCGCCGCCATGCAGCCAGTAACCGACCGCAAAACCGCGGCCCTGGTTGGCCTCAAGGGCCGCCGCGTAGTGCGGATGGCTCTTGACCGCCTTCAGCACCTCGATCAAGCCGATGCGCCCGTGCGTAGTTCCCATCAGGCTCTGGTCGCCTTCCTTGACGGCATTCTTGAGCCGCAAGTCAACAGGGTCGATACCGAGGCGCGCCGCCAATTCATTCAATACACCCTCGGCGGCGAAATTCGCCATCGGCGCGCCGGGCGCCCGATAGGCGGCGACCTTGGGCCGGTTGACGCAGACGTCATAGCCGGTGGCCTTCATGTGTTCGATGTTGTAGGGCGAAAAGAACGTATCAACGGCGCGACCGATGGGTGATCCCTTGTAGGCACCGGCCTGATACCAGATATCGGCCACGGCCGCCGTCAGGGTGCCGTCCTTCTTGGCGCCGATCTTGATCCGGCATCGAGAGCCCACTGTCGGTCCGGAGGCGCGAAACAATTCGGAACGCGTCATCACCATGCGCACCGGGCGACCGGTCATCTGCGACAGACGGATAGCGACCGGTTCGCCGTATATGGTTGTCTTACCGCCGAAACCACCGCCGATCTCGGACGCGGTGACGCGCAGCTTCGCCATCTCCATGTTCAACACCTTGGCGATCAGCGTGCGGGCGACGTAATGGCCCTGGGTCGACGTCCAAAGCTCGACACAACCGTCTTCCGAAGCCGTGGCGACGCAGGCCAGCGGTTCGATATAACCCTGATGCACGGGTTCGGAGCTGAATTCCCGCTCGATGATCTCGTCGGCCTCGGCGAAGCCCTTTTCAACGTCGCCCCGTTCGCCGGTGATAACCCGAAAGACGTTTGACGGTTCGCCCGATTGCGTTTCGACACCATGGGTAAACTGGTCGTCATGCAGGATGGGCGCGCCAGGCTGGGCGGCCTCCAGCGGGTCGAGCACGTGCGGCAGCACCTCATAGTCGACCGTGATCAGCTTCACCGCCTTGCGGGCGATGGCTTCGCTGGTCGCCGCGACGGCGGCCACCGCGTGGCCATCATAAAGCACCTTGTCCCGGGCCATGAGGTTTTCGGCGATATCGTGAAAATCCTGAATGATCGGCGCGTAGGGCGGTTGCGCCTTGGGATGTTGCGGAATGGCATCGCTGGTAAGAACCGCCTTCACGCCCTTCAGGGCTTCCGCCTTGGAGGTGTCGATGGAAAGGATTCTGGCGTGTGCGTGGGGGCTTCTGAGAATTTTGGCATGCAGCATGCCGGGCACGATCATATCGTCGCCGTAGCGCGCCCGGCCGGTCACCTTGTCGACGCCATCGGGCCGTGGCGTGTTCTTGCCGACCCACCGGAAGTTGCTGCCGGCTCTTCTGCTTTCGTCGTTCATGTTCCCGTCGCCCTCATTTCCGCCGCCGCGTCCAGCACGGCGCGCACGATTCTGTCATAGCCCGTGCACCGGCACAGGTTGCCGGCCAGCCCATAGCGGACCTCGGTTTCCGTCGGGTCGGGGTTTTTCTCCAGCAGCGCCTTCGCCATGTTGAGAATCCCTGGCGTGCAGATGCCGCATTGCAGGGCCGCGTGATCGAGGAATTTCTGCTGCAACGGATGCAGTTCGCCGCCCTGTGCCATGCCCTCGATGGTCTTGATGTCCGCGTCCCGCGCCTCGACGCCGAGCACCAGGCAGGCGTTGACCGGCCGGCTGTTGAAAATGACCGTGCAGGCGCCGCAATCGCCGGTGCCGCAGCCGTTCTTGGTGCCAGTCATGTGCAGTTCGCCGCGCAGCACGTCGAGCAGCGTCTGCTCCGTGGTGCAGGAAAACTCGACCTCGTCGCCGTTGACCGTCGCGGTGACCGCATGCTTCGCCATCACGCCATCTCCGCCCGTTGCCATGCGATTCTGGTCACCCGGCCGGCGAGGACGCCGGCCACTTTGGTGCGGAATTCGATCGTCCCGCGCTTGTCGTCGATGGGGTCGCAGACTTCACGGGCCGCGGCGGCGAGCGCATTGATCACAGCGTCGTCGAGGTGGCGGCCAATCAGAATATCCGCCACGGCCGCGACCAGCCGTGCCGTCGGCGCCACGGCGCCGAGTGCCAGACGGGCGGCGGCGCAGGTGCCATCTTCGTTCAGCGACAGTGCCATGCCGGCACCGACAACGGCGATATCCATCTCGGTCCGTGGAATGAAACGAAGATAAGCATCTCCGGCGCGCGCCGGCGGTTTGGGCAGAATAATGGAGACCACGAATTCGCCCGACGTCAGCGCAGTCTTGCCAGGCGCCGTAAGCATGTCCTCGACCGGTATCTCGCGCCCGCCGTCCGGACCGGCGATAACGACCCGCGCTCGCGCCGCGATGAGCGCCGGCACGCTGTCGGCGGCGGGCGAGGCGTTGCACAGATTGCCGCCCACCGTCGCCCGGCCCTGTACCTGATCGGAGCCGATCAGGTTGACCGCCTCGACGACACCGGGCCACATGGCCTTAAGAGCCTCGTGTTCGCCTAGTTCCGCGCCCGTCACCGCCGCACCGATGTGAATGGCATCCGCGGCGACCTCTATGTCGCGCGTTGCCCTGATCTTCTTGATATCCACCAGCAACGTCGGCTCGATCATCTCCTCGCGCATCTGCACGATCAGGTCGGTGCCGCCGGCCAGGACTTTGACGCCGTGGCCTCCCGCGGCCAGCAATGCCACCGCCGCCTCGACGGTTTCAGGTGATTCATAGTTCAAGTCAGTCACGGTCTTGGAGTTTCCTTTTCAGTGCCATCGATATGCCGCAGCATACCCACACTAGATATTCTTATATACCGTGCGTTCGATGGCCAGGGCACGCGGGCTAAGTTTGCGCCGCAAACGCACCAAGAACAAACCCGTCGAGATACGATCCTAGGAAATGGCTG
>JAYOFM010000179.1:0-4859 GCA_038117225.1 Rhodospirillales bacterium
GCGGGATGGGATGTGAACGACAAACGGGTGGAACGCCTGTGGCGGCGTGAGGGGCTGAGGGTTCCGATGAAACAACCGAAGAAGGGCCGGCTGTGGCTGAACGACGGATCATGCGTTCGTCTGCGGCCACAACACCGCAACCATGTTTGGTCCTATGACTTCGTCCATCACCGCACGGAGGACGGACGCGCTTTCCGTACGTTGAACATCATTGATGAGTTCAGCCGGGAATGTCTGGCGATCCGGGTGAAGCGCAAGCTCAACTCGGTCGATGTGATCGACATGCTGACGGACTTGTTCATCCTGCGCGGCATTCCGGGCTACATCCGCTCGGACAATGGCCCCGAGTTCGTCGCCCAAGCTGTTCGGGACTGGATCAAGGCTGTCGGCGCTCAGACCGCATTCATCGAACCTGGATCACCGTGGGAGAACGGATACTGCGAAAGCTTCAATGGTCGGTTCCGCGACGAACTGCTCAACGGCGAGGTGTTCTACTCCCTCAAAGAAGCGCAGATCATCATCGAACAATGGAGGAGACACTACAACACCAAGCGCCCGCATTCAGCCTTGGGATACAGACCGCCGGCACCGGAAGCCATCGTTACGATGGACGAAAAACCGGTTATGAACTAACAATGGGATTGGAGCACTTCGTGGGGGCTGCTCAGTATTCTGGGTCACGTTGTTGTTCTTCATCACCGTCGCCACCGGAACCCTTGGGCTCGACGCGTTCTCCGTGTGGCTGACCAAGATGATCGAGTACCTGCCGGCGGCCATTGCGGGGGTCGTCATCATCGTGATCGGCTTCATCGCCGGCGGCTGGGTGCGCGAGGCGGTAACCGGCGCAGCCGGTGCCGCCGGTATCGGTCAGGCCACCAGCATCGGCCGGTTGGCACAGGGCGTCGTGGTCGTCTCAACGGTGGTTCTCGGTATTGATCAAGTCGGCATCGATACCGGTCTATTAGTCGATATGATTAATATCGCCCTGGCCTCGGTCCTCGGCGGCATGGCCTTGGCTTTCGGTCTCGGCTCGCGCGACCTGGTCGCCAACCTGATCGGCGCCCACCATGCCGGTCGCCAGTTCGGTCCCGGCGATCGGGTCCACATCGACGATATCGAGGGCGTGGTGACGCAGATCACCCCGACGTATCTGCTGGTCGAGAGCAAGGCGGGTACCGCGCGCGTTCCAGGTCGCCTGTTCTAGCAGCGGGCGTTTATCGTCAGCGGAGGATCGAACGATGGCTGATCTGACCCCGTTTGATCTGTATTTCATGGAGCGTTATCCCGCCGAGGCGGCCGACGTGCTGGAAGGGCTGGACCCTGCGGAGGTGGCCGCCTCCCTAGCGACGTCCCTCGCCGGGACGACCCCTGAGGCGACCGGCGCAGTGGTCGCCGAACTGGAACCGGCATTCGCCGCCGACTGTCTGGAATTCATGCCGCCGGAAGCCCTGGCCCAGCTAATGACAGCCTTGGACGACGCCACGGTGACGGCATTACTGCGCGGCTTCCCCACCGCCACCCGCAAGACCGTGCTGACGGGCATGCCGCCCGGTCGTGCCCGGGCCGTCGATCGTCGACTTCGCTTCGCCGCGGGTACCGTCGGCGCCTGGATGGAAGGCACCAGCCGGACCTTCGGCGCAGCGACCCAGGTCGCCACCTGTCTCGGCCGGTTGCGCAAGGCGCAGGGTGATGCACAGGCGTTGATCGTGCTGACCGACTCGGCGAACAAGTTCGTCGGCGCGGTGACGTTGACGCGCCTGATCGCCGCCGATGACAAGACCCGGCTTCGCGACCTCATCGACCCGACCATTCATCCCCTGCACCAGAACATGCCCATAGACGCCGCCGCCGATAACCCCACTTGGCGTCGCCACGGCGCGTTGCCGGTTGTCGATGCCGACGGCGAAGTGGTTGGCGAACTCACCCATGAACGGCTAACGCAGGCGTTGTCCGGCGCCGAGGCCATGGAAGCCATGCGGCCGCCCGCTTCCATCGTCGCCAATCTGGGTCATGCCTATCTGTTGAGTCTGCGCGGCTTCGCCGGCCTTGGCGAGGCGGCGTCACACCATCCGCGGGAGACGAATGATGTCTGAGGTCATTTCCGGAACCGTTGCGGTAACCCAGGCGCTACGCCTGGAATTCCTGCGCAGCCAACCGGCGACGGCGGCGGCGCAGTTGGAAACTCAGACGCCGGAGGACGCCGCCCGATTGCTCGCCGGTATCCCGGCCGAAACACTGGTGCCGGCGTGGGAATGCCTGGCGCCCGATTTCGCCGCCGACATTCTCGGTTTCCTGGCGCCGAATGTCGGCGCCGAATTGCTCAAGGATGCCGCCCCATCAACGGTGGTCCGTGTCTTTGGCTTCCTCGATGCCGGGGAACGGAAAACCTTGCTGGCTTCGCTGACGGCGACGGTGCGTCAGGAGATCGAGTTCCTGCTGTCGTTCGACGAGAACACCGCGGGGCGCAATATGGAAACGCGTTTCCTGGCCATGCGCCCGAGCACCACAATCGACGAAGCGCTGGCACGGCTTCGCCAGGTCAAAATGCGTGATCTGCAGAACATTTTCGTCACCGGGCCGCGCGGCGACTTGCTGGGCCGCGTGCCGCTGCAGAACGTGGCCATGGCCGACGGCGCAGAGACGCTGGAAGCCCTGATGCAACAGGTGCCGGCCACCGTCACGGCGACCACACCGGCGGAGGAAGTGCTCGGCATCATGGAACGCCAGCGCCTGCCGACCATGCCGGTCGTCGATATCGATGGCCGGCTGATCGGTGTTTTCCGCCTAGTGGCGGCAATCACCGCCGCCCAGGAAGACGCCACCGCGGACTTGCAGACCATGGTCGGCGCGTCGCGCGACGAACGGGCCCTGTCGAAGGCGTCCTTCGCGGTTCGCAAGCGCATGCCATGGCTGCAGGTCAATCTGCTGACCGCGTTCATGGCCGCCGCCGTTGTTGGCCTGTTCGAGGGCACCATCGCCAAGTTTACCGCGTTGGCGGTTTTGCTGCCGGTGGTCGCCGGCCAATCGGGTAACGCCGGCGCGCAGGCCCTGGCGGTGACGATGCGTGGCCTCGCATTGCGCGAGATTTCACTGCGCAACTGGCTGCAAGTAACGACGAAGGAAGTCAGCGTCGGCTTTATGAACGGAATCGCCATCGCCTTTACCTGTGGTATCGGGGTTTATCTGTGGTCGGGTTCAATCGGACTGGTGATCGTCATCTGTATCTCCATGGTACTGGCCATGATTTCGGCAGGACTGGCCGGCGCCTTGGTGCCGATCGTTCTGACCCGCTTCGGCCAGGACCCGGCGGTGGCGTCGTCGATCATTCTGACCACAGTCACGGACGTTGCCGGCTTCTTCTCATTTCTCGGCATCGCCACGATCCTATCGAGCATGCTGACGCCGGGTTAGGCGCCCCCGTCAAGGGCGTGCCAGCGGCAATTCAACCACTTGCATCAGCACCGGGACTGCGCCAAAACGGAGCCATGAACAGCACCGACGCCCTCGCCAATTTCGAAACCTTCCGCGAACTGCCGCATGCAATCACGCTGCTCGGCATGTCGGGGGTCGGCAAGACGCTGCTGTCCACCGGGCTCCGGCGCTCGGCCAGTTGGTACCATTATTCCGCCGACTACCGCATCGGCACGCGCTATCTCGCCGAATATATCCTCGACAACGTCAAGGCGAAGATCATGCGCATGCGTGATCCCTTCGTCGCCAATCTGCTGCGCAACGATTCCATCTACATCAACCACAATCTGTCGGTCGATAATCTGGAACCGGTCTCGACGTTTCTCGGCATGTTCGGCGACGAGGCGCTGGGCGGTCTCGACAAGGCAACGTTCCTGGAGCGCCAGGACCTGTATCGCTGGGCCGAACGGGAATCCATGAAGGATGTCGGCACTTTCATCGGCAAGGCATGGCAAATCTATGGCTGCAAGGATTTCATCAATGACGCCTCGGGCAGCCTGTGCGAGATCGTCGACGCCGACGATGCCGATGACGCGGTGCTGCAAACGCTTCGGTCGCATACCCTGATCCTCTATATCCGCGCCAACGCTGAGGACGAGGATGCACTGAAACAACGGGCCGAAAGCGATCCGAAACCGCTGTTCTACTATCCGGATTTCATCGCCGGGCATTTGGCGGATCAGCCGGACGATGGCGCCGGCGTCGACCCGAAGGATTTCGCCCGCAGCTTGTTCCCGGCATTGCTTGAGGATCGCAAGCCGCGTTATGAGCGGCTGGCACGGGACTTCGGTTTTTCCGTCGCCGTCGACCGCCTGTTCGAGAAACCGCAGGGCGCCACGCCGCCGAATTCCGAGGGCTTGCTGCGCACGGTCTTCGACATCATCAGTGAGCAAAGCCGGGACTCGAAGGTTGCGATGGCCAACGCCGAGCACTATGTCATGGCTTGCAAGCAACGGCAGGTGTCGCGCGACGCGCGGCGCTGACGCCGACACCGCACCAGGAAGCACGATGCCGATAAAAATTCCCTCGCGCCTGCCGGCGCGTGCCGTCCTTGAGCAAGAGGGCGTGCCGATCATCAAGGAGGAGGATGCCCGCCAACAGGACATCCGCCCGTTGCGCATCGCCATCCTCAACTTGATGCCGGAGAAAATCAAAACCGAGACCCAGCTCGCCCGCGTGCTCGGCGCCACGCCGTTGCAGGTGGAAATGACGCTGATCGCGTTGGAAACCCACAAGCCGAAGACGACATCCGAACAGCACCTGCTCGACTTCTATCATCCATTCGGCAGCATTCAGGACGAGAAGTTCGACGGCATGATCGTCACCGGCGCGCCAATCGAATTGCTACCGTTCGAGGAGGTTCGCTACTGGGACGAACTGTGCCGAAT
>JAYOFM010000180.1:0-4813 GCA_038117225.1 Rhodospirillales bacterium
CCAAGGTTTCCGCTTCGCCATCCGACGAAATGGTTGCCGAGGAGGAGAACGCCGGGTCTTCGCGGCTCATGTGCATTTCTTGATCTCGGGCCTGAGCGAACAACAGCTCTTCGTCCGGGGTGATCTGCAGTTCGACCTGCGATAGCACCTGGGTCACTCGCTCGCGCAGCTGTCCCAGCATGACTTCGAACAGATCAAATGCTTCCCGCTTGTATTCGTTGAGCGGATCACGCTGACCATAGGCGCGGAGGCCGATGCCCTGTCGCAGATGGTCGAGGGTCAGCAGGTGGTCCTTCCACAACTGGTCGAGCAGCTGCAGCAGCATGCTCTTCTCGACCATGCGCATGACCTCGGGGCCGTAGTTGGCGGCCTTTTCCGCCATCTTGCGATCGGCCAAGCTTATCAAGCGCTCAAGAATTTCGGCGTCGGCGATGCCTTCTTCCTTGGCCCATTCGGCAACCGGTGCATCGACGCCGTAGACGCGCATCACCTCTTCGTGCAGGGCGGCGGTTTCCCACTGTTCGGCGTAGGCCTTTTCCGGGATGTACTGGGCGACGAAGTCTTCCAGAACTTCGTGGCGCATGCCGACGACGGTTTCGTGGACTTCTTCCGCCGCCATCAAGTCCTTGCGCTGTTCGTAGATGACCTTGCGCTGGTCATTCATGACATCGTCGAACTTGAGCAGGTTCTTGCGCATCTCGAAGTTGCGCGCCTCGACCTTCTCCTGTGCCTTCGCCAGGGCCTTGTTGACCCAGGGATGGACGATCGCCTCGCCTTCCTCGAGTCCCAGCTTCTGCAACACGCCGTCGATGCGATCAGACCCGAAGATGCGCATCAGGTCGTCTTCTAGCGATAGATAGAATTTGGAGGCACCGGGATCACCCTGACGACCGGAGCGACCGCGCAGCTGATTGTCGATGCGCCGGCTTTCGTGCCGTTCCGTGCCAAGCACATACAGCCCGCCGGCGTCGAGCACCAGTTGGCGCTTTTCCGCGATTTCCTTCTTGATGCCCTCGACGGCGCGCCGATAGGCATCGCTGTCCTCGGGCTCGGTGACTTCCTGCTGGACACGCATATCGAGGTTGCCGCCCAGCTGAATGTCGGTACCGCGCCCGGCCATATTGGTGGCGATGGTCACTGCGCCGGGCACACCGGCCTGGGCGATAATAAAGGCTTCCTGTTCGTGATAGCGGGCATTCAAGACCTGATGCGGAACCTTTCGCTTCTTCAGGCTCTCCGCCAACTGCTCCGACTTTTCGATCGACACGGTCCCCACCAACACCGGCTGGTTGGCGGCGTGGCAGCGGGCGATTTCATCGATGATGGCGGCATTCTTCTCCGCCGCCGTGCGATAGACCTCGTCATCCATGTCGTCGCGGATGCATTCCAGGTTTGTCGGCATGTCGATAACGTCGAGTTTGTAAATCTCGGCGAATTCGCCGGCTTCCGTCATCGCCGTGCCGGTCATGCCGGCGAGTTTCGGATACAGCCGGAAATAATTCTGGAAGGTGATCGATGCCAGGGTCTGGTTTTCGTTCTGCACCTCGACGCCTTCCTTGGCCTCCAACGCCTGATGCAGGCCTTCCGAATAGCGCCGGCCCTCCATCATGCGGCCGGTAAACTCGTCGATGATGATGACCTTGTCGTCCTTGACGATATAGTCGACGTCGCGCTCGAACAGTACATGCGCACGCAGGGCCTGGTTGGCATGGTGCACCAGGCTGACGTTGTTGATGTCGAACAGCGAACCTTCCTGCATCAGGCCGGCCTCGCCGAGCAGTTCCTCCATGCGTTCCAGACCACTTTCCGTGAACGACGCGGCGCGAGCTTTTTCGTCCTTTTCGAAGTCGTCCGGGCTGAGCATGGGCATCAGCTTGTCGACGGCCTGATAGAGATCGCCCAGATCTTCTGTCGGGCCGGAAATGATCAGCGGCGTGCGCGCCTCATCAATCAGGATGGAGTCCACTTCATCGACGATGGCGAAATTGAACTCCCGCTGCACCATGTCTTCCAGCTGGAACTTCATGTTGTCGCGCAGGTAATCGAAGCCGAGCTCGTTGTTGGTGCCGTAGGTGACGTCGCAGGCATACTGCTCGCGCCGTCCTTCGTCGTCGACGCCATGGGTGACGCAGCCGACCGTCAGGCCGAGAAACGTGTATATCTCCCCCATCCACGCGGCGTCGCGTTGTGCCAGATAATCGTTCACCGTGACCACATGCACGCCGTCGCCGCTTAGCGCATTCAGATAGACCGCCAACGTCGCCACCAGGGTCTTGCCCTCGCCGGTGCGCATTTCCGCGATCATGCCCCGGTGCAGGACAATGCCGCCCATCAGCTGGACATCGAAATGGCGCTGGCCGAGGGTGCGTTTGGCTGCCTCGCGCACCGTGGCGAAGGCTTCCTCCAGCAGAGCATCTAGGTCTTCGCCGTTTTGTAGGCGCTCGCGGAACCAATCGGTGCGCGCGCGCAACTCGGCATCCGACAGCGGTTCGAGGCTGGCTTCCAGTGCATTGATGGCATCGATGTGTTTTTGCAAACCGGTGACGTAGCGGTCATTGGCGGAGCCGAACAGCTTCTTGGCGAGCGCGTCGAACATCAAGCGGTTCCGAGGTCAGCGTTGGCGGCCGGGACGCGGCCATGGGTGTGCGAATGCCGCCCGCGGCGCGGGCGAGCGGGGCAACTGATAGAGGCCGTTGCCGACCCTGTCAACGAAGCCCTGGCCAAGCGGTCACGCGGAATACGGTCAACCTGGTTTTTGATCCGGTTTTGCCCCGTTCTACCGACGTTGAAACTGGTTAACGTATTGTTTTCAAACAATACTGATCGTGTCGGCGCGGAGAATGTGGACAAATGTGGACATCCGGCCGCCGAGTCGCGTCCCGCCCGGTGGAAATTTCGATATTTAACCGCCTGCAATGACACGCTGATTCGCCCTCGTTCTTTCCCGCCCTTGTAACGTCGCGAACCTTATAGAGATAGCCGCCTGACGCAGCGATGCAAGGTCATGCGGCGAAGAATTCGGTCAAGGGGATGGGGCGGGATTCTACGGATGCTATCCACATCAGAGTATGTGCGATATTGTATCGCGAGCAATACGAACTACGCGTATCCGCCCGTGGCGCTTCCATTTATGCGTCAGCACCGTATGTGGCGAAAAGGGACGTTGAGCCCGGCATGTCAAAGCCCGTAAAGAATCGCGAGGTATCGGCCACCGCACCTGACGACGTCGTCCGTCGCTTGGCGGAGGCCGAACGCGAACTGGCGGATGAACGCCGTCGACGGGTCGAGGCGGAAAAGACCGCGGCACACCTATCTGAGGCCCTGGATGGCATGGCCCAGGGCCTCGCGTACTACGACGCGGATGACCGGCTGGTTTATTACAATCAGCAATATCTGGACACGCTGCCCAACCTGGCGCCGACAATCAAACTCGGCATGACGTTCGAGGAAATCCTGCGCGCGGGGGTGTCGCGCGGCTACGTTCTGGAAGCCGAGGGACGGGAAGAAGACTATATCGCCGAGCGAATTGATAGACGTCTGAGCTCGAGTGGGGCATTCGATTTCTTGCAGAAATCAGGTAACTGGATCCGCGTTGACGAGAAGCGTTCCCCTACCGGCGGTATCGTCGCGACGCGCACCGATATCACGGATCGCAAGGCAGTAGAAGCGGCGCTGACGGAAAGTAATACGCGCCTTGCCGGCGTTATTGAAAACCTGCCGGCGGCGGTGGTCTTCGAGAACCGCGCCGGTGAATATTTGATTGCCAATCGTGTCTTCCGCGACTGGTATGGTGCCACGGGCGACGATATTATCGGCAGGCGGCAGGCGGACTATTTCACGCCCGAGGAAGCGGCCTACTATCGCGGCCTCGACCAGAGTGTCCTCAACGACGGCGAAATCGTCGTGCGCGAATTGGAAGTTTCGTATCCCGATGGCGAGACCCGGTTCGTTCAGATCACGAAATTTCCCGTGTCGAACGCCGAGGGCGAAATCGTCGGCAGCGGAACCATCCATCACGATCTTACGGACCGCCAGCGCGCGACCCAGATACATAACAGAGAGCGAAAACCTGCTGCGCACTATTATTGACACGGTGCCAGGAACGATCGATGTCAAGGATTTGAACTTTCCGAGCGCGCGCGTAAATCCGATGTCTCCCTCGACGTCGCCGTTCCGCGGGCGCCGCCGACCCTGTGGACGGACGCGGGGCGGCTGAAACAGATTTTGGTCAACTACCTGACCAACGCGATCAAATATAACCGGCCGGGGGGCGATGTAAGGATTTCCGTCGCCGATGAAATTGACGGGCGTGGGCGGCTGCGTTTCCGGGTTTCCGATACTGGCCTCGGTATTCCCGCCGCGAGCCAGGACGACCTGTTCGAGGCCTTCAACCGCCTGGGCAAGGAAGCCGGCAGTGTCGAGGGCACGGGGATCTGCCTCTACATCACTAAGCAGATCGCCGACGCCATCGGTGCCGGCATCGGCTTCGAAAGCGTGGAAGGCGAGGGCAGTATGTTCTGGGTGGATGTGCCGACGCAGGGCTCCATGCCGAACGCGCGGCGCCCAGTCGCGTCGCCGAGCGCCGACAATTGATCCAAACGAACGCCTCGCGCGTAAAGACATGCATATCATTCGTGTACTGCCCAGGGCCGAGCCATGCCGAGACGACGTCAGAGTGTCAGAAAACCCGAACCGGAAGTGCGTCACATTCCCACAGAGCGTAAATGCCTGGTGTGTAGGCGAACCTTCAAAAGCGGCTGGGTCGGCGAACGTGTCTGCCCCCGATGCAAGGAATCCGTGGCATGGCGCCAGG
>JAYOFM010000181.1:0-4798 GCA_038117225.1 Rhodospirillales bacterium
AAGCTCGACTACAAGGACGCCTTCGAGCTCGATTGAACACCATGCGCGACGTATTCCGTCATTGGCTCTACCGTCAACCGCTCTATCGGGCGAGCTTGCGCGGCCGCGTGCCCAAGCAACTGGGCGACATCGGCCTGCCATCAGGCCGTGGCGATGTGGAGCGCGGCCGCTTGCTGGCATCGGGTATACTGCCCCATGGCGATCGCCGCATTCCGATGGATGGCGACTTTTGGACCGCGACGAGCGACGACGCGTTACTGTCCGGCCATCTGCACGGCTTCGCCTGGCTCGACGATATCGCCGTCACAAGCGATGCCGAGGCTTGGCGGCGCGGGCGTGAACTGCTGGTTTCCTGGCTCGCCAGCCAGGACCGATGGCAGCCCCTGAGCTGGCGCGCCGACGTTCTCGGCACGCGATTGTTCCACTGGCTGCGCCATCGTCAGCATCTCCTGACCCTCGACGCCGAGGCCAGTGGCGCCCTCCTGAAATCCCTGAGCGAACAAGCCCGCCACCTGTTACGCGTCGTCGATGGGATGAAATCCGACGCCGGCGCCTTCGCCGCCTGCCGGGGGTTGCTCACCGTAGGCCTGGTTGTCCCGGGCATGGCGCGCTGCCGCGATGCCGCGCTGGCGACGTTGACGATGACCATCGATCGCCAGGTACTCGCCGATGGCGGCCACATGGCGCGTTCGCCGGCTGTTCAGATGACGGTCCTGCGCCAATTGGTCGACATACGCGGCTGCCTGCTCGCGGCCAGTATCGACGTGCCGCAAACGCTGCAGAATGCCATCGACCGCATGGCGCCGATGTTGCGGCTGTGGCGGCACGGCGATGGTCGGTTGGCATTGTTCAACGGTTCGACCGAAGGGGACGAGGCCGCGATCGAAACCCTGCTCGCCGATGCCGTCGGCCCGGGCCGCGCCATCCTCAACGCCCCGCATGTCGGCTTCCAGCGGCTCAAGGCCGGACGCACGTCGCTGATCATCGACGCCGGCGCGCCGGCACAGGGCCGCGATGAAACCTCCCATGCCGGCACCTTGTCCTTCGAGATGAGCGTCGGCCGTGATCGGTTCGTGGTCAATTGCGGCGCCGCGCCGATAGGAGATGCGCGCTGGCGCAAGGTGCTGCGCGCCACCGGGGCGCATTCGACGTTGATCCTCGATGAAACCGGCTCAATGGCGCTCGACGGCGGCGCCGAGGCGCGGCGCCCGCGCGACGTTCGCGCCCAACGCCGCGAGATCGAGCGCAACCAACTGGTCGAGACGCAACACGATGGCTACGCGCCGTCACACAGCGTCATTCATCACCGGGACCTCTATCTGGCGGCCGACGGCGGCGACGTGCGCGGCGAAGACCGCCTTATCGGCGGCAGCGGCCCAATACGCTACGTCATCCGCTTCCATCTGCACCCTGAGGTGCGCGCCTCGGCGGCGGAGGGTGGCTCGGCGTTGCTGCGCGTGGGTCGAAGCGGCGGCTGGCGATTTCATGCCGCCGGCGCCGTTCTGCGTGTCGAGGAAAGCGTCTACTTCGGCGACGGCCGTCGCCGCAACGCGCGGCAGATCGTGCTAGACGGGACGCACGGGGGCGGAGACACGACCGTCAAATGGCGCTTCGCGCGGGAGAGTTAGGGCGACTGAAAGACCGAAATCGGTACCTTGTCCTGGTGAAGGATGACACGTAATGGCAGTTCCTGGAGTGAACCGGGAAGAAGCGCCCGAGCATAGATCGCGGCTTTTTCGGTTCCTGAGAACATCAGCAACAATTGCCGGCAATCGAGCAGCGCTTCGGGGTTCAGAGTAATTCGGTGTAGGGCTCCGGCATCCGAGGCTCCGGCTTCCGGTGGCGATACTGCCAAGACCCGACCAGACACCGGCCGCCAATCAACACGGGGGAACAGTGATGCGATATGGCCATCAGTTCCCATGCCAAGATAAATCGCATCAAGCGGCCAGGAGAGGTCGTCGATCACCCGCGCGACGGCATGAATGCCTTCAGCGGGGGTCGCATGGCCGGTCACCAGCCCAACGATAGATGCAGCGGCGGCCGGCGTTGCCTCGACGAGACGACGCACCATTCCCTCGGTGCTGTCGATGGAATCTTGGGAGACCCAGCGGTCATCGCTAAACGTAATAGTGACGCGGCGCCAGTCCCGGTTCGCGGTGAATAGATAGGGCAATACATGTGCGGGCGTCCGACCGCCTGAGAGCCCAATTGTAGCGCGGCCGCGATTCGCCAAGCCATCATCGATGTGATGGAGCAACGCCGCCGCGACGGCGACGCCACAGAGGTGGTTGTCCTGAAATTTCTGTAATCGAAGCTGCGATCCCATATGTCGGGCGATCACAATTCCCATCGTCGGACATGATCGGGAAGAATCACATGGCGCCACATGCCCTTGAGGTCGGCAATCATGCCGCCTTCGCGAACCAGACTGGATAACGTCTTGGCACTGAACGCAATATAGACCGCGTGTGGAACCGTGCCGATGACGCAATCGTAGTTTCCCTTGGGTTCAAGCCGCGTGATCAGATTGAGGCCATACAACGACTCGGCTTCATCCAGGTCGGCCATGGCGTCGTGCACATCGACCGCATGACCGCGGGCTTCAAGGCCGCGAACTAAGTCAACGGATTTTGCGTTGCGCAGGTCGGGGACATTTTCCTTGAACGTCAACCCGAGAACCAGAACGCGTCCGTTTTCGCCAGCGGTAACGTCGCGACGCAGCGCCAGATCAATCCGTTCCGCACAAAATTCCGCCATGGCATCGTTGATGCGGCGACCGGCGAGGATAACTTGCGGATCGTAACCGCATTGTTTCGCCGCGTGGGCGAGATAGAACGGGTCAACGCCGATGCAATGGCCGCCGACGAGGCCGGGCTGGAAGTCGAGGAAATTCCACTTGGTGCGCGCCGCCGCCAACACGTCGTGCGTGTTGAGCCCGAGATGCTCAAATATCACCGCGATCTCGTTAGCGAAGGCGATGTTGATGTCGCGTTGCGCATTCTCGATCACCTTGGCGGCCTCAGCGGTGCGGATGTCCCGCGCCTCGAACACGCCGGCTTCCGTGACGCGGCCGTAGAGTGCCGCAAGGCGCGCTGTCACGTCCGGTGTCTGGCCGGCCACCACTTTGACGATTCGGTCAATCGTGTGGGCCCTGTCCCCGGGATTGATCCGTTCGGGAGAATAGCCGAGAAAGAAATCGACGCCGGATTTCAAACCTGAGGCTGCCGCCAAGGCGGGGCCGCAGATTTGTTCGGTTACACCCGGGTAAACGGTGCTTTCGAAGACCACGATATCGCCGGATTTCAATGCCGCGCCAACAATATCGCAGGCGGACAGGACAGCACGTAAATCAGGCCGATTATCCGAATCAACAGGCGTTGGCACGGTAACAATATATGTGTCGCGAGTGTCGAGAAGTTCTTTGTTGACGACAATACGTAATGAAGTGGCACGAAGTTCTGACGGCGCGATTTCACCCGTTGCATCTTGCCCAGCTTTCAGCTCCGTCACGCGGGTGACGTCGATATCGAAACCGATGGTATCGAAATGGCGCGCCAGGTTGAGTGCCAAAGGAAGCCCAACGTAACCGAGACCAATAACGGCAACGCGTGACGACTCGACAGGCTTTGAGCTGATCATCCGAAATCCAATCTCCCTGCTCGCGGTCGATTATCCCGGGCGGCGGATCGTGTCAAACGCCGCTCACAATGCCGAGCGATCACGAACGACAATGACACCTGTTGCCGCTCATGGCGATGATCGTGCAGAGTGCTGGATCGACGATGATCTGGCGGTTTTTATATGCTTCCCTCGGTGCCTCTCCCCAGTTGGTTCGATTTCCTAGCCTTGTTTACCGGCGATGCGCCGGATGATCAGGTCCTGGCCGCTCCTTGGCTCGGGCATAATCAACGTGCGATCTGGTTTTCACGCGCGGCATGGGCGATGGAACGTATTGTAATGGATTGGCGTGACCAACACGACGGCGCTACGCCCAACCTCTGGTTACCAGATTATTTTTGCAATCAATCGACTGCACCCATGCGCGACGCCGGCGCGCAACTGTTTTTCTATCCGATTACACGAGATCTGATGCCCGACTGGCCGAAACTGGAGAAATCGGCTGCAACTCTGAAACCTGATCTTTTTATAATCGTTCACTATTTCGGTTATGCCATTGACACGCAAATAGCCAAGAGATTTTGCGATCAATTCGGAGCAATATTAATTGAAGACGCTTCTCATGTGTTGGTTCCGCACTCACAAATTGGCACTGCCGGCCAGTTCGTGTTCTATAGTCCATACAAATTCCTGCCGGTTCCCGATGGCGGATTGTTGTTAGTTCGAAACAAGATGACGAATGTCGATTTATGTACCGACCTGCCGCCATCGACATTGGCATGGGGGCTGAAACGCGTCGCGCAGAAGACTATGCCGTTTCTTACCTCGCGAGTCGGCCGGCAACCAGCAAGGTTCGATGAAGACCCACTTTTCGGATCTTTGGGAACACGTCGCGCGCTTAGCCCGTTTGCGCGTGGCCTGATTGGCCGCGCCGCACCGCGGATGGCAACGGTGGCAACGGAACGCTCCCGTTTGGCAAAACGCTGGTCTATCGCATTGACGAAACGCGATGTGCGGATGTTCGCGCCGTTTAATGACCCACATCTTTTCCACCCCGCCCCCTATCGTCAAATCGCCGATTTCGGCGACTCAGCCGCGACCCGACAGGCGTACGAGTCATTGATTGATCTCGGTTTCCCGGTCGAAACCAGGCCCGATTTGGCACCGGAGGTAATCG
>JAYOFM010000182.1:0-4716 GCA_038117225.1 Rhodospirillales bacterium
CGCCGCACATTGGGTGCATCGGCAAGGTTTTCTGCCTGCGCACGGGCACCGGCGCCGAGTCCCTTGATGAGAGCCTGACCAAGTTGACCGATTACGTGCGCGTCGCTTTCTCCATCGTCAGCGACGGCTAACCTACATGCCAACGGCACGCATGTAGGTTTCCAGCAGGACTTCCATTTCCGAGCGATCGTTGGCGTCCATCTTACGCAGCCGGATGACCTGACGCAGCACCTTGACGTCGAAGCCTGAACCCTTGGCCTCAGAATAGACCTCGCGAATGTCGCCCGCGATTCCGGCGCGTTCCTCTTCCAATCGTTCGATGCGCTCAATGAACGATTTAAGCCGCTCCGCCGCGACGCCGCCTACATCCGCCATACTCTGGTCTCCTCTGGTTGGTTGCCATGTTTTAAGACGCCCGAGACTACCCATGCGCTCGCGCCTCGACAAGGACAGCTAGGGCGGGAGGCGAACCTTTGCGTGGACGTCGGTTGATGGCGTCAAAGGGCGCCGTTATCATGCTCGCGAAGCCGCGAAATGCGACGTCGAGGGTAGGGTGTCTGGTTACGATTTCGAGCGTCTGACGGCCTTCGTCGTCGAGGACAACGCCTTTGTGCGCAATACGTTGGCTGATTTGCTGCTGCATTTCGGCATCAAACGAATCAGCACGCTGAAGAACGGCGAGGAGGCAATCAATCTTCTGAAGGACATGAAGCGGGCCCACAGTCCGGGACCCGATATCATCCTGACGGATATTGTCATGGCGCCGATCAATGGCATGTTGTTGCTGAGATGGGCGCGTAGTGCCGCCGAATCTCCCAACCGGTTCACGCCTGTCGTCATGGTCAGCGGCGCCGCCGACCGGGAGTACGTTGAATCGGCACGCGATCTTGGAGCGACGGAGTTTCTGGCCAAACCGTTTTCCGCCCGAACCGTGTCGGACCACCTGTTGCAGATCATCGACCGGCCGCGACAATTCATCACCACCCAGAAATATTTCGGGCCCGACCGCCGCCGCCGCGTCGATGGTCCCGTGCCGGCGGACGGTGATCAGCGTCGACCCGGCGAGGACCACGTAACGGTGGTCTACTCGGCGGACAAGAAGGTTAAATCAAAAACCCCTAGTGACGTTTGGTATTTTCGCCTGCCCAACCGGCTGCAGGAACTCGTTGGTGGTGTCCCGGGCGTGGGGGGCGAAATGCCGGCCAATCTACTGGAGGAAGCGGAATCGCAGCTGGAACGTGCTCAGTTCGATTTCACCGTTTGGGCACAGGAGTACCTGACAAAGCTCTCGGCTCTCTGCACGCAAGCCTTGGCGGAACCGCGTCGGCGGACGAAACAGTTCGAGGACATGCATCTGCTGGCCCTTGAACTGCGCGGACAGGGCGGGACATTCGGCTATCCGCTGATTAGCGTCTTCGGAAAGATGTTGTTTGAAGCCACTATTGAGGGCTGCCCTGAAACCAACAGTCAGGTCGAAGTCGCCAAGGCCCATATTGATGCCATGCGTGCGGTCTTGCGAGAAAAGGTCGAGGGGGATGGCGGCGAAGTCGGCCGGGCCTTGTTGAAATCCTTGCAAGTAGCCATCGACCGCCACCAAGTTATCGAATAACCCAGCACAATACTGGATGCGCTTGCGAACACTGACAAGCCACTCGGCCATGACTGGGTAGCCGCGCCGCGGACGGCGGCGTCAGACGATCTGCATGCACTGGATGAACGGGCTAGCCTGCTGCGTGGTCTTGCGTGACACCATCGGCGTTCCGGCGTGCGCGATCGGCCTCCATCGCCAAGCGCGCGGCATCGCCGTTGTCTTCCTCGCGGGCTAGTTCACTCAGGCGTTCGGCCCAATGCAATTGGTCGCGGATGTAGTCCTTCCAAACTATTCTGGTCATGGCGTGCGTTCCATTCTGGCAGCAGTCGATGACGTTAACGCTAGCGGATTCTGGAACGCGGCACTGTGACTGGCATCACGGTTCGGCGATTAACCTTGATCAACCAACGGAATTAGGAAAATCGATGGTCTCCGCCATCAACTGGTCGACGACCAGGCGCAGCGCCTCTTCCGGCGATTGTCCGCGGCCAATGGCGTCATTGTAGACAAACACCTGGCGATGGGCGCTGGTGCCCGCTTGGGCGATCATACGCAGGCGTTGAACTTCCGCGACACAACCGAGGGCCTCGGCGTCATCGGTCACCATGGCGATCAGTTCGTCGATTAAATCCGCGCAGGGGACGATCTCGCCCTTACCGAAGTCAACTAACCCTTCGTCCAGGCCATAGCGTTGGGCACGCCAACGATTTTCATTGATCAGCATGTGTGAATAAAGCCGCCAGCGCTGGTTCGAGGTCTTCAGGCGCCACAACATCCGCAACAGGCATTGGAACAGCGCCGCCACGGCGGCCGCATCCTCAATGCGGGTGCAGACGTCGGCGATGCGCATTTCTAATGTCGGGAAGCGGGCACTCGGCCGCACATCCCACCACAGCTTGGTGGCATCCTCGATCAGCCCGGAACGGACCAAGGCGTCGACATGACGCTGATACTCCGCGTTGGAATCGAAGGCATGCGGAATTCCGGTACGCGGCATCTCGTCCCACACACTCAGCCGGTAGGACTTGAGGCCGGTATCACGGCCTTCCCAAAATGGCGATGAGGTGGTCAGGGCGAGGATATGCGGCAGGAAATAACTGACCTGATTCAACAGATCGATACGCAGTTCGTCGTCATCGATACCGACGTGGACGTGCATGCCGGATATCAGCAGCCGTCTAACCACCGCCTGTAGATCCTCGGCGATGATGTTGTAGCGTTCCTTGTCGGTGTGATCCTGGTCGCGCCAAGACGAAAACGGATGTGTCGACGCGGCGATGGGTGCCAATCCATAATCGCCGGCGATGTCGGCGACGGTGTGCCGTAGTTTCGCCAGTTCCGCGCGGGCTTCAGGAATATTTTGGGCGACCGGCGTGTTGACCTCGATCTGTGCGCGCATGAATTCGTGACCCACGAGTGGTCCCAGCATCGCTTCACAACGATCGAACAACTCTTCCGGCGGATCGCTGGCGAGACCGCGTGTCTCGCGGTCGACCAGCAGGTATTCCTCTTCGATGCCGACGGTGAACGAGGGCGCCGAATAGGGCATCAAAATCGCTCCACCCGATGAAGGCCATCCATGGTCAGAATGTCGCGAAGGATCGGCGTCAGGATTTCAGCCCAGCGGTGGATGCCGGCGTCGTCCATCAGCTGATCCTGGTTGATTTCGATGACGCAGTTGGCGATGCCGGCGGCGGCGCCATGCATGTCGATGGTATAGGCGAGATCACGACCGGAATAGGGTTCATTGTCGCCGACATGAAGGCCTGTGCGTTCCAGCCGGTCCATCATGGGGACGGCGATACGCGGATCACGGTTCCAGAGAATTCCGACGTCCCACGGCCGCGGCGTGGCGCCATAGCCGGGGCTAAAGCTGTGCACCGAAAAAAGCGCGGGCGCCGGTCCACGTTCCCACAACCGCGCCAGGGACCGGTTAACAGCATCGTGGTAGGGTTCGAACAATTCGATGATGCGCTGGCGTTTGGCGTTCTCGTCGAGGCCTCGATTGGCCGGGATGGCGATCGCGTCGCTGATCTCAGGGATCGATTCCGGGTGACCGATGGGCCGGTTGAGATCAAGGACCAGACGTGAATACCCGGCCAGTACCAGCGGGGCGTCGAGTTCGGCCGAAAGCAATCTTGCAACGCTCTCGGCGCCGATATCATAGGCGATGTGGCGATCAAAAGCGCTTTTGGGAACGCCAAGATCGGCGAGTGCCGACGGCACGCGTCGGCTGGCATGATCGCAGATCAGTTGCAGATGCGCGGTACCCTCGCGATTGACGATCTCGAACGGTGCCGGATCGTCAGGGCGCAACAGGCCTTCGGCTGAACAGTAGGTGGAAAATTCGTCCATGACGACGACCTTATCGCCCAGAAGTGTCGGCCTCAAGCGCCCTCCGGTGCGTCCAGCCTTGAAGGCGCCTTGGCATCCCGCGATTACCATGTCGTGGGTGTTCGGCTTTTCGGCAGCCAAGTCATTTTCTCTGGCGCGGTGACGGGCATGGCGCGAGTAGACGGTTTGCCCTTAATCTACGGGCAACGCAGTTACGGCGCGCCGGTCCTTAACCTGAATGGAGACACCCCATGGCTCATCAACGTATCCGCAAATACAACACGAAGGACATCTACCCGGAAATAAATATCGACAACGATCTCTGCCAGGCTGTCCGCGCCGGTAACCGAGTTTGGGTGCGCGGCCAGACCGGGTTTGACCTGGACCAGAAGTTCCATGGCCTCGGCGATCCGGCGGCGCAGGCGGAGATGGCCATGTCCTGCGTCAAGCAGATCCTCGAAGAAGCTGGCTCGAAGCTCGACCACATCGTCAAGACGACCATCTACATTACCGACCCGCGTTACCGTGAACCGGTCTACCAGGTCATCGGACGGTGGCTGAAGGGCGTCTATCCTTGTTCCACGGGGCTCGTCGTACAGGCCCTGGCGAAGCCGGAAATGGTCATGGAAATCGATGTCGAAGCGGTGATTCCCGACGAGGAGGCGTGATGGGCATACTGAGAAAGGGGCAGGTGGCGGCATGACCTTCTCGGTCCTCGGCCGCTGCGCTGACACCGGCATGGTCGGCATCGCCATTACCACGTCGTCGATCGCCGTCGGGGCTCGCTGCCC
>JAYOFM010000183.1:0-4670 GCA_038117225.1 Rhodospirillales bacterium
CGCTGAGTGCGCTTTGGAAGGCTTGGTTGGCGGCGGCGGCCTGTGCCGGGGTCATGCCGGTGGTGTCGGGGCCGAGGGCACCGCCGGAATTGTCGCCCGACGCCAAGGCCGCCAGAACCGGATCCGCGTTGGCCTCGCCGGCTTGAATTTCTGCCGTCGCCTGCTGCGCCGCCTGTCCGGCCGCGCCGGCCTGAGCCAGTGCGGCGCCTGCATTTTCGCCGGTTTGCAGGGCCTGCATGAGGGCGTTCTGGAAGGCCTCGCTGGCCGCCGCCGCTTGTTCGGCGTTGGCGCCATCGCCGGTACCAGCGGCGCCGAGCGCCTCACCGGCGCCTTCGCCGGATGCCAGCGCGGCGATCAGCGAATTGCCGGGGCCAGCGGCGGCGAGTTCCGCCTGCGCCGCTTCCTCGGTTTCCTGCGCGGCCTGCGCCTCGGCCAGGGCCTCGCCGATTCCGGCGCCATCGGCGAGCGCCTGCTCGAGGGCTTCCTGGAAGGCCTCGCGGGCTTGCGGATTGTCGCCGCCATCGGGCACCGCGCCGCCATCGCCGGACGCCAGCGCGTTGAGCACGGCGGCGTCGGCCTCGCCCTGCTGTTGTTGCTGGGCGACCCGAAGTGCAGACGTGAAGGCGTTGTCAGCGGCGACCAGGGCCTCGGCGGCGGTTTGTCCGGTCGCCATCTGGGCCACCAGGATCTCGCGGAAGGCGCTGACCGCCTCGCGGATGGAATCCGCCGTGGCGCCGACGTTGTCGGCATTGGCCAGATTGGACTTGAGCATGGTGTCCATGGCCTCGTCCAGGTTCTGACCCTGGGAAAGTGCCACCAGCAACGTCGTCAGGGATTCCGGATCGAGACCGGCGATGCCGCCGGGAGCGGGTGGCAACGGTTGTCCACCGGCCTGCGCGAGCAGGGTACCGTCATCAAGAATCTCACCATCTTGGGCGACGGAACCGGTGGCCTGGGCGAGAAGAACGTCTTCGGCCTTAGATAGCACCTCGGCGTCGTTCAGCCGATCGGTGGCGTCGACGGCGATCTCGATCGACTCGTCCGCGCCGACCGCCCGCACGGATCCGTTCGCGTCGTCCTGGACGACGTCGTCAACGCTCCCGCCGCGCGGCTGATCTGTGGGATCGTTCGCCATCGTCTTCCTATGTTTCTAGACGGACTTCCGAAGCCATGCCAAATCTACCACGCCGAGCTTGCGACACTGTGACAGCCGTCACAGATGTTGGTGACTCTAACCCATTGAAAATAGGTAGTTTCCAATTTATTCCTTGGGTCAAATCCATGACTATCGTCTGAACCTCTCGGGTTATCGTAATTCAACCGGAAGAATACGCTGAATGGTGGGCGGCAATAACCCCCCATTTGGTGTCAAAATGTAGGGCTAGCGTGACAATTGGTGTCGCCAATTTTCGATCATGCGGGCGGGAGGATACAGACCCGTGGTCGCAAGGACGGATTAGATTTGCAGCAGATTTCAATTAATTAATCATAATAAGATTAATCATATTATTAATTGTAATTTGAGTAATTTCTAACACATCTCGCGGCCGGTAACCTGGACACGGATGGTGCCGGCGAGAGGACTTGAACCCCCAACCCCTTGATTACAAATCAAGTGCTCTACCAGTTGAGCTACGCCGGCGCGTGGTAAGTGTGAACGCGAGGGGAAATTAATCCGGGGTCGAAGTCACGGCAAGGATTTCCGCTAAATTGGTGTCTCTAAGATCAGAAAAACGGTGAGTTCCTAGTCAATATCGATTTGCGGTGGGATAATTTCAATGTGCATTCGCGCCATGGGGGGGCGACAACTGCACACGACATCCACACGACTTATTGAAAAACCGCATGAAATTCCCTAGGAAGGGCGACGGACTGGCGTCAGGTGCGGTGTTTGCGCTCAGAATCGCGTTCGAAATGACGAGGACGACTAATGGACAGTGTCCGCCAAACCCTGGGCAATATTGTCGACAGCACGCCGGCGCAACGCTTTATCGTTGTGGTTCTGCTCGTCAACGCGGCGACTCTCGGGCTCGAAACCTCGCCTGCCATGATGGAGCGCTATGGTGTAATTCTACTCAAGCTGAATGAAACCATTCCCTACATTTTCGTCGTTGAAGTGGGAATGCGGCTGATCGCGCGCGGTCCGCGGTTCTTCCGCGAGGGTTGGAATGTTTTCGACGTTCTGATCATTTCTATTTCATTCATGCCGTCGGGCCAGGCTTTCGCGGCGCTGCGCGCCCTTCGCGTTCTGCGGGTATTGCATGTAATTTCTTTGGTGCCGCGTATGCGCTACGTGATTGCATCGCTGGTGCGCTCGCTGCCGCAGATCGGCGGCATCGTCGCCTTGTTGGTGATCATCAATTACATCACCTCGGTTATCACCACACACCTGTTTGGCGCCGATTTCGATGAGCTGTTCGGCGGCGTCGGCGCCTCCATGCTGACCCTGTTCCAGTTGATGACGTTGGAAGGTTGGGCCGCCGAGGTGGTGCGACCGGTGATGGAAAAGTATCCCTATTCCATCTTTCTGTTTATTCCATACATGCTGATGACGGCGTTCGCCATCCTCAACCTGTTTACGGCGGTTCTGGTCGACAGCATGCAGGTGATGCAGCAGACCTACACCATCGAACGCACGGAGCAGGAATTCTCGCAGATCGTCGCGCAGGAACTGGTAACGGTAAAACGTGACCTGAATGGTCTGATCGAGAAAGTGGAGTCGTTGGGAGGCAACGCGGTGGCCGCCGACATGCAAGCGCTTTCCACGGAAATCAAGAATCTACAATACGAGCTGGAAAAAATGCGCAACCCCGGCTGACGGTTGTGTTTCGATGCTCAATAGGGCCGCGGCGGTCGATCTTCCTACCTTGATGTTGCAGCAAATCTGTGACACGATTCAGGGCAACCTAGTACTCGGGGGCAGGGGAAGAGATGTTTCTTAATCTACTGACGGACCGCCAGAAGGCGTCTTTTTTCGCGCTGGCGACCAAGGTCGTGATGGCGGATGGTGGCGTGGGTCCCGAAGAAGCCGTGACGTTGGATATTCGCCGCTACGAAATGGGCGAAGATGTCTCGGCGCCGCCGGACGAGATCTACGGCGAGCCCAATACCGACGTGTTTGATACGCGAAAATCGCAAATGGTGGCGCTGGCGGAATTGTATGTCCTTGCCTACTCCGACGATGATTTTCACGAAGACGAGCGGCCGATCCTTCGAAAATTAGCCGATGTTTGGGGCTTTTCCGATGACGAATGCACCGAAATCGAACGATGGGCGAAACGCCAGGCGCCGCTGAGTGTCGAGGCCTGGGCGATGTTCGGGAAATTCGGCGCCATCTGATTGGCGTCGGCGAGCGGCGGAAATTTACCCCCTAACGTTTCCCGCTGATCAATTTCGCCGGCGGGTGACGGCGTAGAGGCCGATCGCGGCGGCATTTGATAGGTTAAGGCTTCCGGATCCCTCACTGATAGGGATGCGCGCCAACTGATCGCAGGTCTCGCGTGTTAGCCGCCGCAGTCCCTTGCTCTCGGCGCCCAAGACCAGGGCGACCCGGTCGGCGACGTCGATCGCGTCCAGGTCTTGGTCGCCCTCGCCGTCCAGTCCAATACACCAGAAAGCGGCATCCTTTAGCTGCCAGATCGCTCGGGCCAGGTTAGTGACGCGGATGATCGGCAGACGTTCCAGCGCGCCGGACGCGACCTTGGCGACGCTGCCGATAGCTTCCGGCGCGTGGCGATCCTGCATCAACAGGGCGGTGGCGCCGAAGGCCGCGGCGGAGCGAATGACGGCGCCGATGTTCTGTGGATCGGTGCCCTGGTCTATCACAACGATTAGGGCCGGCGCCTTGTTATCAAGCTGGAACAGCATGTCTTCCAGCGAGGCCGCTTCCAAAGGATCGACCAGCAGCACCAATCCCTGGTGAACCGTGCCGTCAACGAGAATACGGTCGAGTTCCTGAATATCCGTGGTTTCCGGGTCCGGTCGTTGGGCCGACGCGGCGCGGGCGGTGGCGGTCGCGGCGGCGATGCGGTCGCCGTGCGCTTTCGCCGCGCGCGGGCTGACAAGAAGGCGGTGGCAGACTCGCGCCGGATTCTCCAGCGCCGCGATCACCGCGTGCACGCCGTAAAGCCAAAGCGTCTTGCCCGGCGCACCCTTCACGGGAGCGCCGGCGTGCCGGTGGCGATTGCGGCCTTTCGTGGCCGGTTCCGGCCGGTCGCGCGCGCTATGTCGGTGGCGCGAGGAGTGGGGACGCTTGCGGTCTGGCATGAACCCCTTTACCATCGTCTTCGTCGTTTGTCTGCACGGCCGTAGGCTTGCTTCATAACCGGTGATGCAAACCTCCTGGCCGGGCCCGCTGATATTATGTTTAAGCGTTGACAAGCCGCGACAAATCTTCATATTCCCGTCCCTCGGCCCGCCGGGCACCCGGCGGCTCGATTACTTGTGCTTGGAGGGGTGCCCGAGTGGCTAAAGGGGACGGGCTGTAAACCCGTTGGCGCACGCCTACGTTGGTTCGAATCCAACCCCCTCCACCATCGCCTCTCGTCGTAGGCGTCGGACGTGGTTATCGGAAGAGGTTTTTGGGTCGTAATGTTAGTGGCGGCGGGACAAATCAGGCGGGTGTAGCTCAATGGTAGAGCCCCAGCCTTCCAAGCTGGTTACGTGGGTTC
>JAYOFM010000184.1:0-4657 GCA_038117225.1 Rhodospirillales bacterium
GGATGAAATGAAAAAACTCACATCGGTTTCACTCGCGATCACGGCGATGTTCATCGCCGCAACTCCGGCAGATGCGGCGGAAGCCGCAAAGCTGCGTTTTGCCACCGTCGGCGTCGGATCCGCCTGGTATAATTACGGGGCGGGCATTGCCGATATCGCCAAGGGCGCGTTGCCCGCCGGCTCAAGCATCGACGTTCTACCAATCGCCGGCGGCGTCGGTAACATGAAGCTGTTGCAGAAAGGCGAGGCGGAACTGGCCATCAGTTTCCAGATGCCGGCGGCCGAGGCTTGCGGCGGGTTCGGTTCGTTTAAAAAGAAACATGACAAGGTCCGCGGCGTCATTGGCGGACTCGACAGCTACTATTTCTCGGCCTTCATGACGAAAAAATCCGGCGTGACCTCGTGGAAGGAAATCGCCGGCGGCAAGAAGGGAGTCAACCTGTTGACCACCAAAGTTGGTGGAACGGGCGAGACCGGTGTCCGTCAAGCGCTCGCCCTTCTCGGAAGCTCCAAGGATGCGGTCGCCAAGAACGGCGGCAGCGTCAAGGCCATGGCACGCAAGGCAACCGGCGCAGCAATCGCCGACGGCAGTGCCGATGGCTGGGCCCATGTGGTAACCAGGGGGCATCCGGTGGCGACGCAATTGACGACGACCACGGACATGGTTCTTGTCGGCCTGCCGGACGATGTCATCAAGGGCATGGTCGACAAGCACGGCTGGGTACCCGCCACCGTTCCGGCCAACACCTTCAAGGGCCAGACGGGTCCGGTGAAAACCGTTCAGGCGTCCTCTAACATCATGGCCAGCGCCGACGTCGCCGACAGCGTCGTCTATGCCTTCACCAAGGCACTGATCGCCAACGTCGAAAAGGTCAAAAAAATCCATGCCGGTCTTTCTGGCCTCAACCTGAAGGAAGCCGCGAAACCCGGATTTATCGGCAACTGCCCGCGCCATCCGGGCGCCGCCAAGGCGTTGAAGGAGGCTGGTCTGCTATAGAGCCGGCGGACACCACTAGATAGGGGTGGCATGAATATCCCCGAAATATCGGCGGGCGTGGCACGGAAACTGTTTGCCGGCATTGCGTTCCTGCTCATTATCGTGGAGTTCATGCCCCTCTATACCGGCGGCTTCGAATATGAGGTCGTATTCCTCGGCGTGCATGTAGGCGCGACCCTGGCCATCGCCTTCCTGTTATTCGCACGGAACATCCGGCGCGGACCAGATGACTCGGTCGCGATTTACGACGGCCTTTTGGCCCTGGCGGCGCTGGCGTGCGCCGCCTACTTCGCGGCACAGGGGCAGCGTATCGCTGAACGCATCGAGGGTGTCGACGACGTCTTCGCGCTCGACGTCGTGTTCGGATTGCTGCTGATTGCGCTGCTGTTGGAAGGATGCCGACGTGTCGCCGGCCTCGTGCTGACGGCCATTACCGTGATTTTCATCGTTTATGTCTTTGCCGGCCCCTACATTTCCGGCGGGCTGGGACATCGCGGGATGTCCCTGGAGCGTTTCATCGATCTGCAGGTGCTTTCCACTTCGGGTATTTTCGGCACGCCGATATCGGCGTCCGCCCACATGGTGTTTTATTTCGTCATTGTCGGCGCTTTTTTGGAACGCTCCGGTGCCGGAAAACTATTCGTTGATATTGCCTACGGCGTGACGGCGCGGGCGTGGGGCGGTGCCGGCAAGGCGGCGATCGTCGCGTCGGCCCTGTTCGGAACGGTTTCCGGCAGTGCCGTCGCCAATGTGTTGCTGAGCGGCCTGATGACAATTCCGTTGATGAAGCGATCCGGCTTCAAGGCGACCCTGGCCGGCGCCATCGAGGCCACCGCCTCGACCGGCGGACAGCTCGCGCCGCCGATCATGGGGGCCGCCGCCTTCATTCTCGCCGATATCGTCGGAGTCGATTATTCCGAGGTGGTCATCGCGGCGGTAACGCCCGCATTGCTTTATTACGTTTCTCTTTATGCGGTGGTGCATTTTTACAGCCTGCGTCATGGCTTGAAGCCGCAGGCGAACATGTCTGTTGCCGAGCATCTCGACGGCCTGCGCGAACGCTGGCATCTGCTGTTGCCGCTGGCCGCCATGATTTTCCTGCTTGTTTCCCGATTTTCACTGATGACCGTGGGTGCGTACACGACGGCATTGATCATTGCTCTCGCCATGTCGCGCGCGAGTACGCGCATGAATTTGGACGACATGGTGCAATCTGTCCTGAACGGCGCGCGCGCCGCTTGCGAGGTCGCCGTTCCCTCGGCGGTTGCCGGCATCATTGTCGGCACCTTGGTGCAAACCGGCATGGCGCTCAAGCTGCAACGCTGGTTGCTTGATCTCGCCGATGGTTCGCTAGCCATTTCGCTCGTCGGGGCGATGATCCTAACGATCATTCTGGGCATGGGCATGCCGACGGCGGCGGCGTATCTGGTGTCGGCGATACTCGTTGCACCGGCGTTGCAGGAACTAGGCATCCCGGCGTTGCCGGCGCATCTGTTCATTCTCTATTTCAGCATTCTGTCGATGGTAACGCCGCCAGTGGCGTTATCCGCCTACGCGGCGGCCGGCATCAGCGGCGCCAATTTATGGCAAACGGGGATCCGTGCGTTTCTCCTCGCCATACCGGGATTTCTCATTCCCTATGCCTTTACGATCAATCCGGCGTTGCTGCTGCAGGGAAATTGGCTGGAAATTGTCTCCGTTGTGGTGCCCGCGTTGATTGGCGTCATCGGTCTGGCCTCCGCATTTGGTGGATATGCCTTCGGTTCCATGTCGATGCCGGCAAGGGTTGTCATGTTCGGTTCCAGTCCTTTGCTGATCGCACCGGATCTAACGACTGATATCGTTGGGGTTAGCGGAATAGCGCTGGTTCTCGGCTACCAGATCTGGTGTCGGAAACTGCGGATGAACAACAGCGTCGCCACGACGCACGAGTAGGCGAAGAACGAAACTAAAGGAGACGACGGCGATGCGCACCAAGATTGAGGCAACCTGGATTGTCGGGCATGAGAAGGGCGAACACCGGCTGCTGCGCGATGGTGTCATTGTCTATGAAGACAACAAGATCGTGTACCTAGGCCGCGATTTCGACGGTGACGTTGATGCCGTGATCGATGCCAAGGGCAAGCTGGTCTGTCCCGGCTTTATCGACACTCATGTTCATTCAGGCCACCGTGCATCGCACCGGCTGATAACAGACACGGGGAGGCCGATCTATTACGGTCAACCGTTTCTCGAAATCAGCGTCCCCAAGGAAGGCAAGACGGTAAAGGGCGACCCGCGCTACCTCAACCATGGCAAGGCCGGCGCCGATGCGGCCCTTGCTCTCAATGCCACCTTCACGGTCGCGGAACAGCTCCGCAACGGCGTCACCACTTTCATCGAGTACGGCAGTCAGCTTTCCGTGCAAGACGCGCTGCTGGCCGAAGTCACCCGGCTGGGTACGCGGGCGTATCTTGCGCCGGGATATGATTGTGGCCGTTGGGTGGGCGATGAACAGGGCCGCCTCAAACGGGTGCGGAATGACCAGTTGGGGCTCGATGGCCTGAAAATCGCCATGGATTTCATTGAAAAACATGACGGCGCTGCCGAAGGGCGCGTGCGCGGCATCCTGGTGCCGCGGGAAGTTGAAACCAGCAGCCGTGAAGTGCTTGAGCGCACGACCAAGATTGCCGATGAAACCGGCCTGCCGATGGCGACCCATGCCGCCTATTCAGTGATCGAATTCCATGACGTCGTGCACGAACACATGATGACGCCGATCGAACTGCTCGATGAAATTGGCATGCTTCGCCCGACGCTCAATATCGGGCATGGTAATTTCATCTCCGACAATCCCAATTTGAACTATGCCCACAAGCGAGACTTGCAACTGATGGGCGATGCCGGCGCGACGGTGTCCCATTGCCCGATCAACATCGCTCGCCGGGCGCGTTCCCTGAATAGCTGGAAGAAATACCAGGAAGCCGGCGTCAACATGTCCATCGGCAGCGACACCTATCCCCGCGATATGATCATGAATATGCGGACCGCGTCGTATATGGGCAAAATCATGAGCGACACCTATTTTGCGGCGACGGCGGGTGAGGTGTTCGCGGCGGCGACGCTTGGCGGCGCCCGCTCCGTCGGCCGCAATGATTTGGGGAAACTCGAACCCGGTGCGCTAGCTGATATCATCATCGTTGATTTCGCCGGCAGAAACTCCTTGCGCTACGGCCCCGTGCGCGACCCCATCAAAAGCCTGATCGAATGCGGCGTCGGCGACGACGTGGATACCGTGATCGTCAACGGCAAGATTTGTATGGAAAACGGCATCATCCCAGACGTCGATATCCCCAAACTTCTGGCCGACGCCCAAGCGGCCGGCGAGCAGGTATGGGCATCCTTACCGGAATGGGATCCGCTGGGCCGAAACGCCGAAGAAGCCTGCCCCTGGTGCTATTCAATGGACGAGTAGGCGGTCAATCGGACCGGCGGGGCGCGCGCGCTTTCCTGGTGGCTTTCTTCGGCGCGGAATCTTCGCGCCATCGTTTAACCAGTCCGACATCGATATCGAACAGATCGAGCGCGCGGCCAACCGTATGATCGATCATGTCCTCGATCGTGTGCGGCGTGATCCGTATAGCCCATTCGTTCGGCGATCTCGCTCTGTATATTGAAGGT
>JAYOFM010000185.1:0-4617 GCA_038117225.1 Rhodospirillales bacterium
CTATTTTTCTATGTTATTTAAGATCGCAAACGGGGAAAACCCAAGATTCTCATCACGCTTAATATATTTTTTTCTTTTATATCAGTATGTTAAAAATATAATGCGTTAACGTAACGCCATAAATCGGGTGTGAAGATCAATCGCATCCATCGGCCGACGCGCGGGATCGTGATCAAGACATTCACTCAACAGTTCCTTTATTACGCTCGGAATTTTCGGATTCAACACGTTCGCGCCATGGACGTCTTGCGTCGGCGTCCGTCCCGTTAGCATCCGGTGGAGAAGCACGCCCGCCGAATAAACATCTGCGCGTGGGTCGGCGACACCCAAGTTGTTTAACTGTTCCGGGCTGACGTATTCGAGCGTCCCGCCCCCCTTCTCTTCCTCATGATCATCCGGAAACCTCGCCATGCCCAAATCCGTGAGCTTGACGCTACCATTCCGGCGGTCGGTAAGGAGAATGTTTCCCGGTTTGATATCGCGGTGAATGATCCCGGCGCCGTGCAGCAGCGCCAAGGCACTCAATAGCTGTCCCCACAGGGTCATTGACCGCCCGACTGAAAGCGCCCGAGGCGGCCGCTTGACGGGGCCGCGGGCCCTTGACTTGATCTCGGCATGATCATGACCGATTTCATAAACCAGCGTCGCTTTTTGAAACGGCATGATCATGAACGGCCTGTTTGCCTCGTCGCTGCCGATATCGATCACGCGAATGATATTGTGGTGATCGAGATGAGCGAGGGCCTTCGCCTCCTTGATAAAGCGCCGCGTCCAGTACGCAACATCCGCTCCGGCCTGATCGCCCTTCAAATGCAACACCTTGGCCGCTACCGGTAGATCGAGATCGACATCACGGGCGATATAGATATCCGAGAAGTCCGTCAGCGAAAGCGGTGCCAGAATTTCGTATTTGCCAATCCGAGCCATGCGCACTCCGGGTGACGAAACGCGCGCCAGCGGCCTGACGAGCTGGGGATACCCTGCCAGAGCCGGCAACGCCATGCACGCGCCGATCAGCCGCGCGATGCTCCTGGTCTGGGCCGGCGTGACGGCACGACGAATTCATGGCCGACTGGGCAGGCGGCGTCGAGCTCATCAAGGACGGCCTGGGCGTCCCACGGGCGCTCGTCACGGTCTATCGAAAGACATCGCTGGATCAATTTAACCGCCGCAACCGGCAAACCGGTGCCGGCATTACGCAACGGAACACCCAGCGTATCCGGGTGCCGTCCAGTGACCATGCGAAATGCCAGACACCCCGCCCCGAATACATCAGCGCGTGAATCCACATCGACCGTACGTTGTTCCTGCTCGGGACTGCGATAGCGAACCGGTCCCATCAATTCCCCCTGCGGCGAGCCGGGGGCCCCGGGGACCTTCGCCAAATGGAAGTCACAAAGAACAGCGTCACCACTGCCTTCGACCGTCACCAGGATATTGCTCGGAGTAACATCCCGATGAACCAGACCTGCACCATGAACCTTGGCGAGCGCCAAAAGCACCTGTCGCCACAGCTTGATCGCGCGCGCTGGCGGAAGCCGGAGCGGCCGGTCTGGCAGGGATACATCAGCCAGATTTTCGTTCGGTAGCAAATCCCGGCCCATTTCGAAAACCAGATTGCTCGCGATGAACGGCATCACCAGGTAAGGGGCGCCGGCCTCCGTCTCTCCGGAGTCAATCAGCGAAACGATATTGGGATGGTCAAAATGGTCAAGGATCGTCGCCTCATCGACGAAGCGTTGGCGCCAGAACTCAATGTCATGGCCGAACAGGTTGTCATCCTCGCGTGGCTTGGGGTTGAATACCTTGATGGCGACAGGCTGGCCATCCGGGTCCCTGGAGCGATAGAGATCGGAGAAAAAGGTCGATACGACCTTGTTGACAATGTCGTATCGACCAATTCGCCGCATCGATCTCAGGCTCGCCGCCCGCTACCTACCACTCCAGTTTCTCGACGCCCTCGAAGGTCAATTCGGAACCGTCGGCGAGGTTGATTTTGCCCGAAACCTCGCCATCGAACTCGATACCGCCTTCCGTCTGCGTGAAGCCGGCGTCGCCGTCGACTTCCAACGTCCAGCCGGAATCGCCACCTGGACCACCGGAAACATCATCTAGTTGGATGGTATCGGACCAGCCATCACCACCCTGGAAGAAGTCGGCTCCGTCGCCGGCGCCGAAGATGAACAGATCATCACCCGCGCCACCCATGACGATGTCGTCACCGGCACCGCCGTCCAAGACGTCGTTACCGGCCCCGCCGTCGATAATGTCGTCGCCGTCGCCGCCGGAGATGGTATCGTCGCCTTCGCCGCCGACCAGGGTATCGTTACCCTCGCCGCCGTCCATGACGTCGTCCCCTTCCTCGCCGAACATGACATCGTCGCCACTGGTGCCGTCAAGATTGTCGGCGCCAGAGGTGCCATCAATGCCGGCTTCATCTTCTTCGAAGCCGTCGGAACTAACATCCACTTCGACGATTTCGGAGACCGTGCGGGTATCCCCGCCCTCGTCCATCGACGTCGCGGTAACGTTGAGCGCGAAGTCGGGTGCATCAGCCGGCACCGTGAGAGTCATCCCCTCCAACTGGCCAGCTCCAATTTCGGCGGACCCGTCGGTGATCGTGATTTCGTTGCCGTCCGCGTCGGTCAGCACCGCGTCATCCGGCAAGCCGTCAATGTTGACACTCAGGCTCTCGGAGCCATCCGTATCGGTCAGGTTGGTCGAGATATCGAGCGGGAAGGCCAGGCTATCCCCGCCGCCTTCGTCCATCACATCCTGGACGCCGTTCTCATAGAGATCCTGAATCTGGTCCGGCGTCAGTTGTTGGTCGTAGATGGCGATATCATCCATATGACCGTCGAAGAAATCCTTGAGGTTATTGGATGTATTGTCGCCCGAGGACACCTGACTGGCGCCGAAGGTCCACGGATTCTCGTTGCCCTGTAGGCCATTGGTCCAGCTGGTGTCCTCGGCCACCAACTCGCCATTGAGATAAATCTGCTGCCCTTCCGGCCCCCATGTCACCGTGACCTGGTTCCATTCGTTCTTGTCGACGTCGCCACCACTGATCGTCGATGAACTGTCTTCGTCCTGCATACGCAGTTCCAGCGTACCATCCTTGATCTGCAGGTTGAAGTGGCCACCATCGTCGTAACCCGAGGAGTCGGAGGATGCCAGCGCGAACGTTCCGCTGACCTTGTCGGCGTTGAACCACATGGTCATTGAACCGGAATCCGGCTTCAGACTATCGGAATGGGCGACCTCGATATGGTCGTAATAGCCCTTCATGAACTCGGCGGCCGTACCATGAACACCGCTGTCGTTCAGGTCGATTCCCCATTCGGCGACCTCACCGTCGTTATTACCCATTTCGTCAAAGATGGTTTGGCCCTGATCGGCCCAGCCGTCGTTTTCATCGAGCGCCCAGTAACCAACTGGCGTTGCTCCACCGCCGACGGCGGTGGCATCACCTAGATCGACCGACAGCGTCGGCGCATCGGCAACGCCCGCGACACTGACATCCATGGTTGCCGTCGCCGTGGATGTTTCACCGGTCGCGGTCTCCGTCGTCACCACGGTGACGCCGAGCGAGAAATCGGTGGAATCGTTCTCCGGCGGCACGATCTGCAGGCCTTCCAACTGATCCTGCGAAATTTCAGCCGAACCGTTGGTTACGGTGATTTCCGTACCGCCGGACGACAGCACGGCACCGTCAGGGATATTGTCGAGGGTGATCGACACCGTTTCCGAACCATCCGTATCGGTCAGCCCGACATCCAGATCGAGCGCGATGGCACGATCTTCCGATCCTTCCGCGTCATTGGCCGTAACCGTGGTGCCATCAAGCTCCAGGTCCGGTGCCTCGATGGACAGCGTGGTTGAGATAGTTGCGGTGTCACCATCGTTCTCCGTCGATACCGCCGCGATATCCAGATCGAAGCTGCCGGTATCACTCGGAACCGTCAGCGTCAGATTGGCCGCCTGCGCCGCCGTCACTTCGGCGGAACCGTTGGAAACGTCAATCTGGTTGCCGTCCGCGTCCTCCAGCTTGGCGCCGGTGGGCAGATCGTCGATGGTGAAGGTCAGCGTCTCGGACCCATCCGTATCCTGCAACTGCGCGGATGCGGTCAGATCGATTTCATACACGATCTCTGGCTCGTCATAGGTCACCTCGACCGTCTCGCTGGCCAACTCGGTCGAGTAGTCATCGCCCGCGACGATTTCGAAGTTATCGACGTAGAACCCTTCGTCGCCGGCCGTCGCGTCGACGTGGAATGCGAGATCAATCTGGCCGTTCTCGTCCAATGTCACGGTGAAGGTATGACTGTCGGCATCGCTTTCACTAGTGTTCAACAACTGCTCACCGTTGGCGGTGAGCTGGAAGAAATCGACATAGTCACCGCTTTCCTCCCAATCACCGAATGCCTGTGCATCGAAGGAAATCTCCACCGTCTGGCCAGCGTGTTCTTCTCCGAAATCAAAAGTCTTTGTGGCACTGTCGTCCTGGCCGATGGCCATCTTGCCACCGCTGCCGTAGGCGTCGCCACCCCAGCCCGAAACACCGCTGGAGAAGTCCTCCGACACCAGCGAACCACCGCCACCGGCCTCGCTCACGGT
>JAYOFM010000186.1:0-4554 GCA_038117225.1 Rhodospirillales bacterium
TATTGGATCGCTTCGGCGACCGCGCGCTGGCGGAAATCGATGCCGCATGCGTCCGTGACTTCACTGCAGACCGGCGTAAGGCCGTGACGGCAGCAACCGCCAAACGCGACCTTTCGATCCTGCATGCGATCCTCAATCGTGCTTATCAGGAAGGTTCGCTCGCCAAGGTGCCGCCATTTCCCAAAATCAAACAAGCACCGGGGCGGTGCCGATGGCTGACCGTCGATGAGGAACGGCGGTTGATCGACGCCGCTGCCCGTCACCTCAAACCGTTGCTGGCGTTCGCCATCGATACCGGCGGGCGGCGGGGGGAGTTGTTGGGCCTCGATTGGCGTCACGTCGATCTGGACGGCAATCGCGTGGTGTTCTTCAAAACCAAGAATGGCGAGGACCGAGCCGTAAGGCTCACGGATCGCGCTCGGGCGGTTCTGATCGCACTGGAACCGAAGGAGGGCGGCCCCGTGTTCACGTTCGGCGGCAAGGCCATCAAGGACCCGAAGAAGGCCTTTGACCGGGCAAGACGGGTGGCGGGGATCGAGGACGTACGCTTTCATGACCTTCGCCACACATTCGCGTCCAGGCTCGTCCAGAAGGGCGTGCCGCTCTACGAGGTGATGCAACTGACGGGGCACAAGAGCCTCGCCATGGTGCAGCGTTATTCCCACTTGGCTCCGGACTTCCAAGAACGCGCCATTGGGGCGCTCAACGCCTATGGGCACGATTTGGGCACAATCACCGAAAACCCGACGCCGGCACCACCACCCAAGAAATGGAAAAACCCCAAGGTTTCACTAGGGGTATTGATGGTGGAGCCGAGGGGAATCGAACCCCTGACCTCCACGTTGCGAACGTGGCGCTCTCCCAACTGAGCTACGGCCCCTTGATTTTGGGCGCCGCCCCGGGATGCCGGGGCTGGCGGGCGCGGATAGTGTGATTTCGGGCCGGCGCTGTCAAGCATGGCCCGGCGGATATTTGGCCGCGTATGGCACTCGAATAGTACGCGTCTATCCCTGAAGCTTGCGCGGCTTCGGAGGCAAGACTACCTTTAGCCTCGACGGCGTTGCCGCATCAATTTGACCGAATGACGGGGGTTTCATGGACGTAGTGCTTGGGCCGCTTGCCTGGCTGGTGGCGTCGGCCATCGACATATATGTATTCATCCTGATCGTCGGCGTGGTGTTGAGCTGGCTGCTCGCCTTCGACGTGGTCAACCGCTCCAACAAATTCGTCTATATGGTTGGTGATTTCTGCCATCGCATCACCGAGCCGGCGCTGCGGCCGATCCGCAATATGATGCCCGATCTGGGTGGTATCGATATCGCGCCAATCTTGCTGATCCTCGGCCTCTATTTCATCAAGGGCGTGCTCATCAACCTGCTGCACAAGCTTGCCTGAGCCCGGGTCTTCCGGGACCGGCCGGCCGTTCGAGCCGACGGCCGACGGCATGGCATTGCGGCTGCGCGTGACGCCGAAAGCGAAGCGAAACGCCATCGGCCCCGTGGTCGCCGATGCGCTAGGCAGTGCCGTGCTCAAGGTGGCGGTGACGGCACCGCCGGCCGACGATCGCGCCAACAAGGCCGTGGTGGCAAGGCCGTGGTGGCGTTGCTGGCCAAGGCGTGGCGTCTGCCGAAGCGCGCCATCCGCATCACGCGGGGAGCCCATGACCGCGACAAGGTGGTCTTGATCGACTGCGACGCCGGGGGCTTAATGGCGGCGCTGCATCCCGCCCGCGAACAAGGAACCAATCTCCCATGAGTGACGCCAAGATCATCGATGGCAAGGCCTTCGCCCAGACGGTGCGCGACAAGGTTGCCGTCGCCGTCGCCGGCCTCAAGGCCGAACACGATTTCACGCCCAATCTGACGGTCGTCATCGTCGGCGACGACCCGGCGAGCCACGTCTACGTCCGTTCGAAGGGCCGTCAGACCGAGGAAGCGGGCATGAAGTCGGTGACCCATCGGCTTGATGAGGCGACACCGGAAGCGGCGCTGCTCGATCTGATCCAGAGCCTCAACGAAGATGCCGATTGCAACGGCATTCTGGTGCAGCTGCCGCTGCCCGGCCACATCGACGAATCCAAGGTGCTGGCGGCCATCGATCCGGCCAAGGACGTGGACGGTTTCCATGTTATCAATGTCGGCCTGTTGTGGACCGGCCAGAATGCGTTGGTGCCGTGCACGCCCTATGGCTGCTATCTGATGCTGAAGGATACGCTCGGCGATCTCAGCGGCAAGCGCGCCGTCGTGCTCGGGCGCTCCAACATCGTCGGCAAGCCGATGGCGGCGCTGCTGCTGTCGGAAAGCTGCACCGTCACCATCGCCCATTCGCGCACCGTCGATTTGGTGGAGCGCTGCCGCGAGGCCGACATCCTGGTCGCCGCCGTCGGCCGACCGGAAATGGTGCGCGGCGACTGGATCAAGCCGGGCGCCACCGTTATCGACGTCGGCATCAACCGGGTCGACGCACCGGAAAAGGGAATGAACGACGATGGCACGCCGAAGAGCAAGATTGTCGGCGACGTCGCCTTCGCCGAAGCGGCCGCGGTGGCCGGCCATATCACCCCGGTACCGGGCGGCGTCGGGCCGATGACCATCGCCTGTCTGTTGCGCAACACCATCGTTGCCGCCTGTCGCCAGCGGGGAATCGACCTGCCGGAGATGTAAGGCCATGACCAATTACACGCCCTATTGGTGGGAGGAAGCGCCGCGGCCAGACCTGCCGCAACCGCCCATCGCCGAGGCCTGCGATGTCGCCATCCTCGGTGCTGGCTATGCCGGCCTCGCGGCGGCCCTGGAACTGGTCCGCGCCGGCCGTTCGGTTCAGGTTTTCGACAAGGGGCTGGCCGGTGGTGGTGCCTCGTCGCGCAGCGGCGGCATCGGCAGTGGCGCGTTGAGAATCTCCTTCCCCAAGATGATCACCACCCTGGGCCTGGAACGGGCCAAGGCAATTTACCAGGAAGGCATCGATGCCCGCGCCGATCTGGCGCGCTTTATCGCCGACGATAACATCGATTGCCAGTTCAAGTTGGTCGGTCGCTTCACCGGCGCGACGCGGCCGGAGCACTTCGACGGCATGCGCCGCCAGTCCGATTTGTTGAACCAGCATCTGAACCTCAACACCGTGATCGTACCGAAGGCCGATGTGCATTCGGAAATCGGATCCGATGCCTACCACGGCGGCATCGTGCACACCGATATCGGCGGCCTTCATCCCGGGTTGTTGCATCAAGGGCTGCTGGATCGCGCGCTTGAAGCCGGCGTCATGGTGCACCCGCTGACCGCCGTCAACGGCATCCGGCGCGACGACGACGGATTCGAGTTGGCGACCACGCGCGGCGCCAGTCAAACCCGAGTTTCCGCCCGCGACGTCATCGTCTGCACCAACGGCTATACCGATGGCGCGGCACCGTGGCTGCGTCGGCGCCTGGTACCGGTGGCCAGCATGATCCTCGCCACCGAACCGCTGGACGCCACATTGATGGACCGATTATGTCCGAAACGCCGCATGCTCGGCGACACCAACCGTATTCACCACTATTTCCGTCCCTCGCCGGACGGCAGCCGGATTCTGTTCGGCGGCCGCACGTCGGGCGATCTACAGGTCGATGGTCCGTCCAATTACGCCCAGTTGCGCGGCAAGATGCTCGGCATCTTCCCGGAACTCGCGGATGTCGGTCTGAGCCATGTGTGGTGGGGCTACGTCGCCATGAACCGTGATCATCTGCCACAGCTGGTGGTTCGCGACGGCATTCATTATGCAGCCGGGTTCTGTGGTTCCGGCGTTGTCTGGGCGCGCTGGTTCGGGCGCAAGGCGGCGCTCAAGGTGCTGGGTGATCCCGCCGGCGCCTCGGCCTTTGAACATCAGCGCTTTCAGGCGGTGCCGTTCTACAACGGCAATCCCTGGTTCATGCCGGCGGCGATCTTCTGGTACCGGACACTCGACGCTTTGGGGCTCTAGTCTTCCGGCAGCGGGATGAATTCCGTTTCGCCCGGCACCGGGTCGAAGCCGCCGGCTTTCCAGCGTGCCTTGGCGGCGTCGATTTTATCCTGGCTGGACGCCACCAGGTTCCACCACATCAGCCGTTCGCCGTCCATCGGCTCGCCGCCCAATAACATGACGCGGGCGGCATCGGTGGTGTGGATCCGTGGCATCGCGCCCTCGGCCAGTATCGCCATCTCGCCGGCTTGAAGCGTTTGGCCGTCGATGCTGACCGCGCCGTTGGCCACGTAGACGGCGCGCTCGGCGTATTCCGATGGGATCGGCAGCATCTGATCGGCGACCGCCTCGACATCGACATAGAACATGTCGCTGAACACCTCGACCGGTGAGGTTTCGCCAAGCGCGCTGCCGGCGATCAACCGCACGGTCAGGCCCTGTTCCTCCAGGCTCGGCAGCGTCGCGCCCGGATGGTGAAAGAACGCGGGATCGGTTTCCTCGTGTTGCAGTGGCAGGGCCAGCCAGGTTTGGATGCCATGCAGGGTGCTCGCGCGGGCGCGGGCTTCATCGCCAGTACGCTCGGAATGAACGATGCCGCGGCCGGCGGTCATCCAGTTG
>JAYOFM010000187.1:0-4395 GCA_038117225.1 Rhodospirillales bacterium
ATCGTGGCGTTCGGCATCCGTCGGCGCCGCCATCGGCGGCGCCCCCAGCGCTGGCGCGAGGAACAGGCCAAGGTCGGCAATTACGTCGAGTTTTTGTTCCTGGTCGGCCGGCACGTAGGCACTAATTGTCTCAACGGAAGCGACCTCGGGCAGCGCTTCAAGGCGCTGGGACAATGCGTCCGCTGCCACGAAATCTCGCGCGAGTATGGAGATTGCATAGGGACCCACGTTGGGATCATCGATCAAATCCATCAACGTCGCCACGGATTCCGTCTCCGGATCCTTTAAATTCAGAGGATCAAAATCGAAGGTCGTCTTCGGTAGGAACATGGCCGACACCAGGGCCGCCGCCAGCGCCCCCCATAGTACCGTTCCCTCGCGACCACGAACCCGCGCCGCAAGGGCTTGGGTCCACGCGACCTCATCGCTTCTCGCCGGCGCGGTCGCCGGCAAAATAGCCAGAAGCGCGGGCAATAGCGTGAGATTGGCGAACAGGGCGACGAACATGCCCGTGCCGGCGATCAGGCCGAGTTCCGCAAGCCCCCGGTAATCCGTTGGCAGAAAACCGTAAAACGCCAACGCGGCGCAGACGGCACAAAGCGATAACGCCCCGCCCAACTGCTCCCCCGACTCGCGCAGTGCGTCAGCGGGCACGGTTCCTGCCGCACATGATTCACGGAACCGCAATATGAAATGGATGGCGAAATCGACACTGAGGCCGATGAACAGAACCGAAAATGCGACCGATATGAGATTAAACGTGCCAATAGCGAGCAAAGCGAACGCCGCCGTCCATATCAGTCCGACGACGAGCACGACCAGCGCCGCAAGGACAAGAACCCATGACCGAAACGCAAGCGTCAGCAAGATCAAAACGAGCATGAGCGATATCAGCCCCGCCCACTCCATGCCCTGTTCGACGCTGCTCAATTCCTCATGATTGAGCGCGGCCGACCCCGTCAGGCGAACCCGAACGCCGCGTTCGGGCGTCAAATGCATCTCGATCGCCAATGAGCGCAAGGCTGACATGGCGTCGTCCGCCGGACGCAGGGACTCAAAATCTATTCGCGGTTGAATGACCAAGAACCGCCGATGCCGTATCGTCGGCGTGTTATCGCCAGCTTGTCCCTGCATGATTTGTTGCCAGGATAGTTCAGCGAATCGCCCGTCACGCTGCGCCGCCGCTACGTCGGCAATCGCGTTAAGAAAGGGAGCGATGGCAATGGGCGTGTCCGCCTGACCGTCAAGAACGGCATCGATGACGAGTTCCAGCATTGCTGCCAATCCGCGCAAACTCTGATCCCGCCAGAGTGCCGCCAGAAACGGCTGCGCCTCGGCTAGGCGATCAGCGAGTCCCTCCAAGTCCTCCAGGTCCATGTACAACAAACCATTGCGGCGGAAGAACGGATCGCCCGCGGGGTCGTATACGCTGCCGAAAACCGCAGTCGTCTGTCGTAACCGTGCCGCCAATGCCAAAGCGGCATCGTCCGCCAGGTCGGCGGAACCCGCCTCCACGACGACGAGTAAATTGTCTGAAAACTGGGGGAAAGCATCGTCGATCGCCTTCGAGTCCTGGCGGAACGGCAGATCCGCCGACAGCATGTCCTCGTTATCGGTGTTGATCTGAAGTTGAGTGGCCAGGACGTACACGGCGCCGACCGTCACGCAGAGCGCTACGATTAGAACGCCTGCGGCCCAACGGTACATCGCCGCGACCCAAGATCCGACGGCGCGCCCATACCAGTTGGGGATGTCTTGCTGGCGTTGCACGTTAACGTGCTCCGAGGTCAGTCAAATCCGTGAGGCGAACGGGCCGCGTCGAAGTTCCGTATAGGCGTCCATCGCACACTCGGCAAGCGGATGCCTATATCAAGAAGAATTATCGTGTCCGACGCCCGACGATCTGGCGGAGCTCAAATTTGGTGAGTTGCCGGACGCTGAAATTATCCATATTTTCCGCCCGGCAGATAAAAGCCATCAACTCTGACAGCGCCCTCAAAAATGGTTGAACCCCAAAATGGTTCAAGCCAATAACAGCGGACATGCCTTCATGCTCAATATACCGGTGATCGATGAAAAACAGGCAACGACATTCCAACAAGATGGTTTTTTGCTGCTGCGCAACGGGTTCGATGCCGGTGACGTGGAAACGATCGATACATGGTGCCAGGAAATCCTGGCGGCGCCAGAGCAATCCGGGCGCCATTGGGTCTACCACGAAAAGAGCCTGAAAACGCCCGACCGGGAATTGGTTTGCCGGATCGAAAACATCGCGCCTTTTCACGAGGGGTTTGCCCAATTATCGGACGTGCTTCGCCATCCCGTATCCACCCTGTTGGGCGAGGAGGCCGTGTTGTTCAAGGAGAAGATCAATTTCAAGATGCCGGGCGGCGATGGCTTCAAGCCGCATCAGGATTCCCAAGCTGGGTGGGATTACTACGCCGATTTCTTTATCAGCGTGCTGGTCTGCATCGACGAGGCGACGCTGGAGAACGGTTGCCTACAGATTTGCGCCGGGCACCATACGAGCGGCCTCGCGAAATCATGGGAACCACTGACCGAGACGGACATGGAGGGAATGTCATTCGTGCCCGTTCCAACTCAGCCCGGCGACATCATCTTTTTCGATTGCTACGCGCCACACGCGTCCGCCCCCAACATGAGCGACAAGATACGTCGGCTCTATTACGCGACCTACAATCGACGTTCGGATGGCGACCACATGGCAAAATACTATGCGGACAAGCACAAGAATTATCCCCCCGACATCGATCGTGAAGCCGGAAAGGACTACGTATTTCGGGTATGATACGCTGGTCGATGCTGGAAATACCGCGCGACCGCAGAGAAATCAGGGTCGGAAAATCTAACCTTTGTGCCGCACCACATTTGCGAGGTCGATATCCGGGAAATACTCGGCAACCTTAGGGTAGATGATCTTCTCCGCGCGAATCAGATCGCTCGGAAAATCGATCTCGATCCACGGCACGCCAGTAACGTCCTCGAATCCAAACGCGCCCGGCGGTGACGCCAATAGCACGTCACGCATGGCTTCCTCGTAGGTCACCTGATCGTTGCCACTTTCGACGTACAGATCAGTCGCATCCGCGACACTGTGCGCGATCTCTGGTGACATCTTCATGAAACCCGGCCATTCGCCCACCGTATCGTGGGCTTCTGCAACCTTCTTGCCGAAATCCACCACCAGACCATCGCGGATACAAAGTTTGACTGGTTCGTCACCGGGCTCGAAATTCCGATCGACCAGAAAACAACTGCTCGCCGGTGCATCGATCAATCGTTGCAGCATGGATGGGTGGTAAAGCACATCCGCGTCCATGAATAGGATGTCATCGCCAGCCCGCAGGACGTCGCGTGCCTGCCATAGGGAAATGACCGGCCCCTCGCGGTATCGCGGATTGAAGATCGAACTGACGAACCCCGCCGGCGCCGCCGCATGGGCTTCCGCCAATAGGTCGTCTTTTCGATGACCAACAACGAGGACGAGTTCGTCCACACCGCAGTACCGCAGAACCTCGATATGGCGATCAAGCAACGTTCGATTGTCGAAACGCAGTAATGCCTTCGGCAACTCGGTGTTTTCGTCACCAAATAGTCTGCGGGCCAATCCGGCCGCTAGCATGACTGCTTTCATGAGTGATCTTATCCTTGAAAATCACGCGTTTGGACTGATCTTCGCGACCGCTTAATCCCCAACGCCATGCGGGAGAGTTCTTCAAATTTTCGTCGTAAAGTCAAGAAACCTTGCACGGGAGTTTGGCGACGTCATGCCTGGATTATCGAAGATAATCGTTCTCCTTGAACCATGCGATAGCGTCGGCAAGGGCAAGGGGCGCCGGTCGGTACTGATAGCCAAGAGCGGCCTCCGCCTTTGCACTAGAGAAAAACATTCGCTTCCGCGCCATTCGCACGCCATCGACGGTGACAAACGGCTCATTGCCGCCGGTTAAACGGGTCGCCAACTCGGCGAGATACGCGATGGGCATGATGGCGCCATGGGGAATTTTGAGCTTCGGCGGTTTTCGGCCAGTTTCCTCCGCGACGATTCGCAATATTTCCGCCAGCGCTAGATCCTCACCACCAAGGATATACCGCGCGCCAATTTCACCCTTCTCCCAAGCCAACACATGCCCTTCCGCGACGTCATCCACATGAACGACATTAAGTCCTGTATCCACGTAGGCCGGCATGCGACCGGACGCCGCCTCGACGATCATGCGCCCCGTTGGGGTCGGCTTGATGTCGCGCGGGCCGATCGGGGTCGATGGATTGACGATGACAACCGGCAGATTATCCTCCGTCTGGAGCCGCCGAACGGCTTCCTCGGCTCTGAATTTAGACTGCTTGTAAGGCCCGATCATATCGGAATAGGCC
>JAYOFM010000188.1:0-4343 GCA_038117225.1 Rhodospirillales bacterium
ATCACGGTCATTCCTAGGGCTCGCGCCTTGAACGCCACCAACCGTGCGATGCCGCCGAAACCGATCAATCCGAGGGTGCGGCCGTTGATTTCGCGGCCCGTCAGTTCGGCCCGCGGCCACTCGCCAGCGAGCATGGCGTCATTGGACCGATAGGCACCGCGAAAGGCCATCAACAGCCCGGCAATGACATATTCCGCGACAGATTCACTGTTAGCACCGATCGCCGGAAAAACCTGAATGCCGCGCGCCTGGCATACCGCCATGTCGATGTTATCGAGCCCAACGCCGAGCCGTCCGACGACCCGCAACGATTGCGCCGCGTCCAGCAAAGCACCGCGCACCTGGGTCCGATTGCGCGCAATCAAACCTCGCGCTGGCACGATGGCGGCGATGAGGTCGCCCGGCCGGTCGACGAGGGTTGGGTCAAAGAGAACGTCAAAATCGGACGCCAGGTCATTGACCGCATCCGCATCCATGAATTCGGAAATTACGATGTCTGCCATTGATGGCTCTGGAAACGGTGGAGCGGCACGCCCCTTGGCGCGCCGCCCCGTACCCGTTACCGATTACTCAAGCGCTGCGATAAAGTTTGGTCAGCACGAACTCGCGATGACCGAGCGCCTCGGCCGCCGTGTAGCGGCCATTGCAAGTGCGGATGCACATATCAATCAAGGCATCTCCTGCCTGATCAAAGTTCATTTCGCGGCGCAGAATGCCGGACACATCAAGATCGACGTGCTCGCTCATGGTGCGCACGGTCCGGGGGTTTGCCGTCAACTTGATCACGGGTTCGATCGGGTTACCAATGACATTCCCCTGCCCCGTCGGGAATAGGTGAACGACGAAACCGGCCGCGGCTTGCAGGGTTACGCACTCGGCGGCAGCCGACGACGTATCCATGAAATAAAGGCCGGGTCCGCGACGCGGTGCCTCGGCAGGCCCGAGTACGTCTACGTATTGGGTCTTCTTGCCAATCTTCTCCAAGTTGCCGAAGGCTTTCTCCTCAATGGTCGTCAGGCCACCCTCAATGTTGCCCTTGGTCGGCTGACTGTCGGAAAGGTCACTGGTCTTGTACGGCTCGATGACCTCGTCCATGTAGGCCTGCCATGTCTTCATGAATTTTTTGCCAGCCGCCTTGGTCTTGCCGCGCGTGGCGCAGACCATTTCGGCACCAGTGATTTCCGAGGTTTCACCGAAGCACGTGGTGGCGCCCCAGACGTCCATCTTGTCGATAAAATTGCCGACGGTCGGGTTCGATGCGAGGCCAGACGTGGTGTCAGACTCACCACATTTCACCGAGACCCAGAGATCCTTGACCGAGCATTCCTGGCGCTGCAATTCCGTCGCCCAATGCACGAATTCACGCGCTTGGCGACTGGCTGCCGAAATCACTTTGTGATCGCCATTCTGCTCGATGGCGAAACCGGCGACCGGCTTACCCGCCTCCGCGATGCCGTCGACGATACGTTGCGTCCAACCGGGCTCGATACCGATCACCACAACGGCGGCGACGTTGGCGTTGGCGCCGGTACCGATCAGCGTACGGAAATGCAAATCCAAATCTTCACCGAATTGCAATCGGCCGTAAGGATGCGGCAGCGCCATGGTGCCCTTGACGTTATGAGCCACGGCCTCGCAGGCGGAGTTGGACAGATCGTCGAGCGGCAAAATAATGACGTGGTTGCGGACGCCGACACGGCCGTTTTCGCGCCGGTAGCCTTGGAACGTCGGCTTGCCACGAGATTTGGTTTTCAAGTAACGCGGCGCCGGGATAACCACGGGCGCGTCTTCAACGCGTACCGGAACCTTTGGTCCTTTCGGCGTGCCTACCTTGGCGGTCTTTTTCGCTACCTTGGTCGCCATCTCACCACCTCTTCGTCTTGACGTTGTGCACATGGACGTGACCGCCCTTGGGAATGTCGGCGACCGCATGGCCGATATCGTGGCCATACTTGATGATGGTATCGCCCTTTTTGATCGGCTTCAGCGCGACCTTATGGCCAAGCGGAACGGCGTTGACGCTCGTAATGTGAATCGTCTTGTCGTTCTCCATCACCCAGCCGGACAATTTCTTGCCCTTGGCGGCGTTCTCGACGACCACTACGCCGACGGTGTCGACGGTGTCGTGAACGAGGAAATCCGGTGCTGCCACTTCATCCTCCAACTTTTCTTTAATTACATGATCCAATCGATGAGCGCGACGCCCCCGGTCACGATCAAGCCCCTGCATTTCACAGGTGCCGGCCATTCGAAGTCGTCACATGACGGGAAGAATCTCCCGATGGCTCAGATTAATGCATCGACGAATTTGTCTTGTCAACACATTCTTATATCTCTTATATAAGACTATGAGCAACATTATCCACGAGACGGTGGAACTCGGCCTTGACGGTGGCCCACTGTACCGCCAGATCCGAGCACAGATCGTGCGCCGCATCGCCGATGGGGTTTGGCCGCCCGGCGAACCACTACCGAGCGAGTTTCGCCTTGCCGATGAGTTTGGTGTCAGTCAGGGCACGGTCCGCAAGGCATTGGATGCGCTGGCCTCCGAAAACGTCGTGGTGCGGCGCCAGGGCAAAGGCACCTTCGTTGCCCAGCACACCCATCAGCGGGCCTTGTTTCACTTTTTTCACTTGGTGGGAGACGATGGCACCCGACAGCTACCGGAAACCGGCCGGGTTCTCAATTGCCGGCGGACCCGCGCAAACCGAGATGACGCGCGCCACCTCGACCTTGCCGATGAGGCCCCGATCATCGAAATCGAACGCATCCGAATGTTGAGCGGAACGCCAGCCATTCTTGAGCGGATAGCGGTCGCGGCACGGCTGTTCGCGGGATTGGAAACGATAAGCGCTGACGAGCTACCGAACGAACTCTACCGGCTGTACGAAACCGAGTATGGCGTCACCGTTCATCGGGCGATCGAGAACCTGCGGCCGATCATCGCCAACCGCCGCGACGCTTCGTTTCTGGATATCCGTGCCGGCAGACCGATGCTGGAGATCCATCGGGTTGCATTGACCGTTGACGGAGTCCCGGTCGAGCGGCGCATCAGTCGCTGCGACACCCGGCGGCATTCCTATCTGAGCGAGATCGTCTAAGCTCAGGGTCAAACTCCAAAATCGGCCGAAATTGCATGCTGGTGACGCAGAGTCATCGCCGCCGCGCCACGTGCCATGCCAGGCTGGTAGGTCACCCGGATCGCGCCGGCGGATCGTTCCCAATCCTCGGCACGGGTCCCTTCGGGAACATCGAAGGCGTCGAAGCCACAGTCCAGCATGAAGGCGTATTGATCGCGCAATACCTCGCCCACCGCACGCAGTTCACCGGCATAGCCGAAGCGTTCCCTGAGCAAGCGCGCATTCGAATACGAACGGCCATCGGTGAACGCCGGAAAATCGAGCGCGATGACGGGGATACGATTTAGTTCACCTGCAATCGCTTCGGGATTATCACCGGCGCCTAGATAGACCCCGACATCCCCGCAGCCGGACAACGCGCCGCACTCCGCCTGCCAGCGGCCGACACTGACAAGGACGAAGCCGTCTGATGGCAGCGGTTCGTCATCGGCAATGCGAACCCAGCTATCGTCGATAATTTCTTCATTCTTAAGCAGCGGCATGGACTTTCTCCTTATACAGGCGGTCCTTGAAGGGTGCTTCGCCGGTGCGGCGATAGGTGTCGAGGAAACGCTCGCCTGGCCGGCGGATTTCCAGATAGGCGCCAATGATCGTATCGATGGCATCGACGACATCGTCACTGGCGAACGCGGGGCCGACGATATTGCCAATGGCCGCGTCCTCGCCGGCATGCCCACCCAGGGTGATCTGGTAGTACTCCTCCCCCTTGCGATCGACACCAAGAATGCCGATGTGGCCCACATGGTGATGGCCGCAGGCATTGATGCAACCCGACATCTTAATTTTCAGCTCACCGATTTCCGCTTGCAGATCGAGGTCGGCGAAACGATTGGAAACCCGTTGTGCCACCGGTATCGATCGGGCGTTCGCCAGATTACAGAAATCCAATCCCGGGCAGCAGATGATGTCGCCGGCGAGGCTGATATTTGGGGTCGCCAAACCGAGCGCATCGAGACGCTGCCATAGGGCGTGAAGATCAGCTTTCTTGACGTGAGCCAGCACCAGGTTTTGTTCATGAGTGGCACGAATTTCACCAAGTCCGAACTCATCGGCAAGGTCGGCGACCGCATCCATCTGATCCGCCGTGATATCCCCCGGCGAACCGCCAGTCGGCTTAAGCGAAAGCGTAACGATGGCATAGCCCGGTTGTGCATGGGCGGCCTGATCTGTGCTTGGCTTACCGATCTCACCGAAGAGTTTGGC
>JAYOFM010000189.1:0-4300 GCA_038117225.1 Rhodospirillales bacterium
CGGCTTTGGCCAGGGCCGGATCGTGACGCAGCACGTAGTTCTTGAATTTGTGGATCATGCCGCCGTACCCAAGATGCTGGTGCATGGTGTCGAGGGCGAGCGACGCGTTCTGGGAATTGGCGATATAGCTTTGCCATTGGCGTTCCACCTGGGCCAGCTTCTGGGTCGCCAGATAACCGTAAAGCCCGAGGGCGGCTACCACGATCAGGCCGCAAAGGCCGATGCCGGTTGCGTTAAAAAGGAAACGTCTGTCATTCATCGGCGTGTACCATTCTGCGTCATGAGCGGCGACGATGCTCGGCAACGGATCAATGATAAATCCGTCAGACTCCGCGCCCGCGAAACCAATTTGAACTTTAGGAGCATATATGGTCAGGTCGCAATGCAAGGTCATCATGTTTGCGGCGACAGTCGGGGGTAAATGTGGCCCGCATACTTGTAATCGACGACGAACAGCTGTTTTTGGACATTCTGAGCATGTCCATGTCCGCTGCCGGCCATACGGTGGAAACCGCGAATGGCGGTGACGCGGGCATCGCCCACGCGCTGGCGTCGCCACCGGATTTGATCATCACGGATCTCAGCATGCCCGAGGTTTCCGGCTGGGACGTCATCCGCCGCCTTAAATCGGAAGCACTAACCAGCAACGTGCCGATCATGGCGCTGTCGGCACATGAACAGTCCGGTGACCGGGATGAAGGTTTCGAGGCCGGGTGCGATGCCTACGAAACCAAGCCGTTGGATTTCGCGCGTCTGTCCGCGAAGGTCGCCGAGCTGATCAAGGATTGAGCGTCGTCATTCGGTGGCGACGGGCCGCCAGTCCGCATCGCTCTGCGCAATGTAATCACCGATATGGGCGGCCGGATAGGCCGGGCGAGACTGAACCCGGGCCCACCAGTCGGCGGTGCGGGGGCGGCGTTTCGCGTCCAATTGCTCCGGCTCCTCTTCCTCGACCCGTTTGACATAGGGGGTGGCGGCGATATCGGCGAGCGAGAAGGCATCGCCAATGATCCAGCCGCTGGCGGCGGTCATGTCCTCGATGCGATCAAGCATGCCACGCAGCACCCGCGCGGCGGCGTCCATCTCTTCCGCCGTGAAGGGGTCGCGCGCCATGCGGTACCACAGGCGCCGGCGGCCTTCGGTCGGGATGGCGGCGAGCCGGGCCTCAAGCTCCGCGTCCGACCATTGGCGCGCCATCGGATGCATCTTCGACATCCAGTTAGGTTTCTGTACCGCGGGCAAGCAGTCTTCATCGATGTACTTGGCCCACAGCCGCATCTGATAAAGCTGCATCGGATCGCTGGGGCGCAGCGGCGGCTCGGGAAACGCGGCGTCCAGATATTCATTGATCAGGTTGCTTTCGACCAGTGCCACGCCATCGATCAGCAAGGCCGGCACGATGCCCGACGGATTGAGCGCCTTGTACCAATCCTGGTGGTGCTCGCATGTCAGCAGGTCCATCGGCCGGCTTTCGTAGGCGAGGCCCTTCTCGGCCAGGCAAAAACGGGTCTTGCGCGAGGCGCTGGAAGACCAGCCGTGATAGAGGACGAGGCCTGGTTGTCCTGCAGCCATGGGGTGATGTCCCTTCAGTCGAAATTCCGTTTGTCGATCGACACGTAACCATTGAGTGCCGCGACGCGCGCCAACCATGCGACGATCGCCGGATAGGGGGCAAGATCGAAACCGCCCTCATGGGCGACGTGGGTGTAGGCGTAGAGCGCCAGATCGGCGATCGTGGCGTTTTCGCCGACGAACCAGTCGCGGCCATCAAGATGGCCTTGCATGACGCCAAGCGCCGCGTGGCCAGCATCGAATTTTGGTTGCAGCTGCATTTTCTGCAGTTCATCCAGGTCGCCAAGATGCGACCAGAAGCGCCGCGTCGCGATGTTCGGCTCGTGGCTGTACTGCTCGAAACACATCCATTGCAGCACGCGGGCACGATCCAGCTTCGCGGCCGGCAAGTAGGGCGTGCCGTCGGCGAGATACCAGAGGATGGCATTGGATTCGGCAAGGCAGGTGCCGTCTTCCAACTGTAGAACCGGGATGCGGCCGTTGGCATTGATGTTGGCGAGGTAATCCCAGGTCCGCGTCTCGCCTTTGACGATGTCGTATTCAACAAGCCGGAACGGCTTTTTCAGCAGGCTCAAAAGCAGCCGCGCCTTGTAGCCGTTTCCGGATTCCAGGTAGTCGTGCAGGGTCAGCATGGCGATTCCTCAATCGATCCAGAAGGGCTTCGCGGCCTCGCGTCTCGCCTGTTCGGCGGAAATGCCGATATCGGCCAGTTGGTGTGTCTCCAACGCGGCCAGATGGCGCCGCTGCCGGGCAGTCTCACGCCACCGGTTGACAGTGGCGACGGCATGCCAGGCGGTGCCTAACACGGTTTGCAGTCCGCGGATCGCAACCGTTGGAACGGCGTGGCGCGCCGCGGATTGAGGATAAACGTCGGTGAAGGTGGACATGATGGCAACTCCTTTTTCGCTGTTGACGGCGCCACCATGCCTCGGCTTAAATGTTCAAACAAACGAATAGATTTGTAGTTTAACATCAATAAATCTAATGGATGAAATGGCCGCGGCATGACCAATCTCGATCTCGATCTGTTGCGCACGTTTCTGGCGTTCGCCGATGGCGGCAGCTTTACCCTGGCGGCGGATCGGGTCGGACGCACCCAGTCGGCGGTCAGCATGCAGATGAAACGGCTGGAGGAACTGGTGGCACGGCCATTGTTCGAGCGACTTGGCCGCAGCATGCGGCTGACACCAGATGGCGAGGTGCTGGTTGGCTATGCCCGGCGCATGCTGGCGCTCAACGAGGAAGCGGTGAACCGGTTCTCCGAACCGGCGCTCACCGGGACCGTTTATGTCGGCACGCCGGAGGAATACGCGCAGACCGTGCTCCCGGTGCTGTTCTCGCGCTTCGCCGAGGCCTATCCCCTAGTGCATATGGAAATCCGCTGCGACCAGACTCCGGCGCTGCGCCAACAATTGGCGCGCGGCGATCTTGATGTCGCCATCGTTTCCCTCGATCACAATGAAAGCGATGGCATTGTGCTGCGCGAGGAACCGGTGGTCTTCGTCACCAGCGACCGCCATCTGGCGCACGAACAATCACCGGTGCCATTGGCGCTGTTCCTCAATGATTGCAAGTTCCACCGCTGGGCGCTGGACGCCCTCGATGACGCCGCCAAGCCCTACCGCATCGCTTATATCAGCCCCAGCATCAGCGCTCTCGCGGCCGCCGTCGACGCGGGACTCGCCGTCGCTTCGATCGCCCGCAGTTCGGTGGTGCCGGGCATGCGTATTCTGGGGCCGGCGGACGGCTTTCCGACCATGCCGGAATTCCGCATCGCGCTGGTGCAGGCGGAGAAGCAGCGGTCCGTCGCCAGCGCGCGCCTTGCCGATCACATTGTCGACGGCTTCCGCCATGACCTTGCCGCGTGACACGGAAAGACGGAAACGGTCATACTGTCGGCCGAAGCGGGAGGGCGACTGATGCAGCTAAGACCCCTGACCGGCGCTCTCGGCGCCGAAATCACCGGTGTCAATCTGGCGGGCGAATTCGATAACGCCACCTTCAGCGCCATCCATGACGCCTTCCTCGATCACCATGTGCTGGTTTTTCCGGATCAATCGCTGACCCCGGAACGCCAGATTGCCTTCATGCGCCGGTTCGGCGCCGTTGAGGCACACCCCATGGCGTCGCGCCCTGGGCACGAGGAATTTCCCGAACTGCTGGTGCTGGAAAACCGACCCGGCCACCCGGGCGCCAGCAATGATTTCTGGCATTCCGATATTTCCTGCGCCGAGGTGCCGCCCATGAGTTCGCTGCTGCATGCCTTGACGATCCCCGAGGGCGGCCGTGGCGACACCATGTTCTGTAACATGGTGCGCGCCTACGAGACGCTCTCGGACGGCATGCGGGCGATGCTCGACGACATGACCGCGGAACACACGGGCGATGCCATCCGCCGCCGCAACGCCAAACAGGCCGGCACCGACGCCCGCCAGATCACCGAGGCCGACGTTCCCGTGTCGACGCATCCCGTGGTGCGTCGCCATCTGGACAGCGGCAAGAAGGCGCTCTACGTCAACGAATTCTTCACCTCGCGCTTTTCAGGCATGACGGAAGACGAAAGTCGGCCGCTGCTCGACTTTCTCGTCGACTGGGCGACGCGGCCGGAAAACGTCTACCGCCACCGATGGCGCGTCGGCGACGCGGTGATGTGGGACAATCGGGCGACCATGCACTACGCGGTCAAGGACTACGACGAAAGCATGCTGCGCAAGATGCATCGCACCAC
>JAYOFM010000190.1:0-4207 GCA_038117225.1 Rhodospirillales bacterium
GCCTATCAGTTTACCTGGGGTACGTTCTGCGATTGGTATTTGGAATTCATGAAGCCGATCCTGCTTGGCGATGATGAAGCGGCGAAGCGAGAGACTCGCGCGACGGCGGCATGGGCGCTTGATCAAATTCTGCTGATGCTGCACCCGATCATGCCGTTCATCACCGAGGAACTGTGGCAACAAATGGGTGGTGATCGGGAAACGCCCTTGATTGCCGCGGCGTGGCCGGACTATCCGGCGACCTATGTCGACGAAGCGGCCAATGCGGAAATGGACTGGGTGGTGCGACTGATCAATCAGATTAGAACCGTGCGGTCGGAAATGAATGTCGCGCCCGGCCAGCACGTTCCGATGCTGCTCAGGGATGCCGGCTATCAGGCTGAAAAACGCTTGGCGGCGCACCGTGATCTGATTCTGCGGCTGGCGAGGCTTGAATCCGCCGAACCTTACGAAGGTGACGTGCCCAAGGGTGCCGGCCAGAATGTCATCGACGAGGCCACCATCGTGCTGCCGCTCGCCGGTGTCATTGATATCGACGCCGAACGCCAGCGCCTGGAGCGCGAATTGGCCAAGCAGGACAGCGAAATTTCCCATTTTGAGAAAAAGCTGGCTAATGCGAAATTTGTCGCCAACGCGCCAGAGGCGGTGGTTGAGACCGAACGTGAGCGGCTTGCCGAGGCCCAGCAAGTGCGGGGAAAACTCGACGAGGCGCGACAGCGCCTTCTCGCTGCAAGCGAATAGATCGCGGTGTTGAGCCGACTTAATTAGTAGGGGTTTATGGAACAGCAGGCTGCGGAAATAACGGATATGATTCGTCTGGTGATCACCGATTACGGACTCAACGTGGTTGGCGCGGTCGCCATTCTCATCGTCGGTTGGATGTTCGCCGGCTGGGTGCGTAGCGCCGTTCGTCGGGCGCTCGATCGTGTCGGTAAATTCGATGAAACGCTGAAGCCATTCCTCGCCAACCTGGCGCGCTGGCTGGTGTTGGTCTTCGTCATCGTCGCCGTGCTCAATCAGTTCGGTGTGCAGACCACCAGTGTCATCGCGGTTCTCGGTGCCGCCGGCCTTGCCGTCGGTCTCGCCTTGCAGGGGACGCTGTCCAACGTCGCCGCCGGCGTCATGCTGCTGGTATTGCGACCGTTCAAGGTCGGCGACTTTATTGATGCCGAGGGACTTTCCGGTACGGTCGTGGAAATCGGTCTGTTCACTACCGAGCTCAAGACCGGCGCCGGCATTTACATCATGGCGCCCAATTCGGCGGTGTGGAACAAATCGATCCAGAATTTCTCGCGCAATCCGACCCGCCGCATCGATATCGTCGCCTCGATCGGCTACGGCGACGACGTGGATGGCGCCATGGCTGTTCTTGATAAGATGATGAACGCCGATGCCCGCGTTCTTGATGATCCGGCACCGGCAACGATGGTCGTCGCACTGGCCGCCAGTTCCGTCGACATCAACTGTCGCTGCTGGGTCAAGGGTGAAGATTATTGGGGCGCGCTATTTGATCTGAACAAACAGGTCAAGGCCGACCTGGAAGCCGCCGGTTATAGCATTCCATTCCCGCAGCAGGACGTGCATATGCACCAAGCCTAGCCGTCACGGCCGTTTCAGGAGTCGCTCGACCCGTTGGCGGGCCGAGGGATGGGATTGCAGAAAGCGCGGCAACAGCATCATGCCGGCGGCGCGACCGAATTGACGGAACGGACCCATGGTGACGTCGTCGATCTTGATCAGCGCGCGCGCCAGGGCCGCCCCGTCTCCGGTCAAGTCTGCGGCGCGGGCATCGGCGGCGAATTCGCGGCCCCGTTCGTGCGCCCGTTGCAGCATCACCACACCGGCTGGCGCCAGCGCGAAGTAGATCACCATCCACGGCGAGACCGCGGCGTCCGGATGCGAAATCTCGACCCACAGCACGATGAACAAGCCGGCCATGGTGACCATGCGAGTGGCGGTGGCGATGACCTCGGCCATGCGCATGATGCGGATGTCGCCGGACGCCAGATGCGCGATCTCATGCGCCAGCACCGCTTCTAGTTCATCCGGGCGCAGCAGCCGGAGCAGTCCGCGAGAAATAGCCACGGCGCCGTTGTGGGCGTCGCCGGTGGAAAACGCCAGCGCGCCGCCGCGCAGTTGCAGATAAAGCGCCGGTGGTCGTGTCAGGCCGGCTTTGCGGGCGAGGATCGGTGCCGCGTGTTCCAAATCCGTGGCCAATCCCGGTGGCATCGGAATGGAGCCCTGCAGCCGCATGATTTGGGTCACCGGCAGGCGTGGCGCGGTGGCCACGGCGACGGCGGCGGCGAGGGCGGTCCAGGCGACGCCCTCGGGTCCGGCGACCAGCAGCGCCGCCAGCGCCAGGACGGAAACCATGGCCAGCAGATAGCGCAGGGTGGCGGCTCGTTGGGTCACGTCGGTTTCCCGGGCGTTGGCCATCAGATCGTCCTATAATAGCGATTCGCGAAAGCCACTGGCGAGCAGCATGCGCGACAATTTTGAAGTCCCCCAATTGCCGGCCGAACCGACGGCCGAGGAACGCGCCGAGTACGTGGCGCTCAGGCTTGAGCAATTCATCCGCGAAGGCCGCAAGGACGAGGACGGCATGTCCTTTCGCAAATGGCAGGCCATGGCCAAATCGGAAATCGCCATCGCCATCGCCGAAGCGGAAATGGCGCACGAGGATGACCAGTTGTCGTCCAAGCGGGTGCTGTTCGTCGTCGGCGCCTCCATGACCACCATCGGCTTCTGGGGCTCGGCGGTGAGCCTCAACAAGGTCGGCTACCTGGCCGGTGCCCTGGTTTGCGGCGCCGCCGGCCTGTTCATGCTCCTGGTCGCCGGCGGTTTCCAGTTCAGGAAATGGCACGGCCGCCGGCAGGCCAAGAAACGCCGCGAGATCCTCAAACGCATCGAAAGCCTCAATCGCCGCATCAAGCGCCTCGAGGAGGAACTCGACGACGAAGCCGAGGAACTCGAGGAACTGCTGGCCAAGGCGCGGCGCATCAACCGGGGCCGTAAGGCGAGCTAGCGCCAATCACGCCGAGCCGATCACCCGTTCCAGCGCCGCGACCAGCCGATGCACTTCCTCCTCCGTATTGGTGTGCGCCATCGATGCCCGCACCACGCCGTCGTCCATGTCGTCGATGCCGACCGCCGTGATCAGCCGTTTGACGTAGAAATGTCCGTGCCGCACGGCGATGCGATCGTCGCGCAGGCGCGTCTCGATCTCGTTCGAGCGCATGCCGTCGACGGTGAACGAAAAGGTCGGTGCGCGCTGGTCCGCCACCGCCGTCTGACGGCCGAGCAGCCGCACACGGTCGTTCGTCGTCGCGAAGTCGACGAAGGGCGCGGCCAGCCGCTCCTCGTGCGCCGCGATCAGGTCGAACATGGCGCGCGCGCGTCCGGTGAAGTCATTCGGCGCCTCATTCAGGTGATGCGCCGCCAAGGCGTCGAAGTAATCGGCGATGCCGGCCAGCGAGGCGATCATCTCATGCTGCGGTCCGGCCGGGTTGAGCTTGGCCGGAATGGCGTCCTCGTCGAAGAAATCGTGGTACTGTCCTCGCGCTTCGAGCAGGCGTTCGCGCTTGCCGTACAGGCAGCCCATGTGCGGCCCGAACACTTTGTAAAAACTGAAGGCATAGAAATCCACGTCCCACGCTTTGACGTCGGTGAAGCGGTGCGGCGCATGGGCGACTCCGTCGACGCAGACCATGGCGCCGGCGTCGTGCACCTTCTTCGTGATTGCCGCCACGTCGTTGATATCGCCGGTGATGTTGGAAACATGCGGGAACGCCACCAGCCGCGTGCGCTCGCTCAACAGATCGTCCAGCAGATCGATTTCGAGGACACCGGTATCCGGATGCACCGGCCATTCCATGACGCGGATGCCGCTGTCGGCGAGGCGGCGCCAGGGGCTCGAATTGGCTTCGTGGTTGAGATTGGTGACGATGACCTCGTCGCCGTCCGCCCACAATGGCCGGAGCGCATGGGCGAGCACGTAAATGTTGATCGAGGTCGAGGCGGCGATGACCACCTCTTCCGGCGCCGCGCCGATCAATGCCGCCATCAGCCGGTGCCCCTCGGCCATGCGCTCGGCGGCCAGGGTCGACGCCGGGTAGGGGGCGCCCGGCTGCACCTGGCATTGGCGCATATAGTCGGTCATGCGTTGAATGACGCTTTCCGGCACGAAGGCGCCGCCGGCGTTCTCGAA
>JAYOFM010000191.1:0-4199 GCA_038117225.1 Rhodospirillales bacterium
CAATGACGCCGACGTCACATCGCGTACATCGTGGCCATCGATCGTGATGCGCCCGGCATCAACATCGTAAAAACGCGGGATCAAATTGAGAATGGTCGACTTGCCCGCGCCCGACGGCCCGACCAGGGCGATGGTCTTGCCGGCGGGCACGTTGAGATCGACACCGAGCAAGGCCGGCTGGCCCTGCTCATAGGCGAAATCGACCCCGACGAAACTAACCTCCCCCTCGATGCCATCCAGTTCGATGGCGTCTTCCCGGTCGGTGATGCTGGCCCGCACATCAAGCAGCGCGAACAGACGCTGCGCACCGGCCAATCCTTCCTGCAGGCTGGTATTCAGATTGGCCAGCCGCTTCATCGGCTCGTAGGCCAGCAGCAGCGCCATCAGGAAGGAAAAGAACGACCCGGCATCAAGAGATTGCTCGATCACTTGCAATCCGCCGTAGACGATGACCACGGCGACGGCCAGGCCGCCGAGGGTTTCCATGATCGGACTGGAAAGGGCGCGTGTCGCCGCCGCCTTGACGGTTAGCCCGTAAATTCGCTCGACGATGCCGCCAACCCGCCGCTGCTCGTAGTCCTGCATGCCGTAGGATTTGACGACGCGGATACCCTGGATGGTCTGTTCCAACAGGGTCGTCAGCAATCCGTTTTCTTCTTGGGTATTGGCGGTGACCCGCCGCATGCGCCGGCCGATTCGGGCGATGGGGTAAATGGCGATGGGAAAGATGACGAAGGAAATTAGTGCCAGTAGCCAATCCTGGGCGAACATGACAACGACCAAGCCGATTAACGTCATCAAATCCTTGCCGAAGCTGGTCAGCACATTGGAAACCGCGTTGCGCAGGCTATTGATATCGACCAGGAAGCGCGACAACAGGCGGCCGGTCTGCATCCGGTGGAAGAACGCAAGGTCGAGCCCGGTCAAATGCGCATACAGTCGAGCCTGATTATCGGCAACGATGCGCAGGCCGACCCGCGACATCAAGACCGACTGGCCATAGTTAGCCGCCCCCTTGATGACAAAAGTCGCCACCACCAGAGGTGCCAGAAACCACAACATGGCTTCATCCTTGGCAATGAAGATATCGTTGACCACGGGCTCCATCAGCCAGGCACTGAACGCCGTGGCGGCGGCCATCAGGCCCATGCAGACCAACGCCGCCGCGATCCAGACGACGTACGGGCGCACGCTTTCCTTGAGCAACCGCACGAGCAGGCCCCTGGTCGATTGGTGCGCCGGATTCAGGGTGTCGTTAAGGTCGTCCAAGTTCACCTAACCCCTTGATGATTCGGCCGAACCATATCACGCGGCCAAGTGGGGCGCCAACGCCAGGATGGACCGACGAGCGCCACCGTCAGGGCTCGCTGCGCGGCGTTAACTCCCCGCGATGGTCATGCCATCGATCCGGGTCGTCGGCGCGTTGACACCGTAGCGGAATTGAAGATCGTCGGCGGGCGTTATGTGTTTGAACATCTCGATCAAGTTGCCGGCAATGGTGACCTCGCTGACCGGAAAGGCGATTTCGCCGTTCTGGATCCAAAACCCGGCGGCGCCGCGGCTGTAATCGCCGGTGATGTTATTGACGCCGAAGCCCATCAGTTCGGTGACGTAAAATCCCCCGTCGATAGCGCCGATGAGGTCGTCGCGGGTGGTTTCACCGGCCGCAAGATAAAAATTCGTGACGCCCGGCGACGGCGGCCCCCCGGTACCCCGGCTGGCATGGCCGGTGGTCTCCAGGCCCAGCTGCCGAGCCGAACGCAGATCCATGATCCAGGTCGTCAGGCAGCCATCTGCGACGACCTCGCGCTTCCGGGTCGCGATGCCTTCCGCATCGAATGCCTTTGATCGGAGGCCACGCCGGCGCAGCGGGTCGTCGATGACGCTGATGCCGGCGGGGAACACGGCCTCGCCCATCTTGTCCTTGAGGAACGTAGTGCCGCGGGCGACGGCGGCGCCGCTGATGGCGCCCGCTAGATGCTGCATCAGGGAATTGGCGATCCGAGGATCGAACACCACGGGTGCCTGGCCCGTCGACGCCTTGCGCGCGCCGAGCCGGCGCACCGCGTTCTCGCCAGCCCGCCGGCCAACCTCCGTGGCGTCGGCCAGGTCATCCGCATGGGCGGCACTGTCCCAGTCATAATCCCGTTCCATCGCCGTCCCCTCGCCGGCCAACACCGAAACACTGACCGAGTGGCGAGAACCGGCGCGCACGCGGGCGAACCCGTTCGACGCGGCAAGCGCAATTGTCGTACGGCTCCACGATGCCGACGCCCCCTCCGAATTGGTGACGCCGCTGACGGCGCGCGCAGCATCCTCGGCTTCGGCTGCCCGCTTCATCAAAGTGCGGGCGTCCGGCTCCTTGGGGTCGACCTCATCAAGATCAACGATATCACCAGCGAGCTGATCTGGCTCGGCAAGGCCGATAAAGGGATCTTCGGGTACGGCTCGCGCCATGGCGACGGCGCGAGACACCAACTCGGTCAACGCATCCGGTGCCGGGTCAGATGAGGAAACGATGGCTTGCCTTTGGCCAACGAGGACACGTAGACCGAGATCCCAGCCTTCGGCGCGTTCCAGGTCTTCTGGCTCGCCGAGGCGCTGCGAAACGGAAAGCGATGTGCCGGCGATCAGGACCGCATCGGCGGCATCGGCGCCAGCCCGAGTCGCGTCATCGACCACGCCGCATAACCGATCCAAGTCCCCACCGGCGATCGCATCCTTGCTATCCGTCATTCATCCGTTCCAATTTTATTACCGTCCAAGGCGCCAATATCGGGTTTCGCGGCAAAGATTGCCAGGACCTTGAGTCGTCATAGAAAGATCGCGCAGGCGTGATGGGGGCCACCTTGTTCTTGCGCTGGCACCACCCTATATTTTGAGCATAGGCTGGATCGACTGGACGGCGCGTCCGCCCCGGACAAACCCGACGCTCCCTTAACCAGAAACCGAACGGTTTGGCTCGCCATGGCAACATCGTCCCCCGCCCTCGAAGAAATCCCGGTCGACGACGAGCGGGAGGGAATTGAATCCGCCGTCGTCAGGTTCGCCGGCGATACCGGGGACGGCATGCAATTGACGGGAGGCCAGTTCACCCAGACGACGGCACTGGCGGGCAATGATCTCGCCACGTTCCCGGACTATCCCGCGGAAATCCGAGCGCCAGCCGGCACGACATTCGGCGTGTCCTCTTTCCAGATCAATTTCGGATCACGCGAAATCAAGACCTCGGGCGATCAGTTCGATGCTCTGGTGGCCATGAACCCGGCGGCGCTGAAGGTTGAACTTGGTAATTTGAAGCGTGGCGCCCTGCTGATCGTCGATGATGGCAGCTTTACCGAACGCAATTTGCGTAAGGCCGGCTACGACGGCAATCCGTTGGACGATGGCAGCGTCGATGCCTACACCGTCATCCGGCTCGATATTTCGGCGATGACCCTGGCGGCGGTGAAGCCACACGGCCTGAGCCAGAAAGAGGGATTGCGCTGCAAAAACCTTTGGACGCTGGGTTTCGTGTTCTGGCTGTTCGATCGCAAGCGTGCCGACACTATCGATTGGCTGAATGACAAATTTGCCGGCAAGCCGGCCATCGCCGAGGCCAATATCGCGGCATTGAACGCCGGCCACGCGTTCGCCGAGACGGCGGAATTGCCGCAAGGCGTGCATGGCTTCCGGCTGGATAAAGCCCGGATCGGACCCGGCACCTACCGAACCGTCACTGGTACCGAGGCACTCGCCTGGGGTTTGCTGCACGGCGCGCAATTGGCCGGACTGGACATCACCTTCGCCTCCTATCCGATCACGCCGGCATCGCCGTTACTGCATTCGCTGGCCAATCTTATCGACCTTGGCGTCACGACGTTCCAAGCCGAGGATGAAATCGCCGCCGTCTGCGCCGCCATTGGCGCCAGCTACGCCGGCTCGCTCGGCATCACATCAAGTTCCGGACCCGGCATTGCGCTGAAGACCGAAGCCATCGGCCTCGGCATCGGCGCCGAGTTGCCGCTGATCATTGTCAATTCCCAACGTGGCGGCCCATCGACGGGCCTGCCGACCAAGACCGAACAATCGGACCTCTATCAAGCCGTCTATGGCCGCAACGCGGACAGTCCGCTGGCCGTCCTTTCAACCAGTTCGGCAGGTGGCTGGATTCACATCTCAAGTGCAACGTTGAGGTTTTCGAGGAATTCCTCGGCAGG
>JAYOFM010000192.1:0-4162 GCA_038117225.1 Rhodospirillales bacterium
GCCTGGTGTTGTGCGCACAGTCTCCGGCTATACCGGCGGTGCGTTGAAAGACCCGACCTACGAGCAGGTCGGCGCCGGTGGCAGCGGACACCTGGAAGCGGTCCAGATCACCTTCGATCCGGCGAAGGTCTCATACGTGATCAGGCGCATCAGGGGATCAAGAAACACTGATTACCGACGGCCTTTCGACCACATTCACAGGCGTAAGGCCAGATCACCTTGGCACCCGCTGGAATCAACGTCCTGTCGCCATGCATGGCGGAAATCTGTATGAATTTCTCATCATCCTACAACGCCTTCATGGCCGCGGGATCACGTAACGGCCCGCCGCGGTAAAGCGCGTTCGGGTCAATTTAACCTCCCCCAATCTCAGTAGCGGTTCTGCGCCTCGGCGCGGCCATGGTTCTTTTGATGGTGATAATTGGTGCTGAAAAATTCCATGATCAAATCGGCATACAGCGCCGGTTCGTAGTGCGGCGGATCATCCGCGTCGGTACAACTGGGTACGACCTCGATCATCCGATAGGGATTTGGACTGTGAAAATAGGCCAGCGAATATCGGTCCTGATCGCCCTCGACGATGACCCCGTGTGGTGTCGAATGGAAACGATCATTCGACATGCGTTTCAGGATATTGCCGATATTGACAAGAAAAGTACCCGGTATCAGCGGCGGCGAAATCCAAGTTCCGTCGGGCAGGCGCACCGCTAGACCGGGCACCTCCATGCGCGCCAGGATGGTCATGAAACTATTATCCGTGTGGGGGCCGGCACCGAAGTCGTTGTCGTCGATTTTCGTCGGCGGGTAATGAAGGATCCGTACCGAGGCATGGTTCTCGTCATCAAACAATGGTCCGAAATAATCTTCCTCGAGCCTCAATGCCACGGCGAAGGCGGGAAGCAATCGGTGGCCGAGGGCGTTGAGCGCGTTAAAGTACGCCATGACGCCTTCGCGAAACCCGTGCAAGCCAACGGGCCATTGGTTGCCGCCGCGCAACGGCTTGCCCGCGGCACGGTCGGGATGATCGCCCGGCCGGTCATGACTGATGAAAAAGGACTCGTTCTGGTTCGGCTTTGTTGCCTTGTGCACCGTTGAATGCGCTTGGGTGCTCGCATTCAATTCAAGATAGCCGATGTTATTCGCATCCAGCGCCAACGCCCGCTTGGCAGCGCTTGGCATGGCATGAACCCGGCGTGATTGTTCAAAGGTCGCGGCGATCAATCCCTCCGGGACACCATGGTTCTTGATATAGAAGAAGCCGATATCCTCACACGCATGCCGCACGGCGTCCGCGACAACGGCCAGCGCCCCGGGGGCGCCCGCGAACCAGGGCCCCACGTCAATGACCGGGATTCGCGCCACTGCCGACGCGATGTCCTCCGGCGCATGTTCCTTGAACAGGTGCATGGACGCTCGCGTTCCCATCGATTTCGACCAAACGTGGACGCAAGCCTAATCAATCAAGCCCAACGAGGGAATAGGAGGATCGTTACGGCGACACGGAACGTTTGCGACCGTCAATCAGCGGCAGGTTACCTGAGCGTCCAAAATAAATGGCCGCTCATACCACAGCGGCTCGACGAACAGGCCAATCTGTCCAGTCGGATTATGCCGGGCCTTGACCCGAAAGGAGGCTTTCTGACCCTGCGTAAGGCGCATGCGGCGAGCACTGACCATTTGGCGTTTATCACCATCCAATCGATAAAGCGCGAACTTTCCCTGTTCCGGCCATGAATCCCCGGTGTTGGCCAACCGGAACACGGTGTCACCGTCGACACAGGATGCCGAAATTTCAACGCCCAATGGAGTTGCGGACGTTCCTCGGTTCTCGAGTTCGACGAGAACTGGCTTCAAAATCTGAGTAGCCGCCGCGACGATGGGCGCTGCTTTAGGCTCGGGTTCCTGAACCTGTTCGGCCTGCTGCGTCGACTGAGCTCCGGCCGCCCATGTTGCCGCCGGTAAACGGATCGGCGCTCGCTGCGCTTTGGTCGTCAACGTTTCAGAGGATGAGGTATCACTACCGGCGGCGGTCGAAAAATTTTTCAATGCCGCCATCATCGTGTCGTCGTTAGTTTTCGAAAGACAACGGGAAACCTCAAGGCGCTGCTCCAACACTTGGATATAACGGGTCAACCGTGAGCCCGACAGCGTCACCTTTTTACCCTTGCGCATGACCGAAACGCCCGAGCCACGTTGGTTGATCGCCTTCAACGCCGTCAGTTTCTTATCGAACATCGCGATATAAGGTGCCCAGTCACCCCCGTGGGCACGGGTCACGTAGTCGGAAACCTGATGATGGGTCAGCTTGCCAAGGTAGGCGTTCTCGGGGAAAGGCCCGCAATCAGCCACCGCGCCACCAGCAAAGGTGGCTACGATCAACAATGTGGCGGCGAAATAACGGATCTTCAAGATACTATCCTTGCGAACAATCAATATTCGATTCGCCAGATAGTCTCACGCCAAGCTTAAATCAACCTGACGTATAATTATTTCAGAAAATGCCGCAAAATTAGGCTAACGTCTTATTTTAAAAAGGAAACTTAGACTGGTGACGACTCACACAGGCCGGCCCAACGCCTCGGCGAGGATCATGTATACCTTGCCCATGTCAGACGACAGGAAGGTGGCGTTCAGCAGGCTGTCCTGTTCGCGTTTACGGGCCTCGCCCAGCAGTCCCTCGAACTCTCCCAAGTAGCGGGACACGTAATCGCGAAATTCGGTGTCTTCCTGGTATTTCTGGCGAATCTGCTGCAGCCGGGCCCGGTCGCGGAAACCCAGCATCTTACGCACGAAGACACCGGTTTCGCCCTTGTTGTAGCGCTTCCAATCATCTTCCGAAATTTCCGTTTCCAGCACCCGATTCATATCGACGGCGAGCGATTGCAGTCGTTCGGAAATAAACGTTGCCTGGCGCATGAAGTCGTCGATTCCAACGGTCGACGTACGGTCCTGCAAGGCCGCCAGCAACGCTCGCGCCTCGTTCGCGGCGGTTCGGGTTTCCTGCGTCTGAGCGCCCAGGGCACGCGTAATCTCCTGTGATTGGCGAGCCACCGTACCGGTGACCCGCTGAATGTTATCCGAATGAGCGCGAACCGATTTCTCCCATGCGGCGACGCGGCCGATGGCATCATCAGTATTCTCCGCCACTTCCTTTGAGCGATGGCTGATCGCCGTCCCCAGTCGATCGAGACCATGTTCGGCCTGGTTGTACGTATGCGCCAACTGATCGAGCTGATGCTTGAGCACATCCGTGCCGCCTTCTAGGCGGCCCAGAACCTCGTCGGTCTCCCGCGTAATGGCGCGGGCGTGTTCTCGCATGGTCTCGATGACATCGCCCAGCTTGGCGGTGTTGGTATCGGCGGCGACCGTGGCTTCCGATGAATGATTGCGCAATGCATCGGCGATACGACCCAGATGGTCCGCGGCCTGATCGGCGGTAGCCTCCAATTGGCGCGACCGCTCTTTCAGTGTTTCGCCCATGTCACCGATCTGCGCCTGCGATTTTTTGACCGATACCGACAGGTCGTGTGCGCCCTCACGCATCACTTGGCCGGCCTGACGCATGCTGGCGACACTTCGCTCGGCGATGCCGCCGAGTTCACGTTCCGATTCGCGAAGCTCCATGTTGACCCGCTCAACATTGGTCGTCGCACGCTCCGAAGCCTCGTTGACATTACTAGATTGGCGACCGAGCGCGTCAGCGATGAGGTTAAGCAACTGTGCCGCCTTGTCGACATTGGTCGCCATGTCGCGCGTCTGCACCTGCATCTGATCGCCGACCTTGCCAAGGTCGGAAACGGCTTCCGTCGACGCCGTGGCGAGACCAGTGGATTGCTGGCGCAGTGTGTCCGAAAACGCCTGCACGTGGCTGGTCGCGGTATGGTAGATATCATTCAGGTCGTTGGCATTCTTGTGCAAAATTCCGCCCACGTCGGTCAAACGCTCGCGCGCCCGTCCAAGCGAACTCTCCAATTCCTCGGTATGGCGGCTCAATGCGCCGCCAATCCCCTCAAGATTAGTCGAGGCACGCTCCGTGGCGCGCGTCGCCGCGTGGATATGCTCCGTCGTGGCGCTACCGACCCGCTCCAGGTCGGTAACAGCGGCTCCCGCGGCGGATGATGGACGCTGGTGAATTTATCGAAACGGGCGCGATCGAGATCGA
>JAYOFM010000193.1:0-4146 GCA_038117225.1 Rhodospirillales bacterium
AATCGACGGCAGCCGAATCTGCCACGCGTGGTCGCCGGTGCGGATGTGTTACCACTCGTCGGCAATATTGCGGCGCCGACACCGGCCACCGGGTGGCGAAACATGGAATGTGCCTCGTTGCTCGACCGCGCGACGGGGCAGTTCGATATTGTCCTAGCGCTGGCATTGTTTCATCACCTCGTCGTCAGCGAACGGGTACCGGTGATAGACGTGGTAGCCATGTGGGCTGATTTAACGCGCAGCCACGCGGTGGTTGAATACGTCGATCCCTCGGACAAGAATTTCCGCCGCATCTCCCGCGGTCGCGACCGCCTCTACGAAGACCTCGACGTTGATAAATTCCGCGACGCGCTCGCACCACATTTCCAAATTTTGGAAGAGTTGAGCCTTGGTGACGGCGTGCGCGTCATGTTTCGTCTTGCCAAGCACCCCTGACGAAAGGCCTGAAGCTTTTTTACCTTCCGGCTTGTCGCGGCTATAATCACGAGTTGCGAACTCGTGGATAAGGAAACGGAGTGTGCTGCTTGGTCTAACGGCCGCCACCCTGGTGTTTGGCACGATGTTTATCACGACGGATGCTCGGGCGGCCCAGTCGGCTTGCCCGGCGCCGACCGAAGAGCCTCGCATCAATATGAAGACGGATCGCGGCCGCATTGCTCACCACAAGGGGCACACCCGTAACCAGTTGACCGCCATGCAGCGACAGCGGCGCGGCGCGGCGACGGCGACGGCTCCCGGATGGAAACCTGTGGGCCTGACCATCACTGATCTCAATTTTTCGCTGAAAGTACAGGTCAACGCTGTGTCGCGTGGGCGCGGACCAGTTTGCGCGTCGCTCGTTCGCGCGGACGCATTTCTCGGATATGAACGACTGGACGTTTACGTCGCTCGACGTTACCGCCCGGGCAGTTGCGAACATCGGGCAATTCTTGATCACGAAAACAAACACGTGGCCATTTTTCGACGAACCTTGGAGGCATATGCGCCGCGCGTCGAGCGACGATTGCATCGCGAGGCCGCGGCCTTGGGCGCAATCACCGCCGCGACACCAGAGGCTGCGGCGAACGCCGTCCACGCTCGCCTAAAATCGCGCATTCAGCCGCTTTTCGATCAGATGAACCGCGAAATGGACGCCGCTAATGCCCGCCTCGACACACCCGCAGCCTATCGGCTTGAGCAGAAGCGCTGTGGTCTTTGGTAAACGTGTGCGATTGCTATTCGAAAGGGTGCAATCGCACGAACGAATTACTTGGTGCCAAATAGGCCGCAAAATTCTATGATATCGTCATGGGGTTCAATCGATTAATCAGAAACAATGAATATCGATCATGAGCATAGAAGTGCATAAAGTGACGGAAGATGTTGAAACCGACGAGGCGCGGCTTATCCAGCTGGAGACACGCCAGCTTAAGGAAACAGTCAACGCCCTGCGCGAAGAGTTGGAGCGTGCCCAGGTCGAGAAGGAACAGGGCATTACCAATGCGCGTTCCGAATCCATCGACGAAATCAAGCAGCTTAAGGATGCCGCCCAGGCGATCCGCGATGAACTGGAACATTTACGCCACGCCGGCGAACAGAAAGTCCAGGAAGCCGTGGCCGCCAATGCTGATGAGATCAAGCAATTGAAGGATACGGCACAGGCATTGCGCGACGAGATGGATGTTGTCCGCGCCGATAAGGAAGATTCGATCCAGAAAGCGGTCGCCGCGTCGGCCGATGAAATTCGTCAACTCAAGGCAACCTCTCAGGCTTTGCGTGACGAACTCGACGGCATCAAATTCACTTACGAAGACAAGCTGCAAAATCAGGAGCGTGCGGCCCGTGACGAGACAGGCCAGCTACAGCAGACCATCGCCTCTTTACGTGACGAGTTGGAACAACGGGCCGAGCGCATTGCTGAACTCGAAGCGGCGGCGCCACAGCCGGCTGTGCTGAAAGCGACGCGTAGAGTCGCGCGGATGCGCCCGACGTCGCCCCCCACTGCGGAGGCGCGTGATGGCCAGTAGCATCCGCCCCCGCGGGAAAACCGAAAGGGCGCCGCACCGGCGACCACGCGTGGCAGATTCGGCTGCCGTCGATTCGCCGGTAAACACGGAGACGAAACCCAAGAAACTCGACCGCACCACCATGCTGCGTCAGGCAGAACGCAAGTTGAAACAGGCGGAAATGCTACTCAACGTTTCACGACGTTGCGCCGCGATCGAAAGCCTGGACGAAGTCCTGGAAACACTGGTCGAAATGACGACGTGGGAACTGGGAGCGGAACGCGGAACGCTGTTTCTCAACGACGTGGCCACGGACGAGCTTTACTCGAGATTTGCCCAGGGTAATTTTCAAAGGGAAATTCGCATTCTGAATACGTCCGGCGTCGCGGGAGCCGTCTTTACGTCGGGCGAAGGCCTGATCATTCATGACGCCTACGCTGATTCTCGTTTTAACAGCAGCGTCGATGAGCAGACTGGCTTCCTTACCCGCAATATCGTTTGTGCGCCGGTGCGGACAGTCAAAGGCGACATCATCGGCGTCATCCAGGTATTGAACAAGAAGAAGGGCGTGTTTACCGAGGAAGACCTGAACCTGCTTGAAGCCATGACTACCCAGGCCTCGGTGGCGCTTCAAAGCACCCAGTTCGTCGAGAAAATGCGCAAGTCCCGTGAGCAGGAAATGGAATTCCTGGATATCGTCACGGACGTGACCTCGGAGTTGGAATTGGGGTCGCTGCTAAGCAAGGTGATGAGCGAAGCGACGCGCATGTTGAACGCCGAACGCGGCACGCTGTTCATCAATGATTCGAAAACCAATGAGCTCTTCTCACGTGTCGCCATGGGCGATTCGATAGGTGAAATTCGTCTGCCCAACCATCTTGGCATCGCCGGTGCGGTGTTCACCTCGGCACGGACGGTCAATATCCCCTACGCCTACGCCGATCTGCGGTTCAATCCGGGTTTCGACAAGCAGACTGGATTCTTCACGCGCTCAATTCTGTGTGTTCCGGTAACCAACAAGGACGCGAAGGTTATCGGCGTCACTCAGGTACTGAACAAGCGCGGCGGCCCCTTCAATGATGAGGACGAATCGCGCCTCAAGGCCTTTACTTCGCAGATCGCCATCGCGTTGGAGAACGCCAAGCTGTTCGAAGACGTCCAGAACATGAAGAACTACAACGAGAGCATGCTGGAGAGCATGACCAACGGCGTTATCACGCTGGACGAAGACGGCAAGATTGTTACCTGCAACGCCGCTGGCCATCGCATCACTCATACCAAGCCGGACGAGGTCATCAACAAGAGCGCCGAGGAATTCTTCACCGGCCCCAATGCCTGGTTGATGGAAAAAGGCAACAAGGTCGCGGAAGAGGGCGTCGGCGATATCGCCGTCGATGCGGAATTGGAGTTTCTGGAAGGCGAGAAGGTCTCCTGCAACGTCACCACGCTGCCACTGTTGGGACCGGAGGAGAAAAAACTCGGTCTGATGTTCATGATCGAGGACATCTCCAGTGAGAAACGCATGAAGTCGACCATGTCGCGCTACATGGATCCTGGCCTTGCCGATCAGTTGTTGGCCGGCGGCGACGACGCTCTGGGTGGTATGGCTGTCGAGGCGACGGTGCTGTTTTCGGATGTGCGCGGATTTACCACGCTGACGGAATCACTCGGGCCGCAAGGCACCGTGAAGATGCTGAATGAGTATTTCACGATCATGGTCGAATGCATTTCGCGCGAGGGCGGGATGCTCGACAAGTTTATCGGCGATGCCATCATGGCCGGCTTTGGCGTGCCGATCCCGCACGATGACGACGAAGACCGCGCTCTGCGCGCGGGCATCGCCATGATCAGCGAACTTTGGGAGTGGAACAAGGAACGCGAGGCGCGCGGCGACATGCCCATCGACATGGGACTTGGATTGAACACCGATTCCGTCGTCACCGGCAACATTGGTTCGCCCAAGCGCATGGATTACACCATGATCGGAGATGGCGTGAACCTAGCGGCGCGTCTGGAATCCGCGTGCAAGCAGTATTCGGCTCGAATTCTTATTTCCAATTTCACCTACAAGAAGTTGAAAGGCACCTACCGCATCCGTGACATCGACCTGGTGGTCGTCAAGGGTAAGACCGAACCGGTGGAAATTCTCGAGGTTCTGGAC
>JAYOFM010000194.1:0-2501 GCA_038117225.1 Rhodospirillales bacterium
GGATGTATCCGGTCGATTTCAGTCCGCCGAAAACATCGACAGAATTGAGCAACGTGGAATCCTGTATAATCAGCGCGTCGGGTGCCTCGATCGGTTCGCGGCGACGAATTTCCTTGTCGTCGATGCGACAGTAAGACACCACCGGCGCCCCCATGCGTTCGGACCCGAAACTGGGGAATGCTTGCGCGTGGCGGCCTTCGTCGAAGGCAGCAACGGACAGCAGCTCCGCCGCCGTCACAACGCCCTGCCCGCCTCGCCCATGGATACGAAATTCAAACACCGGCTAATCCACTCCGACGGTTGTAAGACCGTAAGAGTGCCAACATCGCGAAAGCTCCGCTTTGACTTAAATCAGGAAGATACGCGGTGTCGCGTTTTCAGATGCGCCAAGGGACCGTGCCGAAGGCCTCGCCGTGTATGAACAACATCACCGCGTAGAGCGCCAAACCGCCGAGTACGCGCGGCCAACCGATACCTGCGAGATCGAGGGCCACCCGCTTGGCGGTGACGGCGGCGAATGGCAGGTTCGATGTCCGGGACTCAAATTCCTCCCATTTTCGCCCCATAACACGGCGTTTCTTGGCATCAAGACGGAGTGTCCCCAACAGTGCCAACACGCTGATGCCGCCGAACAATATCTGCGACGCGACATCTCCGTTGGCCAGCATGTGGACAAGACCAAATAGGCCAATACCCCACATAAGAGGATGGCGGGTGATGGTGAGGATACCGACGACCTTCACTGAACCGGCCTCGGGGCCACCCATGCCAACGGTACTCGGGTTCGCCGTCGACGCGCCGGCGATAATCAGAATGCAGGCCGCCGGCATCACAGAAAGTGATATATGCCGCACCCATGTCGGTGCGTCCCAAAGTTCCGAATAAGGCGCATGGCCATAGGCCAAGATCGCCAACGCCAATGTGATCAGCGCGCCGGCCGAAAACAAACCGGCAAAGCGTGTCGCGCCCAATCGCCCAACCAACGCTCCACGCACGCGATCACCAGCCATGATAACATGCCAAAGGATAAAGGCAGCCACGGCGGCAACGAGCGGCAGCAATTGAGCGTCCATGAATTCGTCCATTCCCGGCGATACGATCCGCAGATTGCTTGCCGGCGTGATCCGCCAAGGCTAACAATCCCCAGGCGAAGTTACCACCCATCGAGCAGATTGAAGGATACGTGATGGCATGGCTCTATCTCGCGCTCGCGATCGGATTTGAGGTCTCCGGCACGATCTCGCTAAAGCTCTCTGACGGCCTTAGCAAGATCGAATTCGCCGGCCTTACGGTGATCGCCTATATCATCAGCTTTGCGTTCCTGGGCCTCTGCCTGCGCACTATTCCGGTGGGTGGCGCGTATGCTATCTGGGCCGGCATCGGTACCGCACTTATAGCCGTGATCGGGATCCTATGGTTCGATGAACCGGCTGGTGCGGCCCGAATCACCTGCTTAGGTTTGATCATCATTGGCGTTGTCGGCTTGCATTTACTGGATAGTGACGCCGCCAACGCATCCTGAACGTCGCGAATTCACAAGAACGCTGTCGCGATCAATGCCAAGGCGTCGTCAGCCTTGATTTACGATGTGAGTGTTGGATGACGGAGAATGACGCCATGGATGATGCGGGGCCCTGCACCTTCACCAGCCTTGCCACAGCGTCGGCGGAGGATTTGGTCAAGATGTATGCCGACCATGATCAAGATCGGCTACGGCTCGCTGACAAGCTGCTTGGTATGTTGAAGGGCATGACAGCTGGTTCGCCGCCGGCACCGGTCAACCATCTGACGCATATGCTGCAAACGGCAAGCCGAGCGCACCGCGATGGCGCCGATGAGGAAACCGTGGTGGTCGCGCTGTTACACGACATCGGCGACGAATTAGCGCCGGATAATCATGGTGAATTCGCCGCGGCAATCCTCAAGCCCTATGTCTCGGAAGAGAACTTATGGGTCGTTGGCAAGCACCCACTGTTTCAGGGGTTTCATTTCTTCGACAAGATTGGCATGGACCCCAACGCACGCGACCGTTACCGCGGGCATCCGGCGTTTGAAGCCACCTGTCGTTTCTGTGATCGCTGGGATCAGACCGCATTTGATCCGGATTACGACACAATGCCATTGTCGGCGTTTGAGCCCATGGTGCACCGAGTGTTCGCCAAGGAACCACGGACTTGGTTCAATGACTGACGCCGCTGCCGCAAAACGCATCAACCGCTATCGCCTCGACCGGCTTCGCGCGGAGCTGGTTGCCAGGGACCTCGCCGGCGGCTTGTTTGTCGATCCGCATAACGTGCGCTACGCCACTGGCAGTCGGAACATGCAACTGTGGACCATGCACCGGCCAGCCCGCTACGTGTTCGTCGCCACGGAAGGGCCCGTGGTGATGTTTGAATTCCAAAGCTGTAATCATTTGCTGGATGGGCTCGAGACCATCGACGAGATCAGACCAGGCACTAGCTGGTTTTATTTCACATCCGGTAGTCGTGTCGGCGAACGGG
>JAYOFM010000194.1:2511-4126 GCA_038117225.1 Rhodospirillales bacterium
ATGTGGGCTGGTGAGATTGCCGATCTCGTGGCAATTCACGGCGGCGGCAATCGACGCCTTGCCGTCGATAAGGTCAACCCGGAAGGCCTGCGCGCTCTGACCGGACTTGGGGTCAATGTCGTCGATGGTCAAGAACCGGCTGAACAAGCGCGCGCCATTAAGTCGCCGGATGAGATCGCAGGCATGACGGCGGCACTTTCCGTTTGCGGCCTCGCCCTCGGCGCCGTGCGTGATGCCCTGGTACCGGGCGTCACCGAAATTCAAGCCTGGTCGGAACTCAACCGAGTGAACGGCCTGCATGGTGGCGAATACATCGAAACCCGGCTGCTCAGTTCCGGTCCACGATCAAATCCTTGGTTCAGTGAATGCTCGGACCGGGTTATCGAACCCGGCGATCTTGTCGCCGTCGATTCAGATATGATCGGCCTCGACGGTTATTTCGCCGATATTTCGCGTACCTTCGTCGCTGGCGGTGATCGAGCGAATGGCGACCAGCAGACGCTTTATGCGCTCGCTCACGAACAGATCACTCACAACATGGGGCTACTGAAACCAGGATTGCGGTTTTCGGAATTCGTTGACCGCTGCTGGACCATGCCGGATCTCTATCTGCCCAATCGCTATATGGCGATGATCCACGGCGCCGGGCTGTGCGGTGAGTACCCGTATATCGCTTATCCGCAGGACTACGCGATCAAAGGCTATGATGGTGAATTCGCCGAAAACATGACCGTTTGTGTCGAGAGTTATATCGGTGCCGTCGGCGGTCGCGAAGGCGTCAAGCTGGAGCAACTCGTCCATATCACCAGCGAAGGCGCGGTGCCGCTCGCGGATTTTCCGCTGCTGGAAAATCTATAAACTGGACTCAGTCAGCCCGGACGGTGACGGCCGATCTTTCGGGCACGTTGCTGGCACGGGTCAGCACAAATGCCGCAGCTGGAACCATCACCGCCGCCATAATCGAAGGCAACAACCAGTCCTCGGCAACGAAAAACGTCACGTAGGCGAAACTTCCCGACATCATGGTCGCCGCCAGGAATTTGGCGCGGACGGGAACGACCTGATGTTCATGCCAGGCTCGAATTGGTGGGCCGAGGCGTGGATGATTCCACAACCACATCTGGAAGCGTTCGGAGCTCTTCGAAAAGGCCCACAGCGCAATGAGTAGGAATACTGTTGTCGGCAGCCCCGGTATCACGATGCCGATAATTCCCAGAACCACATTGGCCCAGCCGAAGATCAACAGCGCCCATCGGGCACCGCAGCGCGCAAGGCCCACGGGCGTGTCTTGACTGGATTTTTCGTCGGTACGTGGCGACATCTTGCGGCTGCCAAATCTAACGCTGTGTTACTGGAGGCTTGCCCCCATCTTGAAGCCATTATAGCACTCGTTTTCGCGGCGAGGGTATACGTACATATGCGGATGTTTCCATGACTAATATCAAGGCGTTGCCATTCGGTGCCGAGATCGATGCTGAGCATATTTGGTGCCAGGTCCTGACACGCCCCAACGCGCCGCGCGCACAGGCGCCGCAACCTGCCCTATTCCTTGATCGTGATGGTGTTGTCGTTGAGGAAGTCCATTATCTACACAAGGTAGAGGAAGCCAAACTGG
>JAYOFM010000195.1:0-4086 GCA_038117225.1 Rhodospirillales bacterium
TGTATGCATAGTCTTTTGTGAGAGGAATAGATAGGTGGCGTGGTCGCAGGTCAATACGGGTTTTCAACGCGTGCCAATGTCGATGCGCTGACTGAGCGTCACTGTCACCCGTTGAAGGACGCTCTGCCAATCACCGGGGGTTGGCTGGCGGAACAGGCGCGCCGTCGGATACCATGGCGAGTCGTCGCGATCCAGCAGCCATCGGCAATCCGGGTCGAACGACAGCAAAATCCAGACGGGCTTGCCGATGGCGCCGGCAAGATGGGCTGGCGCGCTGTCGACGGAGATGATCAGGTCAAGCGATGCCATGGCCGCCGCCGTTTCCGCGAAGTTCGTCAATTCTGGGGCCAGGTCGATCACGCCGTCGTCGGCAAGGCTGGTACGGTCTATTCCGTCTGTACCGACCTGCAGGCTGTAAAATGAAGTGCCGTCGATCTTGAAAATTTGACGAAAATTCTGGTAGCCAATGGTGCGGGTATAATCATGAGGTTGTGACGGGTTGCCTGCCCAGATGACGCCGACCCGCCGCGCCAACGTGGGTGGGCCGAGCCGCGTCGACCATTGCGCGACCGTCGCAGCGTCGGCGCCCAGATAGGGAACCGCATTCGGCACGTTGTCCGGGGTCGAGGCGAACAGGTGCGGCAGATCCATTAGCGATGCCTCGTGCGTCAATGGCGTGCGCGCCATGGCTGGATTGGCGACGACCTCCATGTCCGTCATGCCCGTCATTATCGGCACCAGCGCCGGCGGCACCGCCAACACCGTCCGTCCGCCGCGCGCCGCCACTTGCGGCGCGTATCGGGAGAGATGGATGGCATCTCCGTAACCCTGTTCCGACCACAGCAGAATGCCGTCGCCGTCGAGCGGGTCGCCGTTCCAGCGCGTAAGACCCGGCAGCGGTGGGCGAGGCGGCGTCATTGGGTCTTTCCAACGCCATAAATACTCGGCGAAACCGTTCCGCCAATCACCGCGCAGGGCCATCAACGTGCCGCGTTTCAGCCGGGTCTTGATATGGCCGGGATCGATGGTCAGCGCGCGGTCATATTCGGCCATGGCCTCGTCATAGCGGCCCTGTACTTGCAGCACCCCGCCGAGGTTGAGCCGCAGCGTCGCGTCATCCGTCGATGCCGCGACGGCTGCCCTTAGGTGCCGTTCAGCCTCGTCCAACCGGCCCAGGCGCTGCAACACATTACCCATATTGTTAAGCGCCTCGGCGTTATCCGGCGCCAGGGCAAGGGCGTCGCGGTAGGTCGCGACCGCCGCGTCGATATCGCCGAGATCGTAGAGCGTGGCGCCGAGATTGTTGCGGACCTGAACGCTGCCGGGCGCCACCGCGAGAGCGCGCCGGTAGTGGTCAAGCGCCAGAACGGCGCGGCCGTCCTCGCGCAATAGATTGGCAAGGTTGAACTGGCCGGCCAGCGAGTCCGGATCAAGCTCAATAGCGCGACGATAGCTCGCCTCCGCCGCGGCGACTTGCCCCAAACCTTTGAGTGCCACGCCCAGATTGACGTGCAGATCGGCGACATCGCCATGGTGGCCGAGGACGCGGCGATATCCATCCACGGCCGCCGCCAAGCGGCCGGCCCGATGATCGGCTTCGGCCTTGGCCAGCAGGGCGTCCATATCAGGCGTGTTGCTCATGGCGCGATTGTGGCGACCAGGAATGGCGGCGGCAACCGCCACGGCGATGTCACGCGTCGTCAGCGGTGAATTAATCTGCTATTTCGTCAGGCCATGAAGATCGTTCGCATCATCGTCATTAATTTGCTGATCCTGCTGGCCCTGTTCGTGCCGGTGGAATTGGCGACGCGTGTCTACGGCTATTTCTTCGTCGTCCAGGAAAAAGCCTTCCAGTGGCGCAACTACTCGGTCGACGAAAACATCGACGTTATCCAGGGCGATATCTACCCGGCGGTGCGGGATCCGTTGCTGGGTTTCCTGCCGAAACCGGGCCGGATCGAAGGGTGGAAAGGCGAGACGCTGACTGTCGGCGAGGGTTTCATTCGCTCCAATGGTCAACCGCCGCCGCTGGCGCCCCGGCCGCTGATCGTCGCCGCCGGGGATTCGTTTACCTATGGAGACCAGGTGTCGGATCACCAAACCTGGGTCGCGGCGCTGGAACGTCTGATCGCGGCGCGGGTCCTGAATGCCGGAGTGTTCGATTACGGCATCGGCCAGAGCTACCTGCGTGCCCGGCAGTTGGTCGAACGGCTGAAGCCGGATGGCCTAATCATCGGCATGATACCGCACGATATCCGCCGGGTTGAAATGAGCGCCCGCATGGGTACCGCGAAACCCATGTTTCACCTCGTTGATGGTCAATTGACGATGACCACCGCCGAGGAGAATGCCCGGCGCATCGACAACCCCGCCAACCGCGCGCGCGAAGAGGTTATTCGCGTGGCGCGCCAGGTACTGGGCTATAGCTTTTTGCTGCACCATGTGTTGCTGCGGACGTTCCCCGAAGCCTGGCGCTCAAGCCGGTTCAGCATCGTCGAGCACGACCAGGGCGTCGCCGTGTCCTGTGCCCTGATGGCCCGCATCGCGGCGCTGCCGGTGGCCGAGAAGGTGTTGTTCGTGCAGTATCCGGCGCATCTGGTGATTGCTGGCAAGCGTGAAGAGGATTTACTCAAGGTCATGGCCTGTGCTCGGACCAACGGCATTGAGGTTGTTGATCTGTTCCAACCGCTTCGCGCCGCGCTGGCCCGAGACAAGTTGGTGTTTGCCGAACTGTTCAAGGGGCATATGTCGGCGCGTGGTAACGCATTCGCGGCCACAGAACTCTTGCATGGATCGGCTGCCTTGCGGCGCCTTCAGGCAAGGCCGCGCACGGCGAATTAGGCCGGCGGTTGCGGAAAGTCGTCGCGCAGATCACTCGGCATGGCGGCCAGAACATCCGGGCGGGCATAGCGGCGCAGCTTGACGAAATCTTCGTATTCCGTGTCCTTGAGAATGCGGCGCAGGCGGTTAAAGGCACGGATGTTCCAGAAGATTTTCTTGAACATGAGATTGCGCGGCGGCCTTTGTTCGCGATAGATCACCGGCGCCTCGCAGACCCACAGTCCACGCCGCAGGGCGCGCAAAACGAATTCCGAATCGAATTGCCCGCGCGACAGTGTGCAGACATCCAGAATCGGCTTCATGGTCGCCATGCGCAGCAGCTTCGGTCCATGTGTGTCCGACCCGGGATAGCGGAAGAATAGCTGGATCAGCGAATTGAGACCCCAACTGAGCAGCAATCGATAAGGCGACTGGTAATTGATCGTAGGGTCGGCGCGCTTGGAACCGATTAGTAGGTCGTAATCGTCTTTCGCCGACCAGGACCAGGCCACGAACGGAATGTCCCATTGTTCCACGTCGATGATCTTGGCCCACGGCGTGGTCACCGCGCGCAGGCCAGCCTTCAAGGCGTTGCCGTAATTCGGTTCCGGCTCCAAGACCTTGATCGATCCGGGCCAGCGTTGCAGCAGGCGGTCAATGATTTGAGGCGTGGTGTCCGTGCTGCCGTTATCGACAATGACGTAATGCCAGCGCCCGGCGCCGATGATTCGGTCGCAGGCCTCTGCGAAAAACGACAGGTTCGTCTCGAGGATATTCTCTTCGTTGAGGATCGGGACGACGACCGCCAGCTCGAAGCCATCAGGCATGGGGAACACGCAGATGCTGTGGGCCGCCCAACACTGGGCGAGGAAGGGCTCGGCGAGAGAAAACCGCCAACGCCGACGGATTGCAAACAGTTTTCATGGCGCGCCGGTGTGCGCGACTTGGCCATCCCGCTTTTCGCGGTGCGTTGTATGATGTATCTAGGCGCTCCATCACCACGCGGGTGTGCCGCCGTGTCGTCTGACGATCCGAACCAGTCGTTCCGATTCCTTCGTGCCTGGGATCGCCGCCTCAGCCAGGGGGCGTGGCGCGAGTCCGTGGTTCGGCGCGCTGCCATGTTGTTGTTCGTCGTGGCGCCGGGGCTGGCGCTCAACTTCCTGCTGGCCATTGTCACGGCGCAAATCCTCGAAACCGCTGATTTCGGCATCTTTTATTTCGGTCTCACGGTCAGTCAGCTCTTCGCCGCCCCGTCGATCATTCTCA
>JAYOFM010000196.1:0-3979 GCA_038117225.1 Rhodospirillales bacterium
GAGAAGGACCTCCTCGGTAAGACGATCTACGACTTTGCCTCCAAGCAGCATGCGGATCGCGCGACGAAGATGGATCGATGGGTTGTCGAAACGCGGGAGGCCTTGACCGAGGAACTGACGGAAGCCTTCGATAACGGCACGTCCATCAATACCCTGGTGCACAAGTTTCCGCTGGTGGATACCGCTGGTGCGACCATCGCTATTGGCACATTCATCACCGATATCACGGAAATCGCCGTTGTCCGGGCCGCGCTGATCAGCGCGCGCGATGCGGCCGAGGCGGCGAGCCGCGCCAAATCACAATTTCTTGCCAACATGAGCCATGAACTGCGCACGCCGCTCAATTCAATCATTGGCTTTTCGACCCTCATCGCTGATCCAAATTTCGGCCCGGATATTGATGAACAACATCGCCAGTATGCAGAAGATATTCGTTTTTCCGGAACCCACCTGCTCGAGGTTATCAACGATATTCTCGACGTGGCGCGCATCGAAGCCGGCACGATGACGCTGCAGGAAGCTTCCATCAATGTCGCTGCCTTGGTGGCGCAGTGTGTCGGCCTGATCGCCGAATCGGCCGCTCGATCGGGAATCGACATCGACAATGCCACGGTCGACGGCCTGTCCCCTCTCATTGCCGATGATCGTCAACTTCGTCAGGTGCTGCTCAACTTGCTGTCCAACGCCGTCAAGTTCACGCCGCCAGAGGGGCAAATCAAGGTGGCCGCCATGCCGGCGGGCCACGGCGGACTCGACATCAGCGTTTCCGACAACGGTATTGGAATCGCGGCCGAAGAGCTGGCACGGGTCACCGAACCGTTTCAGCAAGTCGGTGACATCATGACCCGTCCGCATGAGGGTTCGGGCCTCGGGTTATACCTTGCCCGCGCCATGGTCGAGGCACATGGCGGGGAACTCGTCATCGACAGTGAGGTCGGGGTCGGGACCACGGTCACCGCGCGGTTTCCGAGTTCCCGAATGGTTGAGGGCTGATCGCTTAAGCGCCAACAAGATGCAGCATCAGCCGCCGCGCGTGCGCGCGTATCCGGTGTTCGAACAGGTAAATCCCCTGCCACGTGCCAAGGACCGGTCGACCGTCATTGATGGGAATATTGAGCGACACGTCAGTCAACGCGGCGCGGATGTGCGCGGGCATGTCGTCCGGCCCCTCCGCGGTGTGGCGGTACTGCGTCGGATCATCGGTAACCAGTCGTTGGAAGAAATCCTCAAGGTCGCGCATGACATCCGGATCGGCGTTTTCCTGAATGGTCAGAGACGCTGATGTGTGTCGGCAGTAAACGGTCAGCAAGCCGCACATGATGTCCTGTTCGCGCGTCCAGCCGACCACGTCACCCGTCACCTCATAGAGCCCGCGCCCGTTTGTGGCGACCTCGATCTGTGTCTGTACCTGCCGCATGGCACCATTTTCAGGGGCTAGTTCGTCGATCGCAAGGCGCTTGCGACGTGTGCGCAATATCGGATAAAAATATTCATAAGATTGGAACATAAAATGAACAAATATCATCTTCCACATCCCCGGATTCCAATTCCAGATCCGACGACGACAACCGGCGCGGTGACACGAGGCACCATGCGGTTGCTCGGCGACATGGGGTTTTGCTGCCTTACGGAGTTCAAGCTGACCTCGCGACGTCGCGTCGACGTCGCCGGGCTCGACAAGACCGGCCGTTTCGCCGTCGTCGAGGTCAAATCGTCGCTTGCCGATCTGCGCGCCGATGCCAAGTGGCCGGAATATCTGCCCTATGCTGACTGGTTTTATTTTGCCGTCGACGATGCCTTTCCGCGGGAGCGATTGCCCGACAATATCGGCCTGATTATCGCCGATGCGCATGATGCCACGGTCATCCGGCCCGCCATTGAATCGCCGATCAATGCCGCACGGCGCCGCGCCCAGGTGTTACGTTTCGCATTGACGGGTGCCGGTCGGGTCACTGGCCTTATCGACCCGCGCCCGCGCTAGGTTTTGGCGCCCTTTGCGGGCAAGGCGCCGACGAAGCGTTCGGCGAGCGCCAGCCATTCGTCCAGATCCTCGACGGTTAAATCATCAATATCGACTTCGATGATGCCGCCCATCCGTTTGCCTCCGAGCATCATGATGGCGGCGCCTTTTCGTGCAAGGGCCTCGGCCTCGCTGTCCTTGCCAACACGGAACATGTAACTGGTCCGCCCGGTACCGCAGAGCATGTTGCCGGCGAGGAAGAAGCAGATGCCGCCGAACATGGCGCGTTCGGTATAGTCAGTTCGCCGCGCGAGCGCGATGCGCAGACGGTCGGCGGCAGCCTTGTCATGGGCCATGGGCGCGTTAGACCTTGATCGGCATATCGTCCGGCGGTGGCATTTCGGCAAAAGCTGGTAGCGCCGGGTCCATGTGATCCCAGCTTGCGGCGCGTGCCGCATAGACGATCAACTGCGGCCGGAAAACTTCTAGATCATCCAGGCTGGAGGCGCGGAGGAAAATCAAATCCGGCATGGCGGAATTAAGCGAATGGGTCGCGGCACCGCAGGTTCCACAAAATGCACGGGTTACCATATTGCCGCTGTCGGCGGCCTTGTCATAGGTGCTGACATTTCCAGTGATCCTTACCGCGGCTTTTGGCACGCCCGCGTGCGAGCAATGACCACTGCCGCTGGACCGCCGGCAATCGTCGCACTGACAGTGGCCGCAGACGACGGGTGCAGCGGTGCTTTCGTAGCGCACGGCGCCGCAAAGGCAGCCGCCGGAAAAAACCGTTTCCATGATCGTGATCTCCCATGTTATGACTTTCGATGTGCAAGTGTCATACTAGGAAAGTCAATTGCAGTTCGCAAGTGACTAAATATCATGGACGAGATTTTGTCTGACGCCGTAAAATTGACACCCGAACGGTCTGGCTGCCCCATCGCCGCGACGCTTGATTTGGTCGGCGACCGATGGTCATTGGTCGTCATCCGCGACTTGTTCACGGGGAAAAGAAAATTCGGTGAGTTTCTCGCCTCGCCGGAGGGAATCACCACCAACATTCTGGCCGATCGCCTGAAGCGCATGGAACATGTCGGGCTGATCACCAAATCACCGTATCAGGAACGACCGCGCCGTCATGCCTACGCGTTGACCCGGCGCGGCGAAACCCTATTACCCGTGTTGCAGGCCATGTGTCGCTGGGCGAATAGCGAAATGCCCGAAACTTGGGTGCCGCCGGAAAGTTTCATGCGCAAGAAAATCTAGCCGCGCCCATAGCGATGCAATTCCTCGCCGTGGTGATTGAGCCAGGCACGGGCGCGCTCGACCTCGGGGACGAGATCGGCGACGCGGGCCCAAAAGCGCGGGCCATGATTTCGCTCCACCAGATGCGCGACCTCGTGCGCGACCACATAGTCGAACACGAAGGCCGGCGCCATCACCAGGCGCCAGGAAAACGACAGGTTGCCGTTGGCGGCGCAGGAGCCCCAGCGTGAACGGGTATCGCGCACGGTTACCCGGCCGACACGCTCGCCGAGACGCGCCGCCAATTCCTGGGCCATGGGCTGGATGCGTTCCCGTGCCTGGCGGCGAAACCAGTCGTCGACCCGACGGGCCAAGTGGGCCGGTTGGCCGGCGACCATGATGAAGCCATCCTCTAGCCAAACCACACCTCGCCGCTCCGGCAAGTGACGAATCGTGTGATCGACGCCGAGCAACGGTACCCGGACTCCGTCGGCGAAGGGAATGAACGTCGGTGCTCGTTCCAGGCGCCGCAGCAACCAAGCCTGCTCCCGCCGCACCAGATCAAGTGCTTCCGCCTGCGAGGTAAATGGTGGCAGCGTGACGACCGCACCGCCGGTTGTGCCGTCGACGCGAAGAATCAGCCGTCTGGCTCGGCTGTTGGTCCGGAGGCGTACCGGCACACAGCGACCGGCAAGATCAACATCGACGGTCTTTTCGTTTCGCGCCACCGCTACCTGGGATGACTAGGCGGCTTGCGGCAGGGAAACGCCGACG
>JAYOFM010000197.1:0-3285 GCA_038117225.1 Rhodospirillales bacterium
TCCACCGCACGCGCCCCCGCCCGCCCTTGCGGAAGACGTCGATATCGAGGGGATTGACCTTCGCTTCGACGATGAGCTTGTCACCGCTCGGGACGATTTCCATGAGGGCGGCACCCGGCGCGACAACGCCGCCGGCGGTGTGTACCTGAGCGTTCACGAGGGTGCCACTGATCGGCGCGACAATTTTTGTTCGCTTGAGGATGTGGGATGCGGAACGCACGTGTTCGGTAACGTCCGAGAGTTGAGCCTGCACCTCCTGCAGCTTTTGCAGGGTGCGCTCGCGGAAATCTTTCTGCAGATGAGAGATCTTTAGGCGGGTTTCGGAAATGCGCTGACGGATTTGCGCGATCATGCTCTTGTGCTGGGCGATTGAGCCGGCCAGCCGAGCGGCGTCGCGTTGCAACTGGCGCAGCCGGGGTTTTTGGGCATATCCCTTGCCCAACAAGGCGCGCACCGATTTTTCATCCTCGGATACAATGTCCAGTTCCCGGCTTTCCGCGTCGATCCGATCGGTCAAACCCCTGATTTCCTGGTGCAGCTGAGCGATCTGCTGGCGCAGAATATCCGATTCGCCGCCAAGGGTTTCGCGGTTGTTACGGAGCGTCGCCGATTGGCCGCGCATGGCCTTTTCGGCTGCATTCCGGACACCCACTTCGCGTAGCCAGGCCGGGAATTCGATCTCGTCGGCGCCATCCCGCTCGGCGATCAGCCGTGCCTCCAAGGCGCTCAGGCTGATACGCCGGCCGCGGTAGAGTTCCAAGGTGGCTCGGGCTTGGGTTTCGTCCAGGGTGACGAGGACGTCGCCGGCGGTGACCGTATCGCCATCGCGAACGTTGATCGTTTCGATGATGCCGCCCTCCAGGTGCTGGACGGTCTTGCGGTGCGAATGGACCTTGACCGTGCCGACGGCGATGGCGGCGCTGTCCAACGGCGCGATGGCGGCCCAGCCCAGGAAGCCAACGAAAAACACGCCGATGACGGAGAACCCGGCGACCATGTAGGCCGCAACGCCGATCTTGTCGTTGGCGGTCGTCGTACCGGCCGCCGCAGGCAGCTCTTTGCGATCGAAATCAGCTGTCATTGTCGGTTTCTCCCAACGCGGCATCCAATTTGGCGCCACGATTTCACATTGACCTGGATGCGCTGCGCGCTACTGCCGGCGTCGATCTGCGGCTGTTCGACAGTGCGTTCCTCAATGGCGATCTTCTGCGCCTGGGTGATGGCGTCACGGACCTCGACGCTGGGCCCCAAGGCATTGACGATGCCACCTTCGACGATCATCACCTGATCGGCAACCCGCAGAATGCTCGGCCGATGCGAGACCGCAACCACGCACGCCCCTGCCGCTTTCATGGTTTGCAGGGCTTGGAGAAGCGCCCGTTCACCATCCTGATCCAGGTTCGCGTTGGGCTCATCGAGGACCAAGAGGCGCGGATTTCCGTAGACGGCACGCGCCAAAGCGATGCGCTGGCGTTGCCCGCCGGACAGGACCATGCCGGCCCCGCCAATTTCCGTATCGTATCCATTGTCCAGCTGCAAGATGAGCTCATGAACCCCGGCCACCTTGGCCGCCGCGACCACGGCGTCGGCGTCGGGCGTCCCCATCCGAGCAATGTTCTGGGCGATGGTCCCGTTGAATAGCTCGACGTTCTGCGGCAGATAGCCGACGTGGGGCCCCAGTTGCAGTGGGTCCGCATCGCTCACCGATATGCCATCCAGCCGGATGGCACCGACGCGCGGCGTCAGGGCACCGACCAGCAATCGCGCCAGGGTCGTCTTGCCCGACGCGCTCGGACCCATGACCGCGAGGCACTCGCCGGGCTCCAATTCGAAAGAGATGCCCCGCAGAATGGCCGTCGTCTGGCCGGGCAAGGCAAAGGTCACGTCATCAACGGCCAGGCGGCCCTGCGGTGCCGGCAGGGGCATGGCGTCAGGCCGAACGGGCAGGCTTTCGAACAGGGATTTCAGGCGTCCATAGCTTCCCCGCGCGCTCAGAAAACTGCGCCACGATCCGATCGATTGCTCCACCGGCGCCAAAGCCCGGCTCATGATGATGGAACCGGCGATCATGGCGCCGGCGCTGAACTCGCCCAGCATGACCAAAAAGGCACCAACACCCAGGACAGCCATCTGCAGGCCCAGTCGGATAAATTTCGACGTCGCCGTGAACATGGTCGCCCGACTGCCCGCCTGCAATTGAGCGGCATTGGCCTCCAAGGTGGCCATCTGCCACTTCGCCAGGATATTTCCCTGCAGGCCCATGGCGCGGATCAACTCGGCATTGCGCACAGCCGTCTCCGCCTGCTGGAAGGCCGCGACGGCAGCGCCCGTCGCCTTCGCCTGCCACTCCCGGGTCGCCCGATCGTTGAGATAGGCAACGGCAAATAAGGTGATCGCGCCGATGGTCGCCAAGACGCCCAGCCAGAAATGCAGCAAGAACATGACCGCCAGGAACAGGGGTACCCAGGGGGCATCCATCAGGGGAATGATGCTGGGCCCGGTCAGGAACCCGCGAACCACGCCCAGATCACGGAGCACCTGGACGCTCGGGTCCCGGGCATAGCTGAGCCCCTTGGTGACGCTGCCGGCCAGGGCCTCACCGCCGAGACGCTGGTCGATCCAAATCCCAAGGCGACTGAAAATCAGGCCGCGCAGCCCTTCCAGGACGGCCATCGCCAACAAGGCGCCGCCGCAGATCAGCGTCAACATGACCAGGGTATCGACGTTCTGGGATTTCAGCACCCGCTCGAAAATCTGCAGCATGTAAATGGGGGTTGCCAGGACCAGCAGATTGATGAACAAGCTGATGGCGGCAACACCGAACAGGGTTTTTCGGGTCTGCTCGACCGTATCTGCAAGGATGGGATGGCTAATCGTGTTGGGTGTCATTCCTGCCTACCGAAAGTGAAACCGCCCTGGACATGTCCGTGATCCAGTGCGGTTCCGTATCATGATGAGATCATCGTGTGTGACCGTCGATTATGCAAATAGGTCTTCGCTATATTCGTAGGTGACGTCGGCCTTGGCGCCGAGGATCTCCTCGGTCAGACCGTCCGGCACGTCGCCGCCCTGCTCGTAGTCGATGTCTTCGTCGCCATCGAGCAAGAACAGCTGCCCTTCGCCGGGGCCCAAGTCCTTGTTGTGGTTGTTGCCGGCCTTGATGGAGGCGGCGATCAGTTCGTAGTCCGCGAATTCGGCGTCCAGGAAGGCATCCAGGTCGACGTCGTCCAGGTCGGTCTCACCGCCGTCCCAGCCATCGATCTTAACCTTGGTGATGTCCTCGCC
>JAYOFM010000197.1:3295-3818 GCA_038117225.1 Rhodospirillales bacterium
GTACCGAAGTGGTCTTCGTCGACCGGTTCACCGATGCCATCGATGGTGATTTCCACCGTCGCCGTGTCGAAACCGCCGTTACCGTCGGCGATTTCGTAGGTGAAGGTATCGACAGCGGAATCTCCGGTGTTCAGGTGGTCGAAGGCACCGTTCGGATCATAGCTGTAAGTGCCGTCGGCGTTGAGCGTCAACAATGCGCCGGAATCCAGGGTGATCTGGTTCCCCACGGCACCGGCGTCACCGTTGACGGTGCTGACTTCGATGCTGTCGAGACGGTCGATGTCACTGTCGTTGTTCAGAACATTACCAGTCACGACCATGTCTTCGTCCGTAGCATTGACGTCATTCACGGCCGTCGGGTCGTCGTTAACACCGTTCACGGTGACGTTGACGGTGGTCGTGTCCGTGCCACCGTTGCCGTCGTCGACGGTGTAGGAGAGCGTGTCCGTGTAGACTTCGCCGGCGGAGAGGTAGTCGGCGTCTTCGGCGTCCAGCGTGTAGCTGCCTTCGGCGTTGACGACCA
>JAYOFM010000198.1:0-3816 GCA_038117225.1 Rhodospirillales bacterium
CGCGGCCTGTTCGAGGGTGGCGGCAAGATCATAGACCGTGGTCACGCCGAGGCTGCCCGAAACGCCCTTCAGCGAATGAGCCTGTTCGCGCACGAAGTCCAGGTCATTGGCGTCCAGGGCCGATCGCAGGTCCGCCGCCGCGGTGACATAGCGTTGCTGGAAATTGCCCAGCAGGTTCAGCACGATCGGCACATCAAGGCCGAGGCGGGCCGCTGTCTCGGTCAGATCGAAAGCGGTGGCGCTGTCCGGGGCCGACGTCGGTGCCGGCGTTGGTTCAATATCGGCCTTGATAACAGGCGTCGTCCCGGCGTCGGCGTTGATCCAATGGCCGAGCACGCGGATCAGGTGGGCGCTGTCGACAGGTTTCGAAATGTGATCCTTCATGCCGACGTCCAGGCATTGCTGGCGTTCCGCCCCGATGGCATGGGCGGTCATGGCCAAAATCGGCGGCGCCTTGCCGCCGAGGCTGTTGAGGATCGCCTCCGTCGCTTGCACGCCATCCATCACCGGCATCTGGATGTCCATGAGAATGGCGTCATAGCGACCGGGATCCGCCATCACCATATCGACACCGATGCGGCCGTCCTCGGCGGTTTCCACGGTAACGCCAACCTCGCCCAAAATTTCACAACAAATTTGGCGATTGATCTCGTTGTCCTCGACCAGCAGCACGCGCTTGCCTTTGACGCGCGCGGCATCCGAGGAGCCCGATAGATCGCTTTCCGGCGCTAGCGCCAGCCGGTTGGGGTCTTCGGACAGCAGGTTCTGAATGGTATCGATAACCGTCGATCCGGTAACGGGCTTCTCCAGAACCGCATCAATGGCGACCCCTTCGGCTGCCAGTTGCAGATCCTCCGGATCGTAACCGGTGACCATGATGACCACCGGTTTTTCCAGGGCATCATCGTTGGCACGAATTCGTTGCGTGGTGAGAACGCCATCCATATTCGGCATCTGCCAGTCCATGAGCACGAGATTGAATGGGCGTCCGTCATCACGCGCTTTATCCAACATCGACAGGGCGGCGTCGCCGCTATCCGCAAGGACGACCGGGAAACCCTGGGCGGTGAGAAATTCTTCCATGATTTGGCGCGCCGTGGCGTTGTCGTCGACGATGAGGACGCGGGTCTTCGCCGGATCAAGGCGACTGATCGACGCGCGCGCGAGCGGCACGGCACCGATGCCGAAGCGCGCCGTGAAATGGAAGGTGCTGCCTTGGCCGGGCTCGCTCTCGACGCCGATCGTGCCGCCCATCATTTCGACCAATTGGCGGGAAATGGACAATCCCAGAACGGTGCCGCCATAGTTACGGGTGGTCGATCCGTCGGCCTGGGTGAAAGCCTCAAACAGGTTTTCGAGCTGATCGGCGCTAAGACCGACACCGGTGTCTCTGACCGTGAACCGCAGCACCACATCCTCATCGCCGGTGTCCACCAGGTCGACACGAGCGATGATTTCGCCTTTTTCGGTGAACTTGATGGCGTTGGAGACCAGGTTCATCAATACTTGGCCGAGCCGCAGTGGATCTCCGATCAGGTGCGGCGGGACTTCTGGCGCCGTCGCGAAATGCAGCGCCAGACCCTTGGCCTCGACCTTGGAGAAGTCGAGGATGTCATTAATGATGCCGAGCAAGGCAAGGGCCGATTGATGAATCTTGTCCGGGTAGTCCTTTTGTTTGGGCGTCAATTCCGTGCGTAGCGCCAACTGGCTGAGGCCGATCACGGCGTTCATGGGGGTGCGGATTTCGTGGCTCATGTTGGCCAGGAATTCGGACTTGGCGTGACTTGCCGCCTCCGCTGCCTCCTGCGCCTTGATGAGATCGGAGACATCCATGCGCACACTGACGATCTCGTCCATGCGCGTGCGACGCTCGATGATCTTGAGCCAGCCGGCGCGGCTTTTGACGACGCGTTCGCGCGCCGTCGAGCCGACCGATTGCTGCAGGGCGATCCGCTCCGCCAGCCACTCGTCCTCACGGCCAATGGCGGCGGGATAAAGGCCCTTCGCAAGGCCCGGTCGGACGATGTCGGCGATGGTCGCGCCTGGCCGGATGACATCCTTTTGTTCAGCGTAGAAATCGCAATAGGCCTGATTATAAATCAGCAGCGCTGTATCGGCGCCGTAAACGCTGATGGCGCTGGGAATGGCATCGATGATCGATTGCAGGCGATCGCGCTCGAGTTCTGAGCGCTCCCGCGTCTGGATCAGTTCGGTAACGTCGGTGCGCACGCCGATAATCTCGCCGAGCCGCGTGCGGCGTTCGTAGATTTGGTACCAGCGACTGCGGAAATGCGACATGGTTTCCCGAGGCTCAATGCCGACCGCGCGGATGCTGTCCAGGCGCTACTGAAGATAGGCTTCCTCGTCGCCCTCGACGGCGTGATAATCACCCTGTTCCAGACCGGCGCGGGCGATGACTTCGAGATTGACGCCGCGGCGGACCGGCACGCCGGCCCAGTCATACATCAACACGAAGGCGGCGTTGAACAGGGTGAGATCGAGTTCGGAATCATAGACTCCGATGGGGTTGGGAATGGCATCGATAATGGATTGTAATCTGTCGCGCTCGCGTTCCGTATCCTCTTGCATGCGGACCAGCGCGCCTTCCATGCCTTTCTGCACTGTCACATCCTGCATCACCGCGAAGGAGTAGGTATGGCGCCCCTGTTCGTTCCGGTCGGCATTGGCGGACAACAGGACATCGATGAGGGATCCGTCCTTGCGCTGAAGGCGGTATTCGATGTCGCGGGCGGCGCCGGTCGCGTGAAACTTGGGTATGGCGACGTCACGCGCGAATTTCGCCGACTCGGTGGTCATGAAGGCGGTGATATGCTTGCCGATTACCTCGCTTCGGTCATAGCCCATGTGTTCGAGCCAGAAGTCGCTGACCGAAACGATGCGGCCTTCCTGATCGATGGAATGCAGCATGATGGGCGTATTGTTGTATAGCGTACGGAACATGCGTTCGGTGCTCTGCAGCGCCTCTTCCGCGCGAACCTGGGCGGTGATGTTGTGGCCGACGCCGCGGTAGCCGGTGAAATTGCCGGCGCTATCGAAAAGGGCCTTGCCGCTGATGCGATACACCCGCTGAAGTCCGTTCGTTCCGCTGGTGGTGTAGGTGTAATCGTGGAAATCTCGGTGCGCGCGCAGGGTATTCAGATGCTCGCGCATGGCCGGCGTGATTTCATCGCCGGCGATCTGCCACAGATCCTCGCGGCGCTTGCCCAGCATGTGCGCGGTGTCCGAGTCGGGACTGGTGCCGGCATTCTCGCTGAAGAAGGAGAACCTGAGATCCGCGTCCTGTTCCCAGAACCAGTCGGAGGCGGTCTCGGCGAAATCACGGAATCGACGCTCGTTGCGTTCCAGTTCCGCGGTTGCCTGAAGGGTCTGGCGCAGAAACAGGATCAGCAGTCCCGTAACCAGCAGCACCCCAGGCAGGATTACCGCGCCGCCGGTGATGAACCGGCGCGCGTCGGTGACCACCTGTGTGGTCGCCCGGGTCATGTCGCGGGTGCGGCCCAACTGGGATTCCGACAATAGGGCCAGTCCGGTGATGGCCGGTTCGTCATCGTGTTTGACCATGGCGTCGATCTCATTGATCGGGTGGTCGTGCGCGATGGCTGTTTCAATAGTAGAGAGACGCTCGCCGTGATCGCGCGCGGCACGCGCTACGCTATCGAGCGCGATTCTTTCCGCATCATTGATGGCGAGCGCGCGGTAGCTGTCGATGGCGGCTAGAATGGCGGCGATATCGTCCTTGGCGGCTTTGGCCAGGGCCGGATCGTGACGCAGCACGTAGTTCTTGAATTTGTGGAT
>JAYOFM010000199.1:0-3807 GCA_038117225.1 Rhodospirillales bacterium
GGTGATCAAGGCCTCGACCACGTGATCAATGGCCGGCTTCAAGCGGATCAGGTTTATCGGATAATCATCCAAATTGATAGTTCTCAATGCGCCGATTCGCGACAAGGGCTCACGCAGAATTCCGAAGTTATCGGAGGAGGAAGGATAGCGATCCAATTTTACAAACTGTTTGATGCCGTCGTCGTTTGAAACGAGGACACGCACCGTCGTTTCGACCAAATAGGGGCAATCCGCGAGATACTCCGCGAGATGCAACGCCGTGCAATTTTCAAGCCCGCAGCCTAGAAGCAGTGCATAACCGTCCTCGAGATAAAGTTTGTGGCATGGACTGCCTTCGCCTTCGGGTGCATGTAAGGGATGCTCGGACGTGTACCAGCCTGCCTTGGCGCCAATCGCGGCAACGGAGTTCAGCGGATGGCCGCTTCGCTTCACGTCCGCGTGGCGTAGTGCGTAGTCGGGAAGCGCGCCGCGATTACGGGGTGGCGTCCGCCGCGCGTCGAACGGCGCCATTTCGTTTCGGATGGTGTCGACCCATGCAACCGGTACCGGCGGGTTCTTCCAATCCGCCGGGTCGGTCAACTGGCCGGTATGGGTTGGCAGAATCAGGGTTCCCGTCGGACCGACGGTATCAAGCAAGCTGTCCACACTGTCATGTGGCCCGTTGATCAGGTAACCGAATCCAGATAAGGCGGAATTAACCATAACTGAGTCACCAGGACCGAGCCCGACCTCGGTGAAAAGCCGCCTCAGGCTCTCGCGGGTCCAAAGGCGTTCGGACTTGCCGGCTACCAAATCGTCCGTCCTCCATCCATGACGAGGTTGTGCCCGGTCATGAAACGTGATGCATCGGATGCCAGAAATACGATGGCGCCCTTGTACTCGTGCTCGGCCGCCATGCGGCCCATCGGAATGCGGCTGGCGAGCTGCCGATAAAAGCCTTCCTCGTGGCCGCGGAAGACACCCGCGGGCGAGAATGCGTTCACGCGGACGCCGAGTGGCCCCCACAGGGCCGCGAGATGCTTAGTCAGGTGAATTACGCCGGCCTTACTGGTCGAATAGAACGCCGGCGCGTTAAACGGCACGCCTTCGTAACCCATGCCGTCCGGTTGATAGATGCGCTGATCTGGGCTGATCACGCCGATATCCGAACCGATGTTGACGATGGAACGATGCCGGCCTTCAGCATTTCCGCGCCGATCACCTTGCAGCACAACATGACGCCCGTGAGGTTTATCTTGATGCCGGCGTCCCAGACCTCCTGAGCGGTCTGTTCGAACGTGGCGTAGAACGCATCCGGATCGGCGTCACAGCCGTACTTGGTCAATCCCGCGGCGTTGACCAGAACATCGATCCGGCCGTGCCGCTGCATGACGCGGTCGGTCGCGCGGCGGATCGAATCCTCATCCGTTACGTCGACGACCTCTGACTCGCAGGGGCCGAACCCCTCCTCGACCCGAGCCCTTGCCACGGCAAGTCCGTCATCGGCGACATCGAGCAGGATCGGCAGGCCGCCGGCGTCCGCCAGAGCCTCGGCGAACTGCACGCCAAGGAACCCGCCGCCGCCGGTGATGACGCAGACCCGGTCGTCCAGGTTGAACTGCTCACGTGCGCTCGGTGTGCACTCGGGTGGAGGATAGATCATTGCTTTGCTGCCTCGATCGGCTCAGGGAAGGTTGTCGAAGGATCCGCCGTTGCGGATCATGGTATAACCCTTGACGAGTTCGCGTATGCCGTCCTGGAGGCTGAATGCCGGGCGCCACCCCAACGCCTCGATCTTGGCGTTGCTGACGAGGTAGTCGCGCTTGTCCGGATCCACTCCGATCTCTGACTCCATGACGTGGAAATCGTCGACCAATTTCCCGATCTCTTGACAGAGCTGCATTTTGGTCAGATTTGCGTCGGACAAGCCGACATTGAAGGTCTTGCCCCTCATGCGGTCATAGTTGTCCAGCGCGAATAGAAACGCGCCCGTAACGTCGCGGACGTGGATGTAATTGCGGCGAAAGTGGGATTCGAACAGGACGATGAACCGGTCGTACACCGCCCGGTATGTGAAGTCGTTGACCAGCAGGTCGATCCGCATACGCGGCGACATGCCGAACACGGTGGCCAGACGGAAGGTCACGCCATTACCGGTTTCCAGGACCAGCCGTTCGGCCTTGACCTTCTCGCGACCGTACTGGGAGACCGGTCGCAGCGGGCTCTCCTCGGTGCACAGCGCGTCTTTGTCGCCGATGCCGTAGCCGCTATTGGTGACCGGGTATAGCAGGATCTGGTCTGTCGAAACATTGTCCGCTAGATGACGGACGGCGTCCAAGTTGATGGCCGTGGCTTCTGCGGGTCGCGCCGCGCAGGCCGGCGCGCCGACAATCGCCGCCAGCGGGATCACCACGTCGTGCTTGGCATAGAGCGGCGCCATGGCTGCGGTGTCGCGCACATCCATCTTGTAGACGCTGAACCCGGGGTCCGCGCAACAGGCGGCGAGGCTGTTCTGCCGGTACACGAAGCTGTCGACCACCGTGACCCGGTAGCCGCGACCGAGCAGCGCCGGCACCAGGACCGAGCCCAAGTAACCGGCTCCGCCGGTGACCAGGATATTCAACCGTTGGCCCTCCATTCCGGGTAACCGTTCACCCGAGCATGTCTTCGGTGATCGGCTCGTCGTGCCCGACGGCCTTCGCGAGCGGGCGCCCGACGACGTCGTAAAACACCAACGGGGAAAGGCCGATTCCGCCCGTGCGCTTGGTCAGCATGTTCTCTTCGGCCAGAACATCGCCGACCGCGAGATCACCGTTGGCGACGATGCATTTCTGCAGGATTGGCTTGTTCTTGGCCTCGCAGGGCATGATGACCTTTTCGCCGTCGCCCAGCATTGCCTCTAGGGCGCGGATCTCATCCACTAGGGTCTTCAGTTCGTCCGGCTCCATGGAAGCACGGTGGTCCGGCCCCTGCGCGTTCTTGTCGAGGGTGAAGTGCTTTTCGTAGACGGTGGCCCCCAGGGCCACGGCCCCCAATGCCGCCGTCGAACCCGGGCAGTGATCGGAATACCCGACGGCGACGCCGTACCTGTCGGCGATGGCGCGCATGGCCTTCAGGTTGATCTGGTCGTGCGGTGCCGGGTATTCCGCGGTGCATTGCATGACCACGAGTTGATCACAGCCGCCGTCCTTGATGGCCCCGAGCGCCGCGTCCAGTTCCTCCAGACTCGACATGCCGGTGGACAGGAACAGCGGGACGCCCGTTCCCGCCATGTATTTGAGCAGCGGCAGGTTGTTGGTGTCCGTCGAGGCAATCTTGATGGCTGGCACGCCAATCTTCACCAGCGTATCGACGCTGGGCATGTCGTACGGCGTGGACAGGAAGATGATCCCCTTATCGTCGCAGCGCCGTTTGATCTCGAAGAACGCTTCCGGGGGCAGTTCCTCGCTCTTGATCAGTTCGAACCAAGTCTGCTCGTCGTCGCCGCCGGTGGTTTCGATGTGATAGTTGGCCTTTGGGGTTCGACGGGTGATGACCAGTTCCGTCACGAAGGTCTGGAACTTCACCGCGTCGGCGCCGGTTTCCGCGGCGGCGTCCACCAAATCGAACGCCACGGACAGGTCGCCTTCGTGATTGATCCCGGCCTCGGCGATAATGAAAACCGGATGATCTGGCCCGATCTTCAATCTTTCCGTATTGATCCCTTTGTTCGTGTACATGATCTTCAACTCCGTAAAATCAGGTTTGTGCCGCCTGGCGCACGAGTTCGATCGACCGCGTCAAATCGGCGGGCGCGGCGTCGCGGAATTCAAGGATCAACGGCGAGGT
>JAYOFM010000200.1:0-1758 GCA_038117225.1 Rhodospirillales bacterium
GACAAAAATCGCCATCGCCAACCTGGCGGCGATCGGCAAGACGTTCAGCTATGATTTCCTTTGGGAGCCGGCGAGTTATGACATCAGCCAGACGCTGATCGAGTACACGTCTCGCAGTACTCATTTCCGAGCTGGGCTTGTGGGGTTGGCCAACACTGGCCTTGTTGCCATATGCGGCGTCATCACGGCGACTATCCTGGGGTTCCTGTTCGGCGTTCTGCGGCTGTCGAATAACTGGCTAATCAGCCGTCTGGTTTATTGCTACATCGAATTCGTGCGCAACGTACCTGTGTTGCTGCACATTCTGCTGATCCATGGCCTTATCGTGCATGTGTTACCGATCCCCAAGAACGCGACCAACCTCGCTGACATGTTTTTCCTGACCAATCGTGGTGTCTTCGCGCCCAAGCCTGAATTCGAACCAGCGTTTTGGTTTGTTTCCATCGCCTTTGTGATCGGCGTCGGCTTCACCATCTGGTTCCGCAAATATGCCAAGGGCGTGCAGGACGCTACCGGCAAGATATATCCCGTATTCTGGACGGGAGTCGCGGCCATTCTCGGCTTTCCGCTCATCGTGTTTCTGCTCGCGGGGATGCCGATAACCTGGGGTATTCCAGAGCTGAAGGGCTTTAATTTCAAGGGCGGCATGGTGTTGCGACCGGAGTTCGTGGCGTTGTGGCTGGCGCTGTCGCTGTACACCTCGGCGTTCATCGCGGAAATCGTCCGGGCGGGTATTTTGGCCGTCAGTTGGGGCCAGAGCGAGGCTTCCTTCGCGCTGGGGCTGCAGCCGAACCGCACGCTGCAATTGATCATCGTGCCACAGGCGTTGCGCGTTATCATTCCACCGTTGACCAGCCAGTATCTGAACCTGACGAAGAACTCGTCGCTGGCCATCGCCATCGGTTACATGGACATTGTTGCCACCATCGGCGGCATCTCGTTGATGCAGACCGGCAAGGAAATGGAGATCATGATCATCGTGCTGGCGATTTATCTTTGTATCTCGCTTACCATCTCCATGTTCATGAACTGGTACAATAAACGCATGAAACTGGTTGAACGGTAGGAGGTGGTCATGAACGAAGCAGCGACAGTGACCCGTAAATATGAACCGGGCACGCATCCGGACCTACCGTCACCCCCCGGTACGTCTGGGCCGGTTTATTGGATGCGGAAGAACCTGTTTTCCTCACCGTTGAATGTCTTTCTGACGTTGACCGCGGTTTGGATCTTGTGGGTCAGCATTCCGGGATTGCTGGATTGGGCAATTTTCTCGGCGGCGTTCACGGGCGAGTCCCGCGCCGATTGCCGGGCACAATCCGACGGCGCCTGTTGGGCGTTCATCCAGAGTCGCTTTCTGCTGTTCATCTATGGATTCTATCCAGAAGCGGAACGCTGGCGAGTCAATCTCAGCTTCGCCATGTTGGCCTTGGCGATCCTGCCAGTACTGTTTGACAATGTGCCTTACCGAAAAATCGGCCTCTATTATGCCATGGCATTTCCGATCATCGCAGGTTGGTTACTGGTCGGTGGGTTTGGCCTCAACGAAGTGACCACGGATCAGTTCGGCGGCGTCATGCTGACCATGATCATCGGCGTGACGGGGATCGCGTTCTCGTTACCGCTGGGCATCGTGCTGGCGCTGGGCCGGCAATCTCACCTGCCGGCAGTGCGCATCGTTTGTGTCGGCTTTATTGAATTCATTCGCGGCGTGCCACTGATCACGTTACTGTTCGTTGCCTCGACCATGCTCAGCTA
>JAYOFM010000200.1:1768-3148 GCA_038117225.1 Rhodospirillales bacterium
GTGTTACGCGTGTTGATCATGGTGACGCTGTTCTCAGCCGCGTATTTGGCGGAGGTCGTGCGGGGCGGTCTGCAAGCAATTCCGAAGGGACAGATCGAGGCCGCCGACTCACTAGGCCTCAAGTACTGGGCGGCGATGCGGTTGATCGTGTTGCCGCAGGCATTGAAGATTTCGATCCCCGGAATCGTCAACTCGTTCATCGGGTTGTTCAAGGACTCGACGCTGGTCATCGTCATCGGCCTGTTGGATCCACTGGGTATCGGCCGGGCATCCCTGTCGGATGCCAAGTGGCAGGGATTGTCGACGGAAGTTTACGTCTTCATCGCCGTCTTCTTCTTCATCTGCTGCTTCAGCATGTCGCGCTACTCGCTATATCTCGAGAATAAGCTCAACACGGGTCACAAGCGCTAACGCGCGTCTGGGACGAGGATTGAAATAATGAATGAAACCGAACAGGTATCAGGGGCGCCGGCCGCCGGGGAAGATACGGTCATCCGCATCAACGCCATGCATAAATGGTACGGCAATTTTCATGTGCTCAAGGACGTCAATCTGAATGTCCGCCGTGGCGAGCGCATCGTCATTTGCGGTCCGTCCGGGTCCGGGAAGTCAACATTGATCCGATGCATCAATCGGCTTGAGGAACATCAGCAAGGCGAAATTATCGTCGATGGCATCGAATTGACGAACGACCTGAAGAATATCGATGCCATCCGGCGCGAGGTCGGCATGGTGTTCCAGCACTTCAATCTGTTCCCACATCTGACGGTGTTGGAAAACTGCGCGCTGGCGCCAATTTGGGTGCGCAACACGCCGCGTGCTGAGGCCGAGGCAACAGCCATGGAATACCTCAGCAAGGTCAAGATTCCCGATCAGGCTTTGAAGTTCCCGGGACAGCTCTCGGGTGGCCAGCAGCAGCGCGTCGCCATTGCGCGGTCCTTGTGCATGAAACCCAACATCATGCTGTTCGACGAACCGACGTCGGCGTTGGATCCGGAAATGATCAAGGAAGTGCTTGATACCATGATTGAGCTCGCCGACACCGGCATGACCATGCTGTGCGTGACCCATGAAATGGGCTTCGCTAAGACAGTGGCGCACCGGGTCATTTTCATGGATGGTGGTGAAATCATTGAGGAAAACGTGCCCGAGGAATTCTTCGAAAATCCGCAACACGAACGGACCCAACTATTCCTTAGTCAGATTTTGGCGCACTAGCGCCAGCGAAACGACAGGGACGCTCGAAGCTGGCCGTGAGCCGGCTGAGGGAGAGAGGGGGGAGGCGGGCCCCCAATCGCGGGGCCCGGGAACGTAGCGGGCCACGTCAAACCGCCGCACCCCGGGGCGCGGGCAAACAACCGGGGGAAATAAGGGGCGCAT
>JAYOFM010000200.1:3158-3777 GCA_038117225.1 Rhodospirillales bacterium
CGGCACCCTCGTAGCTGGCCGTGAGCCGGCTGAGGGAGAGCGGGGTGAGGCGGCCCGCAATGCGCGGGCCGCTTCACGTTCGAGGCCCAGGTCAAGCGACTGCTCGCATGCGCTCGGCAATCCAACGGTGGAAATGCAGGCTCGCTTGATCCATCGCTGGCGAAAACGCGCCGCCGTCAAAAGCGTCGGACGCACGCCCTTGCTGCATGCCCTCAACGACTGCCACGTCCTCGCCAAAGACCTGCTTCCAGCCTTCGCGGACCGACCGCCGCGCTGACGCATGTTCGTTCGCCATCGCCGCGTCATCGACGAAGAACAAGCGCATGGTCTCGCGCGTGCGGTTTGGAGCCAGCGGCGTCAGCAGCACCGCGAACAGGTGATCGACCTGGAGACCGAGCAGAACATTTGGATAGAGAGCGATGTATTCGGCCACAGCTTTCTTCGGCTCCGGCCACATGGGCAACTGGGGCAAATTGATGCCGGCGGTACCCGAGTAGTCAAACACGGTGGTTCCCTGGCCGGCGCCAATGCCGTCCTCCATGATCGGGTAGTGGTCCTCGATTCTGGAATATCGATTGAGATCCGGGTGTACCCAGGGGAGGTGATAGCTTTCGCAGTA
>JAYOFM010000201.1:0-3768 GCA_038117225.1 Rhodospirillales bacterium
TGCGATGTTCAGTTACTCTTTCTTCGAAGAGAAAGAAGCCGAACGCGGTAAGTAGATTCAGAATTTAGGCGGTCAGTAAAGCGTCCTCTAGAGGGAACGTTGACATTATTTCGTGGCCGTCTTTTGTGACAAGAATCTGCTGCTCGAGTTTGACCCCGTCGCGTTCGCCCTCCGCGCCCATGTAGCTCTCTACGCAGAGCACCATGTTCTCCTCGATAACGCCATCGTAGGGATTCGGTCCTCGAAATCGGGGCTTTATTTGCGGGTATTCATCACACATGCCCACGCCATGGATGGTGCACGGATAGGCATTTTTGTGAAATTCTTCCTCAGGGAGATAGGCGCGCTCCTGAAATTGGCGAAGGGTGACGCCCGGTTTGATTAGGGTCAGGTTGTATTCGATTTCTGCAAGAGCCAGTTGATAGAGTTCGCGTTGTCTTTTGTTCGGGGCGCTAGGGCCGCAGTGAAAGGTTCGAGAGATATCGGCAAAGTAGCCTCGCGGACCGACCATATCGGTATCAAGACCCACGAGATCGCCCGCTTCGATTTTTCTCGGAGATGCCTCCTGAAGCCACGGGTTAATGCGGGGCCCGGAGGCCAGCATGCGCCCTTCGTGCCAATCGCCGTCGTTGCTTATGTTGGTGTAATTCAGAAGACCCCAAAGTTGGAGTTCGCTGACGCCGGCGCTTACATGGTTTCGGACTTCGTGCAGCCCATGTTCTGCGACTGCGATAGCCCGGCGAATACATTGGATTTCATCCGGGCTTTTGATGATCCGGGCCCGCTCGCTGATCAGGACGCCGTCGATCACCTCAAGACCCTCTCGCTCAAGAGCTTGGGTAATGCTGGGGTTAATGTACTCAACGGCTACTCGCCGGTTGTCGCTTCCAACCTCATGGAGAAATTCGACCTGCTTCGCTAATCTGCTCGCGTATTCGGAGAGTGAAGTGGCGCCCTCAAAAAACGAGATGGGATAGCCTGGCCGGGTTTCATCCGACCAGGAGGATCCGCCGACGGCGCTATGAATTACGGTGGGCCCCTCTTGCGCCAGGAACACATATGCCTGCGGCATATGGGATTGGAAGATCAAGTAATCGCGATAGTTCACGGCGTACCGTAGACTGATGGGGCTGACTAACAGACACATCGCGGCATCGTGTCGTTTCAGCTCTCCACGTAAGCGCGATAGCCGCCATTGGTGCAGTCGCGGATTGTCGATGGGCTCCAACGAGGCGTTTTCGGCCACCTCGCTCCAGTCATCCAGTCGGATTCTTGTGTCGATTGTGGCCGTACGGGTCATTTGCCGGCAGTGCTCAGTTTGGCTCCACCACGATATTGCCGATATGGCGTTTTTCGATAAAGGTTGTCTGCGCCTTGTGCAGTTCCTTCAGGGGAAATCGCGCGGCAAGCAATGGTTTGATCTCGTCTCGCTCGATGTAGCCCACAAGATCCGTGAACGTCTGAGGTGTTGGAACCGTGGCTCCAGTAAACGTGAGGTCTCGCAGGTAAAACGTACGAAGATCAAACTCTACTATGGGTCCGGCAATAGCCCCGGCGCAGGTGTATCTCCCTCCGCGGCCAAGCACGTTAATCAGTTCTGGCCATCGCGACCCGCCCACAACGTCGGCAACGACACTGACCGGTTCCCGACCGACTGCATCGCGCAGAGCGGCCCTTACGTCCGGGCAGTTGCGATCAATGATCGCATCGGCACCCAGTTGCAATACCGCATCTGCTTTTTCGGCAGCACACATTGCGATGCATGTCGCCCGGCGTCGATTGGCGAGTTGAACGAGCGCTGAACCCACCCCGCCGGAGGCCCCTGTAATGAGGACCGAATCGTTGGGGCCAACCTGCGCTCGATTCAGCATGTTTTCGGCGGTCACATACGAACACGCAAACGTGGCCAGCTCAGCATCGCATAGGTGGGTCGTTATGGCGTGGACCTGTCGATAATCGACCGCCGCATATTGGGCAAAGCCGCCGTCTCGTTCACTGCCGAAATAGCCCGTCTTCGCGTAGTCCATTGGATCTGACCAATCGCGCATCCACCCATCGACGATCACCCGTTGGCCGACAATAGCAGAGTCCACCTTTTCGCCGACTCGCACGACCGTGCCAACCGCGTCGGCCCCTTGTATGCGCGGGAAAGAAACCGCCGCTCCGCCCCAAGTGCTGTCGTCAGGTCGTGTGTTAGCGAGAGCCGTTCCGGTTGTGGCCTGCGTATTACCCTTGGAGTACCACGCGCTTCGGGTGTTTACATCCGTATTATTCAACCCACACGCACCGACCCGGATCAGAACATCATTGGCAGTGAGCTCGGGGATTGGCCAGTCATCGTGAAAGACGAGCTGGTCGAGATCGCCATGCCCCATCAATACGAAAGCCTGCATCGTGGTAGGAATCTCGATCATCTTGAAATTATCAACCGAAAGGCCTTAAACACTGTAGGTGGCAGTCGGGTCGCCGAGCAGCGATTCGTCGGGTACGAATCCAAGGCCTGGCGTATCGGGGATCCAGAGTTCGCCATTTTTTGAGCGTGGACCACGGCCTGGCGCAATATCTATGGCAAGCATATCCTGGCAGGACCAGCAGCCGAGACGGAATTCCTCAGGGATGCTCTGCGCAAGTGCGGCAGCCTCTGCGTCGGCTAGAGCAGACCCTCCGGTTGCCATCACATAAATTTGGATGCCATGGGCGATCGCAACATCGCGGATTCTCCGCGCCTTCGTCAATCCACCCACGCGATTGATTTTGATGTTCACGACTTCGCATATTCCGTTTTGCGCGATCTCAACCATGTCGTTTAGGGAGACCAATGTCTCGTCTATGGATATAGGAGACGACGTTATGCGTCTTAAGGCCGCAATGTCAGCCGTTGTCTCGCACGGTTGCTCAAAAGTCGCGCCAAGATGCCCGACCGCATTCATCACGATTGCAGCCTCCCGCCTCGTCCATGCGCGGTTGACGTCGTAAAGAATCCGTTCGTCTTCGCGACGGTCTTGTTCGATGGCTTTTACGCGGGCGATATCGAGATCGGTGTTGCTACCGCCAACCTTCACTGAGTGGCCGCGATACCCAAGCGCCCTGTATTTCTCGATCAATGCAACCATCGACTCGGGTGAGCCGGTAGATATGGATGACATCACGCGAGTCGGGACGTCGAAGGAGCCGCCCAATAGGTTTGGTAAGGATTCGCCCGAAATCTGGCCGTGAATATCGAGGCAAGCCATGTCAATTGGCGCTTTCACGTATAGATGTCCCGGTAGCGCTTTATCCATCACGTACTCAATGCGATTCGATTGGCAGGGATTTTCGCTAAGCAACGCCGGTGCCAGCGTCTGGAGGCCGCTGCGAATCCCGGGTCCGTGTGCCGGAAGGTACGTATGGCCCCACGGCGTTCCTTCGCCCCATCCGGTTACCCCCTGGTCCGTCTCAACTTTGATAAAGGTGGCATCAAGTGTCTCGAACTTCAGTCGACCCCCAGAGAGCCAATAGGGCTCACTGAGAGGCAGATTTTTCTGGTAGACCGTTATTTTTGTGATTTTCATGGATCTATCTGACTGACACGCTTACCGGGTCGCTGAGATCTTTGGAGAGGAGTGTGAGCCAAAGACCGCGCGGTGAGCTCGCATCACGTTGTTTGCGTCGCCCCAGGAGTAACCGCTCGCCGTCCCAGGCAGATGTTTCTCGAGGGTATTTAGAGAGGCGATTTGCATGTGTTGAAGGGCGCGCGTCGAAGCTCAAAGACGATAAGCATGCAGGTGT
>JAYOFM010000202.1:0-3699 GCA_038117225.1 Rhodospirillales bacterium
CGCGGCGGCAGACGCCGCCGGCAGGGTTTTGATGGTCGGCCATACGTTTGAATACAACGCCGCGGTGCGCCGCGTCCGCGAGGAAATTGATGCCGGCAATCTCGGCGATGTCCTACAGATTATCAGCCAACGCCTGAATCTTGGCCAGGTTCGCACCGATGTGGACGCGTTGTGGAACCTGGCGCCGCATGACATTTCGATAGCCCTCTATTGGCTCGGTCATGATGCGCCGAAATGGGTCAGCGCCCAGGGTTTCGCCTTCATCCAGCAGACCGTTGCCGACATGGGAACGATTACCATCGGGTTCGAGACTGGCGCCGTCGCCCACATCGTCGTCAGTTGGCTCAGTCCGGATAAGGTCCGCAAGGTCTACGTCATCGGCTCGCGTAATATGATCGTCTACGACGACGTCAGCCCGGACGCCAAAGTACAGATTTTTGACAAGGGCATCGACCGCGTTGGCGCGTCCGGGGAAAGCTGGTCGAAACATGATGATTTCGCTGAATTTCAGCTAAAACTGCGATCCGGCGATCTGTTGGTGCCGCGAATTGATTTTCAGGAACCCCTGAAGGTCGAGGCCAATCACTTCATTGAATGCGCCCGTACCGGCGCAACGCCATTGTCCGACGGCATCAGCGGATTTCGAGTCGTCCAAGTCCTGGAAGCCGCCGATCAATCCATTGCCAACGGCGGCATCCGTATCGACCTGGAACCCTATTCCGATGGGGAGAATTGATGGTCGGGTCCATTTCGACAACGGCCGTGATCGACCGGGCGGTGGCGCTTCCCGAAGATGCCGCCGTCGGCGATTTCTGCGTCATCGGTGTTGATCGTGGAGGCGCCGATGACGATGAGGAGACGGTGTTCGGCACCGGTGCCACAATCCGAAGTCATACGGTCATTTACGCCGGTAATCGTATCGGCACGCAGTTTCAGACCGGTCATCAGGTGCTGATCCGCGAAAAAAACGTTATCGGCGATCATGTGAGTATCGGTTCGCACACGGTGATCGAGCATCACGTGTCGATCGCGGACGGCGTACGCATTCATTCACACGCCTTCATTCCAGAATATTCGGTACTAAAGGCCGGGGCTTGGATCGGTCCCCGCGTCTGCGTCACCAATGCGCGCTATCCCGGCGCCGAGCGGTCGAAGGAATTTTTGGCCGGCGTCACCATCGGTGGGCGCGCCCGAATCGGTGCCAACGTGACATTGCTACCCGGTATCACGGTCGGCGAGAACGCACTGGTCGGCGCCGGTGCCGTCGTCACCAAAGACGTACCGCCGGGGAAAGTCGTCGTCGGCGTGCCGGCCCGAGTAACGGGAGACGTGGAAGACCTGAACTGGAAGCCCGATATGAACACCCCTGTCTATGGGTCAGCCACATGACCCAGGTTCCGTTCAATGATCTGACCCTGCAGTACGAGACCTTGCGCCCAGAAATGGACGCCGCGATGCAGGCTGTCATCGACAGCTGCGCTTTCATCAACGGCCCGGAGGTCAAGGCCTTCGAGGCTGATTTTGAAGCCTTTTGCGAGGTCGAGCATTGTATCGGTGTCAGCAACGGCACCCATGCATTGGAGATGGCGCTGCGCGCTCTCGACGTCGGCCCTGGTGACGAAGTGATTGTTCCCGCGATGACCTTCATCGCCACCATGGAACCGGTCGCCATGCTGGGTGCGACGGCGGTCATCGTCGACGTCGATCCAGAGACAAAGAATATGGATACCGAAAAACTAGCGGCCGCCGTAACCGCTCGCACCAAGGTGATCATGCCGGTTCATCTGCACGGCGCCATGGCCGACATGACGCGCATTATGGCCATCGCCTCCGACGCGGGTGTGCGTGTCGTCGAAGATGCGGCGCAAGCGCACGGCGCCCGCCACAATGGCGTCCGTGCTGGCGGAATTGGCGATCTGGCGGCGTTCAGTTTTTATCCCGGGAAGAACCTCGGCGCCTATGGTGACGCCGGCGCCGTGGTCACACGCGATGCCGGTCTGGCCGAGCAGGTGCGGCGCCTGCGCGACCACGGTCGCCTGCCAGGCGAGAAGTTCGACCACCTGACGATCGGCAGCAACTATCGGATGGACACGCTTCAGGCCGCCGTGTTGAACGTCAAGCTCAAGCGCCTGGAAGATTGGAACAAGCGCCGGCGGGAGATTGCCGCCGCTTATTCCGCCGGTCTGGGCAACGTCGTCGGCACGCCGCACAGCCGTGATACCGATGAGAACGTGTTCCACCTCTACGTCATAGAGGTCGAGGACCGCGACGCGGTGCGGTCGCGGCTGAATGAAGCCGGTATCGCCACTGGTATCCATTACCCGGAACCGCTCAATCTGCATACCGCGATACGCGAAACAACACCTTACGGGCCGGGAGATTTTCCCTGCGCCGAGCATCTGGCGGCAAGCATGCTTTCGTTGCCGATCTTTCCCGAGATGACGGACGCTCAAGTGACGCATTGCATCGATGCCGTCCGTAACGCCGTTGTCGGTTAGACGGCGGCGGGCGAGAACGGCGAATGTGCGGTCTCGTCGGCATCTTCAGTCCGCCCGGGACACGGATCGACCGCCATCGTCTTCAAACCATGCGGGATATGCTCGTTCACCGCGGGCCGGATGATGCGGGTCTCGTCGTCATCGATACGACAGGGCGGGAAATTGAACCGTCCGGCGGACATGGCGAAGGCAACCTCGGCCTCGGCTTCCGGCGCCTGTCGATCCTTGATCTGTCACCGGCCGGGCATCAGCCCATGGCCGACCCCACGGGCAACAATTGGATCGTCTTCAACGGTGAGATTTACGACTACCGTGAATTGCGCCAACCGCTGGCCGCCGGTGGCCGGCGCTTCGTCAGCGAAAGCGATACCGAGGTCATCCTCGCACTCTACGAACGCCATGGAACACGCGCATTCGAGATGATGAACGGCATGTTCGCATTGGCCCTTTGGGACCACCGGGAACAGACGTTGCATTTGGCGCGTGACCGGTTCGGCATCAAGCCGCTGTATTACGTCATCAAGAACGGCGTCCTTCTCTTCGCCTCGGAAATCAAGGCCCTGTTGCTGCACCCCGCGGTGGCGCGCGATCTTGATCAGCGAGCCATGGCCGAGACTTTCTGTTATCAAGGCGCGCTCGAGGATCGGACAATCTTTCGCGATATTCGCGTGCTTGAACCGGGTTGCCGGCTCGCCTGGCATGACGGCCAGGCAAGTATTGAGCGGTATTGGCAACCGACTTATTCGACGATGTACAACAACGAGGCGGCGGGTGCCGAGGCGCTGCGTCATGCGCTGGCGGCGGCGCTTAATCGCCAGATTCGAAGCGACGTGCCGCTCGGCACCTACCTCAGCGGCGGCATGGATTCGGGCGCCGTCTCCGCATTCGCCGCCCGATCACTGCCGGGGCTGCCGAGTTTCACCTGCGGCTTCGATGTTTCCAGCATGGCGGGACTCGAACAATTCTTCGACGAACGGCCCGAAGCGCAGGCGATGGCCGATATGTTCGGCACGCGCCATGCGTCTTTTGAAATCACCCCACAAGATTTGCGTCAACGACTCGACAGCGTCGTCTGGCACCTCGAGGAACCGCGCGCCGGCATCAGCTATCAGAACTTTGCCATGGCGGATTTCGTTCGCCGGAGTGTCACCGTGGCTGGGTGTCCCGGAGAAGAAGCTCGCCTGATCGCAATTCACCTAGT
>JAYOFM010000203.1:0-3640 GCA_038117225.1 Rhodospirillales bacterium
CAATCAATGAGTCCTGAGCCTAGTGTGAATAAGTGATTATTGTATTGTTTTCGGAATTTCCGTTGATTTTTGATGATAAATAGTCTACTATGCATGTCGGATTTGGAGTTGCCGTCTTTTCGGGGCTTCAGACCAATGGCTTGGCGAAAGCGGGCCGAAAACAGACGGATTGCTTCGTATGGAGGATATCGTCATGCGCTATAGGTTAGCGCTCGGTCATGGTACCGAACCCGTTCCTTCTATGTTTTCCGAAACTGCTTTTCGCGCCTGTGGTTATGCGTCCGGCAGGTTGGTAACCGCGTTTCGTGGCGCCGAACCCGCAATGGCGGACTCGTCGCTACTGTCGATGGGATGACTTTGGATTATTGGGAGAAATAGGACCATGTCGACGATGACGTTACCCACTGTTTCTGAAGAAGGCGGACTTTCTCGGTACTTTCGCGAAATTTGGAAGTTTCCGATCTTAAGTCGCGAGGATGAACAAATGCTCGCCTTGCGCTGGCGCGATCATGAAGACGTTGATGCCGCGCACAAAATCGTGACCTCGCATCTTCGATTGGTCGCCAAGATCGCCATGGGCTATCGCGGCTATGGTCTGCCCGTCGCAGATCTGATTTCCGAGGGCAATATCGGATTGATGAAGGCGGTGCGAAAGTTTGATCCCGATCTCGGCTTTCGCGTGTCGACCTATGCCATGTGGTGGATTCGCGCGGCGATTACAGAATATATCCTGAAATCCTGGTCTCTGGTGAAACTTGGCACTCTAGCCTCGCAGAAGAAGTTGTTCTTCAGCCTGCGCAACATCAAGCGAAAGCTGAACATTCTGGAGGTTGGTGAATTGGAGGGGGATCAGGTGCGTCTGATCTCCGATGCGGTGGGTATTTCCGAGGATGAGGTCATTAACATGAACCGCCGCCTCGCGCAGCGGGATATGTCGCTAAATGCCCAGGTCGGAAATGATGAGGGCGGCAGCATCGAGTATATCGATACGCTCGTCGATAGCGGCCCGTCACCGGAAGCCCTTGTGGTGGCGGATCAGGAAAAAGATAGCCGACATGTCCTTTTGGATCATGCTCTCAAGCAATTGACGGATCGCGAGCGTCTTATCTTTCTTGCCCGGCGCCTGTCCGACGAGCCGCGTACGCTGGAGGATATCGGCAACGAACTCGGCATTAGCCGCGAGCGTGTAAGGCAGTTGGAAGTCCGTGCTTATGAAATCGTTGAGAACGCCGTCAAGACCATGGCGGCAAGAAGCGATCCAGGGCGCCTGGAAGGCCTGCCTGCTTAACGGGAATTGTCAGGCGCCAACTGGCAGGTGTCGTGCTTTTCAGTTCTTGTCGTTATAGGTATTAGGTCGGTTTCGACCTGAACGACGGCGTCGCGTCATGGCATTTCCCATCATCGCTCTATTCACCGATTTTGGTCGCGACGGCCCGTACGTGGGCCAGATGCACGCGGCATTGGCCAGCGCAGCGCCTTCGGTTGGCGTCATCGACCTGATGGCGGATGCACCGCGTTTCGATGCCAAACGTTCCGCGTATCTGTTGGCATCACTTGTCGACTATCTGCCGGTGGGGGCAGTCATCATTGGCGTCATCGATCCCGGCGTTGGAACGGATCGCGATGCTGTCATTGTCGAGGCTGATGGTCGATATTTTGTCGGTCCTGGAAATGGCCTGTTTCAGTTGGTTATGCGCCACGCCGTTACCGCGCGACTTTGGCGCGTGATATGGCGTCCTGAAACATTGTCGGCGACGTTTCACGGTCGCGATCTGTTTGCACCCGTTGCCGCGCGTATCGCCGTGGAGGGCGTGCCGGAAGACGATGGAGATTGGTGTCAAAGCATGATGCCAAGCGAATCGCAGGGGTATGATTGGCCAGATGATTTGGCTGAAGCAATCTATGTTGATGAATATGGTAATGTGTTGACAGGTATTCGTGCCTGTTCGGCAAAAGCCGACGAAAGACTGTCCGTTAATGGAATTTCATTGAATAGGGTGAGAACGTTTTCTGATGTTTCACCCGGCTCTGCATTCTGTTATGAGAATGCTAACGGTTTGTTGGAGATTGCCGTGAACATGGGCAACGCCGCCCATGAGCTCGGTCTTTCCGTTGGATGTTCCATAGAGGTCGGGCAACCTCGGGATGTCGCAGGACTTCGATAGACGGCTGTCGTGGGGAGGATATTGCGGGCACTAGAATGTGCTCCGGGTATCAGTGTTGTTTTGGTTTGACGCCGACGACGGGAAAAGAGACCGCATGGCGATCAGAGTAAAGTTTTGGGGGGTCCGCGGCAGTATCGCGTGCGCCACGCGCGATCATATGAAATACGGCGGCAATACAAGCTGTATTGAAATTGAAGCGGGTGATCACCGTTTCGTCATGGATGCCGGGACCGGAATTCGTAACTTCGGGCAGGACTTCATTCGCGACGACGTTCGTGATTCCCATTTGCTGCTGACCCATACCCATTGGGATCATATCAATGGGTTCCCATTCTTTGTGCCCGCCTATGATGCCAAGCGTTCCCTGCGAATCATGGCGGGGCATCTGAAGAACCAGGGCGGTGTGCAGCACGTTCTGTCGACTCAGATGCACAACCCTATGTTCCCGGTGCCGCTGGAAGCCATGCAGGCCACGCTGATGTTCGAGGATTTCGAAGCGGGCGACACATTCAACCTGTCGCCGGAAGTGCGTGTCCGGACTGCACCGCTCAATCACCCCAACGGCGCTACCGCCTACAGGATTGAACAGGGTGGCAAGGCTGTTGTCTACGTGACCGACACCGAGCACATCCCCGGTCAGGAAGACCAGAGTATCCTCGGCATCATCGAAGGTGCCGATCTGGTAATCTATGACAGCACGTATACGGAGGAAGAGTTCCCGGCCAAGGTCGGTTGGGGACATTCGACCTGGAACGAGGGCATGAAACTGTGTCGAATGGCCAACGTGAAACGGCTCGCGATTTTCCACCATGATCCCGACCATACCGACGATTTCATGGATAAGCTTGCTGTCGAAGCGGAAGCGGCCTGGGAAGGCAATTTCGTCTCTCGCGAAGGTATGGAAGTCATCGTCGAATAACTCTCGCCGGCGACGCTGGTAACGGCCGGTCGAGAACCTTCCGAGATTGATCGTTTGAATCCCTGAAACTATTGAGCCTGAGGTTGAGGCTGCTCCTGCGTCGGTACCGGCGCCGGTGCGGATTGTTGCGCCTGGTTTTCGCTATTCCCCTGCGCCGCCGGCTGTTGTTGTCCGCCGCCGGCCGCATCGCCGGCTTTCTTTTTCTTGCGTGCTTCCAGTTCCGCGGCCCGTTCAATGGCGATGCGGGCCATTTCCTCGGCGCGCCGCATTTCCAGGTACGCATTCTTCTCGTCCAAGGACATCGGTTCCACATGGATGGCAATACGGCGATTGGTTGATTGATTCTCCTTGATGGGTTCGCCATTCGCGTCGCGGTTCGGAACCTTGGGGCGCGTGTCGCCCAGTCCCGAGGCCTTCATCTTGCGACCGTCAACGCCGTGTTCAATTGCAAATCTGACCACGGTCGTGGCTCTGGCCGCGGAAAGTTCCCAGTTGGATGGGAACATTTGTGTCTTGATTGGACCGTCGTCCGTGTGTCCCGCGACCTCAATGGTAT
>JAYOFM010000204.1:0-3629 GCA_038117225.1 Rhodospirillales bacterium
TTCTCGCTCTGGCCGTGTTCGGGTTCCCGGTAACCTGGGAAATTCCCGTGCTTAAGGGGTTTAACTTCAAGGGTGGTGTTCAGTTGCCGGCGCAATACGCGGCTATGGTCATCGCCTTGTCGGTCTACACGTCGGCCTACATCGCCGAAATAGTGCGTGCCGGCATTCTGTCGGTCAACCGCGGGCAGATCGACGCGGCCAAGGCGATTGGGTTGCAGCCCGGGCGGATCATGCGCCTGGTGGTCGTTCCCCAGGCCATGCGAGTTATTATTCCGCCGCTGACCAGCAACTACCTGAATCTGACCAAGAACACCTCCTTGGCCGTGGCCATCGGCTACCTGGACCTCGTCAATGTGTTCGCCGGCGTGTCGTTGATGCAGACCGGCAACGCGCTTGAGATCATCATGCTGACAATGCTGGTTTACCTCAGCCTGTCTCTGCTCATCTCGGCCTTCATGAATTTCTATAATAAACGCATGGCAATCGTGGAGCGCTGATGATGGACGCCAAAGCCCCCGCCCAGACCTACCCCATCGGCCAGCACCCGCAACTGGTACCGCCGCCGACAGAGCGCGGCATCATCAAATGGTTTCGCGAGCGGTTGTTCAACAGCTGGTACAACACGGTGGGGACAATCATCGTCCTGTATATCGCCTATCTGGGGCTGCCGCCGTTGTTTAACTGGCTGTTGTTTGATGCCGTCTGGGAGGCCAAGAACAACAAGGATTGCTGGGCCCAGGGTAGCGGTGCCTGCTGGGGGTTCATCAAGAACCGTTTTCTTTTCTTCATGTACGGTTTCTATGACATCGACAGCATCTGGCGACCGAACACGGCCGGCCTCATGCTCGTCGCGTTCGGTTCCGTCATCGTGTTCCCGCAAACCCCGGCGGCGTGGAAGAAGTACTCTGCCATCATTCTGGCGTTTATCTACCCTTGGATTGCTCTCGGCTTACTCGTCGGACCGGTTCGCTTCACCACATGGGACAGCACCAATGGCCAATTGTTGACCGGCGCCATTTTCGTCGCCGGCCTTTATCTTTCCTGGCGTGGCCACACCAGCAACGACGCGATGAAGCGCGGGCTTGGCCTCAGCATTGTCTACATCATCGCGGTGATGTTGTTCTGTACCTGGGGGCTCGGCCTTCCGGAATTGGAAAGCCGGTCTTTCGGTGGCCTGCTGTTGACCCTGGTCCTGGCCCTCACATCGATTTCCATATCGTTGCCGCTGGGGATCATGCTGGCGCTGGGGCGTCGCGCCCACGGCATGCCGGCGCTGAAATACTTCTGTATTGTGTTCATCGAGCTGTTTCGCGCCGTGCCGTTGATCACGGTGCTGTTCATGGCGGTATTCATGATCCCGCTGTTCCTGCCGCAGGGCTTGAGCTTCGATGATGTGATCAGTGCGCTGATCGGCATGATCATGTTCAACTCGGCCTACATGGCGGAAACCGTGCGCGGTGGCCTGCAGGCGATCCCCCGCGGCCAGTACGAAGCTGGGGACTCAATCGGTCTCAACTTCTATCTGTCGACGCGCCTGGTAATCATGCCGCAGGCGTTAAAGATCGTCATTCCGGGCATCGTTAGCCTATTCATCGGCATCTTCAAGGACTCGTCGCTGGTCAGCATTATCGGCCTGTTCGATATCCTCAACGTCGCCAAGACCTCGATCACGGATACCAAGTGGATCGGGCTCGAATGGGAGGGCTACGCCTTTGTCGCCTTCTTGTTCTGGATATTCTGTTTCTCCATGTCGCGCTATAGCCAGTGGCTCGAGAAGCGCTTGGATCGGGACCACAAGAGCTGATGTTGAAATTTTATGGTGAAATCAGCGCCAACAAGGGCAGGGTGATATGAGCGAAGCAACAGTCGAAAAAAACGGAAACGTCGTCCAATCCGCCATGGATTCATCTGAAAAAATCATTCAGATCAATCAGATGCATAAATGGTTTGGGACGTTCCATGTGCTGCGCGACATTAATCTGGAAGTCGCGGTCGGCGAACGCATCGTTATCTGCGGACCGTCCGGTTCTGGAAAATCGACGCTGATCCGCTGCATCAACCGACTTGAGGAGCACCAGAAGGGTGATATCATCGTCGATGGTATCGAGCTGTCCGACGATCTCAAGAATCTGGAAATCGTGCGTTCCGAGGTCGGCATGGTGTTCCAACACTTCAACCTGTTTCCGCACCTGACGGTGCTTGATAATTGCACGCTCGGCCCCATCTGGGTGCGCAAATTGCCGAAGGACGAGGCTGACGCGCTGGGTATGGAATACCTGGAACGCGTGAAGATCCCCGAACAGGCGATGAAATACCCGGGCCAGCTTTCCGGCGGTCAGCAGCAGCGCGTCGCCATCGCCCGCTCGTTGTGCATGCAGCCGAAAATCATGCTGTTCGACGAGCCGACATCGGCGCTGGATCCGGAAATGATCAAGGAAGTGCTCGACGTCATGATCGAACTCGCCGAAAGCGGCATGACCATGCTTGTGGTCACCCACGAAATGGGCTTTGCAAATCGCGTCGCCGACCGGGTGATCTTCATGGACGAAGGCCAGATCATCGAGCAGAAGCCGCCCAAGGATTTCTTCGAGAATCCCGAGAACGAGCGCACCAAGCTGTTCCTGAGCCAGATTTTGGATCACTAAGCCGAAATCAGCGACAGACGGGGCAGGGTACGTCGAGATATAGGGGAGCGGCGCCGATCCGCGGATTGGCGCCCTTTTTCGTGGTAAATGAGGTGTTGCCGTGACGCCAAATCTGGTCGACAGCCATTGTCATCTCGACTTTCCCGATTTCGACGGCGAGTTGGATGACGTGGTGGCGCGCGCCGGTGACGCCGGCATCGGTCATATGCTGACCATTTGTACCCACGTGACGAAATTCGATCAGGTGCTCGCCGTGGCCGAGCGTTTCGACAATATCTCGTGCTCGGTCGGCATCCATCCGCATGAGGCCGCCAATGAGCCTGAGGTCGACGCCGAGCGCCTGATTACGCTGGCGCGGCACCCGAAGGTCGTGGCGTTCGGTGAAACCGGCCTGGATTTCTTTTACGAACACAGCCCGCGCGATGCCCAGGCGCGAAACTTCCGCGCTCATATCGAAGCGTCGCGCACCGCCTGGCTGCCGGTCGTTATTCATGCGCGGGACGCCGACGAGGAAACCGCCGAGATTCTCTGTGACGAGGCTGAGAAGGGTGGTTTTCCCGGCGTCATCCATTGTTTTACCGCAGGGCGGTCGCTGGCGGACCGGGCTCTCGATCTCGGCCTCTACATTTCGTTTTCTGGCATCGTAACGTTCAAGAACGCATCAGACCTGCGCGCCGTCGCCGCCGCCGTGCCGATGGACCGCCTTCTGGTGGAGACCGATGCACCCTATCTGGCGCCGGTACCGAAGCGCGGCAGGCGCAATGAGCCGGCCTATACGGCGCACACCGCGCAATGCGTCGCCGATATCAAGGGCGTTGATATCGAAACCCTTGCTGAGGCGACGACGGCGAATTTTCACCGCCTGTTCAGCAAAGTTGGCGAGGTATCGACAAGAACCCGCGTCGCGCCGCGCTCGACCATCACAGACTGGCGCAGGCGTCGATTCTTCGGGTTAGCGGGATCACAGGCGCCCCAGCCAATACC
>JAYOFM010000205.1:0-3624 GCA_038117225.1 Rhodospirillales bacterium
GCGCGGACGCACATTCCAGCGCTTATGAATGGCGCAACGCGGCTATCCGCATCAAAAGGCTGAAGACGTTCAGCCTAACTGCCCGGCGTCACGGCGGCGACAAACAATGTACCAACGCCGCGCCGCTGACGGTTAACGCCGTGCCACTCGATCCGCGTTGATCGCACCACTCGGCGTTTCACCACGCAGAAACTGCAAAATATGTTCGGCCGCTTCGTGTTCGATCGCTTTGCGCACGCGCACCACGCCCGAACCCAAATGTGGCGTGAACAGGGTCGGTGCGCCGTCGGCCAACAGACGTGGATCAATGGCGCGCGGCCGATCGGCGAGGGCCCAATCCTCTAGTTCGAAGACATCAGCGGCGTAACCGGCCAGATGGCCGCGTTCGATGGCGTCGGCGATGGCGGCCTCGTCGACGACGGACCCCCGGGAAATATTGATGACATGGACGCCCGGTTTCATGTCCGCGATGGCACGGGCATCAATCAGGTGCCGCGTCCCGGGGTTGAGCGGCAAACAGACGATGACGAAGTCGCTGCTCGCCAGTAATTCATCAAGGGGTGTCCGCGTGAGCCCAAGACGGCGTTCCTCGTCGGCCGTGAGTTCGCGGTCATCGAAATATTGCAGGCGGCAGCCAAACCCGGCGAACCGTTCGGCGACGGCGCGACCGACGGCGCCGGCACCGACGAGCCCGACCAGGCTGCCGTCCAGGCCCTTGCCATAAAGATGCGCTCGCCAACCGGCGAACCCGCCGCCGCGAACGTAGGCATCGCCCGCCGGGACATTGCGCGCCAGCCCAATAGCCAGCCCGACCGCCAATTCACCCGTTGGAATTGTCAGCAAATCGGGAACGGCAGCGACCAGCACGCCACGGCTGGAACAGGCGTCGAAGTCGAAATTGTCGTAGCCCTTGAGCGCGCATGAAACAAACTTCAGATCGGGACATCGGTCCAGCATCGGTCCATCGACGCTATCCGGCATGAACGCCATCATCGCGGTGGCGCCCTGCAAATGCGCGATCAATTGATCCGCGCCCCAGGGCGCAATTTCCGTATTGGCGACGACGCGGCAGTGTGGCGCCAAATGTTCGATGGTCTCGGGATAGGGTTTGTTGGTGATGACGACGGTCGGATTGTTCACGGTTGCTGCCTCCAAGTCGGGTACCACACCACCATAAAGGCGTCGGCAATTTCAAACAAAGTGTATAGGATCACGCCGCCGCCACTCTGCGACAACGCGTGGATGGCGCTGACCAGGGAGGGAATAATGACAAAAACCGGCCGCGCCGCCGTCTACGATAGCCCAAATACACCGTTCGAAATTCGTAACTTCCCGGTTCGCGACGTCACCGCCGGCGAGGTTTTGGTGCGGATTTCCATGTCCACCATCTGCCGTTCCGACATTCATTCCTACCAGGGTCACCGGCACAATCCTTGTCCGGGTATTCTCGGCCACGAGATCATCGGCGTCATCGAACAACTGGGCGCGGATATTGAACGTGACATGCGTGGCGACGCGCTTTCGGTCGGCGACCGAGTGACCTGGACCGAATATTTTCACAGCGGCGAATCCTACTACCGCGACATCCATGACATGCCGCAGAAGTCGCAAGGCGTGCGCAAATACGGCCATGATCTGGCAACCGAGGATCCGCACTTCCTCGGCGGCTTCGCGGAATACTGTTACATCCAGCCGGGAACCGGCATCCTCAAGCTGCCGGACACCATCACCGACGAGGAAGCCACGCCACTCAACTGCGGTGTCGCCACCATGATTTCGGTGACTGAGGCGGCTGCGGTTGGCCTCGGCGATACGGTTGTCATACAAGGTCTCGGTCTGCTGGGTCTGTACGGATGTGCCATCGCCAAGGCCCGGGGGGCGCGGCTCGTCATCGGACTCGACGCCGTGTCCGATCGGCTTGAGGTGGCCAAGCGTTTCGGTGCCGACGTGACCCTGGATGTGGCAGCCATGGACCAGCCGTCCCTGGTCGCCGCCGTGCGAGAGCTGGCGCCACCGGACGGCGCCGACGTGGCGATCGAGGTCTGTGGCGTCCCGGCGGTCATCCCGGCGGGGCTCGACATGCTGCGAGTCGGCGGCCGCTACGTGCTGGGCGGTCTGGTCAGCCCGGGCGCGGACGTGACCATCGACGGCCATGTCATCGTCAAGAAGTGGATAACCCTGAAGGGCGTGCATAATTACCACCCGCGCCATTTGATCGAGGCGCTGGATTTCGTCGTCGCCAACCGCGACCGGTTTCCCTTCGGCGACATCGTCGATTCCAAGTTTAGCCTCGACGATATTGACGAAGCCTTCAAACGCGCCGCCGATCGGTCGGTACTGCGAGCCGCGATCGTTCCCTGAAGCACGCCCAAAACCACCGCAAAGCCGCCCTCTCAGCGGATGAATTCGTTTCATGTCCTGCATGAATAGGTTTCGTTTGCCGATCTTTGGGGCGCCCGCTTTACTGCCGCTCAATCAGATCACCCGGGGTGGCCAAGACTCGTCAAAAAGCCGGGCGGCCAAGGGTTGGAGGACGGCCTTTACCGCGGTCGGCAGGCGCAAGTGCCGCGCCGCCGCAATTTCACCAACATTTAGATAGGGATGAACATATGTCCGCGTTAAAAGTGTCAATTGTCACCAGTGCCAAAGAGGAGACTGCGGCATTCATCAAGGGGATCTTCACCGATGAAATGGAAGTTCTTCTGCAAACCGAAAGCGAGATGCGAGACAGCATCGGCGAGATCAACGTCCTCGTTCCGGGGCATATCTCAGTTGACGCGGATTTGATCAAAAGCGGCTCCAATCTCAAGATGATCCATTGCGGTACTGGCTACAACAATGTCGATCTGGATGCCTGCAACGCCAACGGCACCTACGTCGCGGTGACGCCAAACGTCGCGGCCCAATCGGTTGCCGAATTGGTGTTTGCCAGCTTCCTGACGCTCGGCAAGAAAATTCATACCTTCGATGCCATGATGAAAAGCGGCGGCTGGAAGACCACGGACTTCATCGGCACGCCGGAACTGAAGGGCAAGACCCTTGGTATCGTCGGCTACGGAAATATCGGCAAGGCCTCAGCCCGCATCGCACGCGGTTTTGGCATGTCTCTCATCGCCCACGATCCACATACCGACATTACCGACGATGATGTTCGCTCCGTCAGCCTTGATGAGTTACTCAAGGAATCCGATTTCATCACGCTCCACGTGCTGCTGACGCCGGAAACCAAAGGCATGCTGAGCACGGCACAGTTCGAGATGATGAAGGACACCGCGATCATCGCCAACGCATGTCGCGGCCCTGTCGTCGACGAAGCCGCCATCATTGAAGCGCTGAAGGCGCGCAAGATCGGTGGTGCCTGCCTCGACGTGTTTGAAAAGGAACCACTGGCCGCCAACAGCGAGCTGCGTGAATTGGACAACGTCATCCTGACCCCGCACATCGCCTATTGCGCCGACGAGGCGTTGGCTGGTCGGTTCCAGTTCTTCGCTGACAACTGCCAAAAAATCATCGACGGCGAGACGCCGAACATGGCCGTCAACGCCGACGCCGTCAGCTGACGGCTAGTCCGTCGAACCAGACAAGAGGATCAGATACATGAATGACGCAAGTGACGCCAAACTG
>JAYOFM010000206.1:0-3452 GCA_038117225.1 Rhodospirillales bacterium
ACCCATGAGCGACAAACAAGACATTCCGGCCCCCTCCGCGGATTCGTCGGAGGAATTCTATGATTTGGTTCGCGGTGCGCTGGAACAGTCCAATACGGGCGGTTCGAAGGAGTTCATCGACGCCGTCCAACAAGTCGCCACGCGATACCCAGATCGCGCTGAGAGTTATTACCTACTCGGCATCGTCGCCTACGAACTGTCAGATGCCGGGCGGGCCATTGAACTGATCACCCAGGCACTCGAAATTGACGAATGCAGTGATTACGCCGACGCCCTGGCAACGCTGTATACGCTCGTGGGACAATTGGCAGACGGCCTTTATCACGCCAAGTTGGCAACGACTCTGGATCCGCACCCGACGATTCCTAATTTGCTGCCTTTCGAGTTTTCAAATTATTTCCGCTCACTGTCTTCATCGGAACCTAGCCAACATTATCTCAATGCCTTGATCGCGTTTCACAGACGTTTCTTCGATGTCGCAATGCAGCGCTGCGAGATGGAATTGCGGATCAACAAGGAGCACCCGGACGCATTCGCGCTTCTAGGTCGCTGTCAGATGGAGATGGGTTCCCTGGAACGCGCGGTTGCCTCGTTTCACGCCGCGGTCCATTTTGAACCGGACGTAGCCGAACATCGAATCTATCTCGCCGAGGCGTTATTCCGTCTTGGACGTTTCGAGGAAGCGCTGGCGTGCCAAGCGGCCGCCGTGCGGCTCGAAGAGGCGAACCCGGCATTCGCCGCGGTCGCACTGAGCGGCCAGACGATCAGCGGCGCGCCCAACCGTGGCACGCCCCTGCACCGCGAACTTGAACGGCGCCTCGCCTTGGACATGGATGCGCCGGCGGCCCGCGCCACGGAACGCCAGGCCGGAATTCTGAGGGTCGGCTATATCAGTGACGCGGCCCACGACGGCGAAATCGGACGGTTCCTCGAAATGCTGGTTCTGCACCACGATCTCAGCCGCGTCGAAACCCACATCTATATGCAATCGATCACCAACGATGCGACAGCGGCGCAGTTGAAAAGCGCGTCGACATCATGGCGATCGACATTCGACTTAGACGACGACTTACTGGCGATGATAATTCGCAATGACGGCATCGACGTACTCGTCGACCTTACCGGATATTCGATGGGCTCGCGTCTCGGCGTCATAGCCCAGCGTCCCGCTCCCGTGCAGTTATGCCTGATGCGTGACCCCTACGGTTATGGCCAACCAGGGATCAATACTATCCTCAGTGATATCGGAACACGCGACCTTGACGAAGCCGCCGCTAGCAAAGATCAGATGGTTATTGACGTGGCGGTCGGATTACACGGCTTTCACCCCTTCACCGTCATGCCTGATCCGTCCTCCCTGCCCGCCGAAAGCAATGGCTATATTACGTTCGGCGGCATCTGTGATCTATCTCGCCTGACGCCCGATGTGGTCAGCACTTGGTCGGCTCTACTAAAGCGGGTCCCGGGCTCCAAGGTGTTGTTGGGCGGCGCGCCGATGCTACCTGGCCGCATGAAGGAACAAATTTTCGAGTACTTCTCACACCATGGCTGCGCCGACCGGTTGATGTTCTGGAATGCTCCGTTATCCTCCGCGTCGTTGGGCGAGTTCATGCAGTATGTTGATCTCTATCTCGACACTTGGCCCATGGGCGGGCGGCTCGATATCGCCGAAGCATTGTGGATGGGTGTACCAGTTATTTCGCTCAAGGGTCCGAGCCGATCATCACGCAATGGCGCCAGCATGCTGTTTAGTGCCGGCTGCCTTGATTGGATTGCTGACGATTCAAGAGATTTTATCGATCGTGCGGTCGCGGTCGCACCCGACCTTGCCGGCTAGTCCAAGATCCGCGAGGCCCTTCGTGGGCACAGCCAGGGCACGGCTCTATTTTCCCCGAGTGCCGTCACCCGGCGCCTGGAAGAGGCCTATCTGCAAGCGATGCAGCAGGCCACAGACAGCGAGAACGCGACGCACAAGTCAACGACAAAACGGTCGTCCAGCAAAGGCGCAGCGAAGAAAATCGTCAAGAAATCCCGGACCAAGAAGGCCCCAGCCAACAAGAAGGCCCCGGCCAAAAGGCCCGTTCAGAAGAAAGGGACGCCTTCCAAGGTGATCTCAAAGAAGCCCGCGGCAAAAAGATCTGCGACGCAAAAAAAAGCGACCAAGAAAACTGGCCGCAAATCCTGAGTCATCACGCGCGGTTTATATTCAGGCAAACAGGTTGAGAACGGAACCCGGCGCCGGCGCTTGTGGTGTCAATCCAGCATTCAAGGACCGGGCGAAATCAAGATTGGCCTCGAACGACAATGAGATGGCGCTCAGCGTATTAGCGAATTTCTCGCGCAACTGGTCGACCTCGGCCGCCTTTCGGGCCTGGGTCTCAGTCGTTAGCTCTGTGAAATCCGCGGAAATTTCCGCGACGCGGGCCTGGATATCAAGGGTCAATTCCAAGGTAATCGCCACTGTATTCTGACTAACGGTTTGGGCGGTGCCGACCCTGTCGCGGAAATTCAACGCACCGGCAAGGGCATCCACGTTGGCCTGATCAGCCGTCTTTGACCCGGCAACGGCGGTCAATCCTTGAAGCGTGGTTGTCTGCTGTTTGAGATATTGGATGACCTGGCCATCAACAATGTCGGGATGAACGAAGACATAAACCTCGTCAAGCTCGGCGATAAGTTCGTCGCGCTTGGCATTGAAGGCATCCGCCTCAGCCTGCGTAACGGTATCGTCGTCACCCAAGGAATTAAACAAGTTGGTGGCACTTTCGAACAACGTCCCAAGACGGCCGACGTTGTTGTTATTTCCCACGAGATAGGCGTCTAACGACGGCAGACTCTGCCCAAGGACGCGGGCCTCGCGTTGCAATGCCTCGACACGATGACGATCGCTGGCAGAGGTTGAGTTGACCTTGCCGATTTCCTCGTTAAGACGCCGGATAATTGTGTTCTGAATCTGGCTAAACTGGACCTCAAACGCCGATGCCGCTGTATTCGTCGACAGATTAGCGAAGGTCTGGGCGATGCTCGCCATGATTACGGGCCCTTTTTCTGCCCTTGTGAGAATGGCCTTCTAGCCATCAGGAAATCTACCACAAATGACCACGGATCACCAGAGAAAATACGCCCGGATGGAATATCTAACCGATTGATATTATGAAGAGAAAATGACGATTCTCGATGTCCCGTGCCACGTGCCGTGTCGACGTCACCACTAACGCCGAAACAGATACGGACAACCGACAATCCTTTGTTAACCTTGTTGTCCCCAACTGGGCCGGCCGAGTATAAGATTGGATGGCATGATGCCACCCAAAATGGCCGAGAAAGCGCAAGGATATGGCGATGGATATGGAAACCTGCGAGGAATTGAAAGCGCGTAATCTCGAGGCATTTTCTGATCGCCAGCCAGCACTCTATGACGGCCTGATCGCTTATCATCCACTTGCCAAATT
>JAYOFM010000207.1:0-3446 GCA_038117225.1 Rhodospirillales bacterium
AACGGTCACGGTGACGTCGATTGCTGGCGGCACAGACACTGTACGGATTCGCATCGCGGATACGGGAAACGGCATTCCCGCCGAGCGCCGCGCCGCGATCTTCGAACCTTTCGTGCGCGGGACCGCCAACAACAAGGTCGAGGGTTCCGGCGTCGGCTTGACCATCACCAAGCGCCTCGTCGAGGCGATGGGCGGCAGCATCGATTTCGCAAGCGAGGATGGCGTCGGTACCGCGTTCTGGATTGACCTGCCGATCGCGTCGGCGGAGGTGGACATCTGATCCACCCGCCGTTCCATCAAGGGACTGTTAACCAAACATCTTAGGCATTCTTTAAGGGGCCTCGGCTAGGATTCTGGGACTGAGTTTTCCAGGGACCAAAACAAGCCAGAACAAGGCCCCATGAACGAATATAAAGCGCATCTTGAGGGACACCAGCCGAAGCGTTCGGAGGCGATCAGCCCGAGCGGCCATCGCATGACGCTTGGCGATCTGCCGCCTCCCGACACCAAACGCTGGGTCGTCCGCCGTAAGGCGGAAGTCGTGGCCGCCGTGCGTGGCGGGCTGATCACACTCGAAGACGCCTGCCGCCGCTATCGGTTGTCCGTCGACGAATTCCGGTCATGGGAACGATTGCTGCAACGCCACGGGATCGAGGGTCTGCGCACCACGCGGATCATGAAATACCGCCGCCCGCGGCCCGCCGGGCAAATTTGATCGTCACACGCCGTATTTCCCACGATTTCCACTAGGCATTTTTTTCCTACCGTTAACCTGTTGTTGAGATTCGCAGCCGTACCATCGGCACGGGTTGGACGACGGGACGGAGAGATGAACTCTCCGCCGTTGAGAAACGGAACGGGGAACGGACGTGGACACGATTACCCAGGCTTTGAGAAATCTCGGGCCGATGCGGCTCGCCGTCATGGGCGCCGTCGTATTCGGCCTCGTCGGGTTTTTTATCTTCTTGGCGACGCGCTTCACGTCGCCGAACATGGAGCTTCTCTACGGCGATCTTGAACAGGCCGATTCGTCGCGCATCGTTCAGCAATTGACGGCGCAGAACGTCCCCCACGAGGTCCGTGCCGGCGGCAGCCAAATCTTGGTTTCGGCGAACGAAGTGCTGAATATCCGCCTCGCCCTGGCCAAGGACGGTCTGCCGAGCGGCGGCTCCGTCGGATACGAAATCTTCGACAACGTCGATTCCCTTGGCACCACCAATTTCATGCAGAACGTCAATCTGGTGCGCGCCCTCGAAGGCGAGCTCAGCCGCACCATTCAGACAATCGGATCGGTCAAGAACGCCCGCGTTCACTTGGTTCTGCCGCGCCGCGAGCTATTTTCTCGTGAACGCCAGCAGCCAAGTGCATCAGTCGTCTTACAAATGCGCGGCGCCGTCCGCCTGGACAATCAGCAGGTGCAAGCGGTACGCCACCTGGTCGCCTCGGCAGTGCCCTCGCTGACGCCGTCGCGGATCTCCATCATCGACAACAAGGGGACGCTGCTTGCCGGCGGCTTCGACGAGGCCGACGGGGGTGTTGGGGCATCAAACGACAAGACCACGCAGCGTCGCCGCAAAATCGAGCGTCAGCTTGCCGCCACCATCGAGGAACTGCTTGAAAAAACAGTCGGATTTGGCCGCGTTCGGGCGGAAGTTTCGGCGGAGATCGACTTCGACCGAATCTCCACAATGGAGGAAATCTATAATCCGGACGGTCAGGTCGTGCGTTCGACGCAAAGTGTTGAACAGGGCGCCAGCGCCCAGGATACGGAAGGCACTCCGCCCGTCAGCGTCGGCACCAATCTGCCCGATCCCACCGCAACCGGCGGTGAGAACGCCACCAGCAACACCAACGAAAACCGCACCGAGGAAACCGTCAACTTCGAGATTTCCAAACGCACCATCAACCATGTTCGTGAAGCCGGCGTCATCAAAAAGCTGTCCGTCGCCGTGCTGGTCGACGAGGTCCGCCTGGACGCCCAGGGAGCCCCGTTGGAAGACGACAAGGGCGATCGAATTACCCAGCGTCGCACGGACGAAGAGATGGAACTGTTGTCCACGCTGGTGCGCGGCACCATCGGATTCAACGCCGACCGCGGCGATCAGGTGGAGATCATTCAGATGCGCTTCGCCGCCTTCGAGGAGCCCGAGGTCGAGTTGGATCTGTTCTTCGGCCTCGGCAAGAACGATCTGTTGCGCCTTGCCGAATTCATGGTTCTCGGCATCGTCGCCATCCTGATCATCCTATTGGTTCTGCGTCCGCTGATCTCGCGCGCCTTCGAGAGCATGCCGTCGGCACAGGAAGCGGCGGAACGCTTGCTCGCCGACCAAACGTCCGGCGCGCCGGCGTTGACCGGTCCGGGAGCGGGTCCAGGCTCGATGGAGGCCATGGAGGAAGAAGAACATTTCGAGGAACTGATCGACATCGACCGGGTCGAGGGCCGGGTCAAGGCATCGTCGGTGAAGAAGGTCGGCGAAATTGTCCAAAAGCACCCGGAAGAAGCCTTGTCGATCGTTCGTTCCTGGATTTATCAGGAAACCTGACGTAAGCTGCGCTTAGGGAGGCCGTCATGGCCAAGGGAAAAGAAGATTATCGTGGCCTAACAGGCCCTCAAAAAGCCGCGATCTTCATGCTCGCGGTCGGCATGGAACATTCGTCCAAAATTTTCGAACGCATGGACGATGAGGAAATCCGTGAACTTAGTCACGCCATGTCGAATCTCGGCTCAGTCAGCGCGAGTGTCGTTGAGCGGCTGTTCGTGGAATTCGCCGACCAGCTTTCGTCCGCCGGCGGCCTCGTCGGATCGTACGATTCGACGGAACGCCTGCTTATGTCGGCGTTGCCGGGCGAACGCGTTTCCCAGATCATGGAGGAAATGCGCGGTCCCGCCGGCCGCACCATGTGGGACAAGCTCGGCAACGTGAACGAAGCAGTGCTGGCCAATTATCTGAAGAACGAGTACCCGCAGACCGTCGCCGTCGTGCTGGCCAAGATCAAGCCCGATCACGCCGCCCGCGTCCTCGGTATGCTACCGGAAAACTTCTCCATGGAAGTCATCATGCGGATGCTTCGCATGGAAGCGGTGCAGAAGGAAATCCTCGACCACGTGGAACGCACTCTACGCGCCGAATTCATGACCAATCTGGCGCGGACGGCGCGCCGCGATAGCCACGAATTGATGGCGGAAATTTTCAACTCGCTCGACCGCAACACCGAAAGCCGCTTCATGACCGCGCTCGAGGAGCGCAATCGCGAGTCGGCCGAACGCATCAAGCAGTTGATGTTCACTTTCGACGACCTTGCCCGCCTCGACAACGCCGGCATCCAGTTGCTGCTGCGCCAGGTCGAGAAGGATCAGTTGGCGATGGCCCTGAAGGGTGGTTCGGACGACGTCAAGGAACTGTTCTTCGCCAACATGTCGGAACGCGCCGGCAAGATGATGAAGG
>JAYOFM010000208.1:0-3429 GCA_038117225.1 Rhodospirillales bacterium
CCATAGCAACTCCGGTGTATACCAGTGTTGCACTTGGTTTGTGAATTTAGCGTGAACGATCGTCGAAGGAGATATCCGGCGCACCGCCGTCGTCGGGGACCGGCGGCTCGGGACGCGGACCTTCATCGACCACTTCACCGATACTGGCTTGCAGGGTCGGTGCGTCAGCGTCGGCGATGACCCGACCCGTAATATTGTGTTGCCCGGCATGGAAATGGTCGCCGATATGAAAACCGGCCGGAAAACCCTGTTGGAGTTTCTGTTGAAACCGGTCGTGAAAGCGCTCGAGGAATTTCTCCGCGAACGGTACGCGTGGGAGGAGTGATCAGTAGCCCCGCTAAAGGGTCGCCGGTTCGTGCCGATAATAACGCCATAGCATCAGCGCCGCGACGGTCCGCCACGGTCGCCACCGGTCCGCGATTTCCAGCATTTCCTTCGGTGTCGGGCGCTCCTTGAGGCCGAGCAATCGTTGACACGAGATTGCCAACGCAAGGTCTTTCGCGGGAAATACATCCGGCCGGCCAAGCGCGAACATCAGGTATATTTCCGCCGTCCAGTCGCCAATTCCCTTGATGGCCGTCAATGTCTCATGAATGGAGGCGTCGTTGCGGCGGCGCCCCAGTGCCTCCAGATCAAGATCACCGGAACTTACCGCCGTGGCGAGACAGCAGGCATAAAGTGCCTTCGGCCGGCTGACACCAAGCTGGCGGAGATCGGCCTCTCCAGCGGCGAGGACGCTCTCGGGGGTGACGACGCCGAGCCCCCCCTCAAGCTTGCGCCAGATCGCGGCGCCGGATTGAACGGAAACCTGCTGATCAATGATGATGCGAATCAACGTCGCGAAGCCCGGTTGACGCTTGCGCGATGGCGGCCGACCTGTCGCGGCGTAGGCGCGCGCCATATGGGGGCATCGTGCCACCAGCGCGTCGACACCTATACGCAGCCCGCGCATGCCGGTCAGCGAAGCTCCTCGACAGGTTCGACACCGATGACATCAAGACCGGATGCGATCACGGTCGCCACGGCTTGCACCAGCGCCAATCGAGCCAGCGTTCTGGGGCGATCCTCGATATCGATGAAGCGCAATCGAACGTCATCCTTTCCCTTATTCCACAGACCATGGAATGCAGATGCGAGATCATACAGGTAGAACGCTATGCGGTGCGGCTCGCGGGCGTCGGCCGCGCCCTCCACGGTACGCGGCCACGCAGCCATCAAGCGGATCACATCGAGCTCGGCCGCGTCATCGAGCAGGGCGAAACTTTCCGTTGCCAACGCATGTGCCTCCAATGCAGTGGCATCAAAATCCTCAGCCGCATTGCGCAACACCGATCGGCATCGGGCGTGGGCATACTGAACATAAAACACCGGGTTTTCCCGCGATTGTTCGAGCGCTTTGTCCAGATCAAATTCCATCTGACTGTCATTTTTGCGGGTCAACATCATGAAGCGGACGACATCCTTGCCGACTTCGTTGATGAGATCACGCAGGGTGACGAAATTGCCGGCGCGTTTCGACATGCGCATGGGCTCGCCGCCCTTCTTCAGATGAACCATCTGGCACAGCATGGCATCGAAGCACCCCTGCCCCGCCGTCACCGCGCTGACCGCGGCCTGCATGCGTTTCACGTAACCGCCATGGTCCGCGCCCAGCACATCGACCATGGTGGCGAAGCCGCGTTCGAATTTATCCAAATGATAGGCAATGTCGTTGGCGAAGTAGGTCCAGCTGCCGTCGGATTTCTTGAGCGGCCGGTCGACGTCATCACCGAAGGCCGTGGCACGAAATAGCGTTTGCGGACGCGGCTCCCAATCCTCCGGCGCGGCCTTGCCCTTGGGCGGCTCAAGGACGCCGGTATAGATCAGATCACGCGCCGTCAGGGTGTCATAGACCCGTTGCACCGCCCCGTTCTCGACAAGGGCCCGTTCGGAGGCGAACACGTCCTGTTCGATCCCCAGCGCCGCCAGATCCTCGCGCACGCGCTCCATCATGGCCTCGACCGCGAAGGCACGGAAGGTCTCAAGCCACTCGGCTTCGTCGGTTTCCTTCCATCGATCACCATCGCGCGCCGCCAGCGCTTCGCCGATCGGAATCATGTATTCGCCGGGATACAGGCCCTCGGGAATAGCGCCGATGTCCCCGCCGAGTGCCTCGAGGTAACGCAGGTGCGTCGTGCGGGCCAAGGCCTCGACCTGCGCACCAGCATCGTTGATATAGTATTCCGCCGTCACCGCGAACCCGGCCTTGCGCAGCAATCGTACCAGGGCGTCGCCGACGACCGCTCCCCGGGCATGCGCCACATGCAAAGGCCCCGTCGGGTTGGCGGAGATGTATTCCACATTGACCGCCTCATTGCCGCCAAGGTTCGATGTGCCGTAATCGGTGCCAACGCATAGAATTTCGCCGAGGCGAGCATGCCAGAACGTCGGCTCCAGGCGCGCGTTGACGAACCCCGGACCGGCAACCTCAACGGACTGAACTTCGTCCAGCGCGAGCAGCGCATCGGCGATCGGTTGCGCCAGATCGCGCGGCTTTGCGCCAACCGGCTTCGCCAGCACCATGGCCGCGTTTGTGGTGATGTCACCGTGGCTAGAGTCTTTCGGTGGTTCGACAGAGATGCGCGTCATATCGATGCCATCGGGCACAGTGTCGAGCCCAGCGCAAATTTCGATGATGCGATCACGAAAGCCATTGAACAGGTTTATCGGGGTCACGGGCGTATCAGTCTCCAGCCGCCCGCGTCACATCCCGCAAGGCGCGTATTTCTGTGCGCAATTCGGCAATTTCCTCGCGCAGGGTTTCCATGGTCGCCGGTGGCTCCTCGGAATCGTCGTCCTCTTCACCGGGCTTGCGGCTGAGGATGTTCTTCGCCGACTGCATCGAGTCGACGACGATGGCAACGACAAGGTTAAGGACCATCATGCTGGTCAGGAAGATGAACGGCACGAAGAACGTCCACGCGTAGGGATAGACGTCCATCACCGGGCGTACAATGCCCATTGACCAGCTTTCTAGAGTCATGACTTGAAACAGCGTGTACATGGATTCGCCGAGCGAACCAAACCACTGCGGGAAATCGGCCTTGAACATCACGGTCGCCATGACGCCGGCGACATAGTAGACGAGCATCAGCAGAATTGCCGTCGATCCAAGCCCGGGTAGCGATCGGACCAGCGCCTCGACGACGACGCGCATGGTCGGCACCTGTGAAATCAACCGCAGTGCCCGCAAAATTCTTAGCGCGCGGATGACACTGAAGGCCTCGGCTCCCGGCACCAGAGCAATCGACACGACAGTCAAGTCGAAGACACTCCATGGCCGGCGAACAAAGCTCGCGCCATAGGCGACAAACCGCAGCGCCAATTCGACAACGAAAACCGCCAGGAACGCGTTATCCAAGACATTGAGAATATCGCCATACCGTGCCG
>JAYOFM010000209.1:0-3424 GCA_038117225.1 Rhodospirillales bacterium
CCCTGCGCGGTGCGCGCGAGATCATGGATCACGGCACCTTCGGCTACGCCGCCGAGGCGGCGAGTTTCAAGGAAATCAGCCCGCTGTTTGATGATTAGGTGATGGCAAGATCATCCATGAACCCGACCACGTCCTCGGACTCAAACCCCGCAAAACGTCGGGCGGCATCCAGTACATGTGCGCCTTGCGCCGTGCCGTAGACGGAATCGAGGCAGTCCCGTGCCTTGCGAACCAGCGCGGCGGGATCGGCTGGTCGTCCCCAAATCCCGGGCGGCCCGTCGCACATGCCTTGCGCCACGGCTCCGTTTTCCAACTCGACGATGACATCAATCTTCATGCGGTCAAAACGGCCCTGCCGTTCCGGTTCGACACGAATGTCAATGCGCGAAAGCAGGTCCTCCACATCCGTGGCGAAGCGCCGCGCGTCTCGGAAGCTCTCGACCGAAACCGTACCATCCAGCAAGGCGGCCGCGGCGACGTACTGAAAACTGAATTTTCCGGCGAGACCGGATGCCGGCGCGGGCCGGTCCACGTACGGCATCGGTGGCGAGACGATGGTGACGCGGCGGATGGCGCAATTCGGCGTCATCTGCTTTCGGGCCTCCAAGGACGCGGTAATGACGAAATGCGTCCCGTACTGGCTGGGATAGAGTTTGAAAGCCGGGCCGGGCGAGACGACATGCAATTGCGGATGGGATTCAAGCAGCGCTTGCGGCTCGAACGTCTCGCGGAAGAAAGCCTGGCCATAGCCCCTGGGCCCGTCGAGGGCATCGGCATCGGCTGTGAATCCCCGACTTGCCAGTAGCGCGGCCTGAAGACCGCCGGCGGCGGCCATCCCACAGTGAAGGGCCTTGGTCATGCTGCCGATGTTGCCCTGCAACCCGCCGGCCATGGACCCGGCGATCCCCACCGCATGGACAATTTCTTCCCGGGCAAGCCGCAGCAACAGTCCGCAGGCGACCGCGCTACCCAAGGGGCCGACGGTGGACGGCGGATGAAAAACCAGATCACCGGGTTCGAACTGGCCCGACGCGCGACGCAGCCGCGCTTGTGCCTCGATGCCGATGGCCAACGCCTTGAGGATGTCGGCACCGCCTGGTGCGAGGTCCGTTTCCGCCGTTCGATCACGAATTAACCTCTCCGCGACGGCCAAGACGGCCGGCAGCGTCGTCGATAGCGAGTGGTTCGCTGGATTCCACATGGGTTCGTAATCGAGCACATGCATGGCGGCACCGTTGGCCTGTGCCGCCTGTTCCATGGATACCCGCCCGGGGCCGCCAATTAGTGTCGCGACGGGGGCAGAACCGGCATCGGCGGCAAGCGAACGCAAAATGGTCGGACCTTGTTCCGACGCCCCCATGGCCGCCACGGCGACGCCATCGAGCAAAAGATCGGATGTCGATCGAGTCGCGGCATCATCGAGTCCGCCATCGAACAGGTCGCACAGCACATCGACAAAATTTGTGGTTAAACTCATGGCTGCTGCAAAACGCTCCCTCTACCCGTCACTCAGCGGTTGGCCAACCTCCGCGCATCGCCATTTTCTGTCAATCGTCTTCGCCGCGAGAATGGCGGTCGTAACACTTTAGTGGCCTGACAATCGTGATCGATGACCGCTAGGATGCCGGCGAGGTAATCATAAGGGAGTAACCGGCGTGACCAAGGGTGAACAGTTCTATGATGTTGTGGTCGTCGGCGCCGGCAATGCCGCGCTGGCGGCAGCCGTTTCCGCCAAGGAAAATGGCGCCGCGCGGGTTTTGGTGCTTGAGAAAGCACCACGGGAAATGCGAGGCGGCAACACCCATTGGAGCGGCGGGGTGCTCCGCTTCGCCTATGATGATCCGCGCGAGATCGAGGACATCCTGCCCGGCATCGAACAGCAATACGAAAACTTCTACGACGGCGTCTCACCCTATCCGCAGGCCGATTACCTGGGTGACTTGATGCGGGTGAGCAATGGGCGAACCGATCCAGAGCTTTCCGGGTTGCTGGTCGCCAACTCGCAAGACACCGTGAAATGGATGCAGTCGGTCGGCGGCATTGCCATGGAACCGGCCGTTAATCTGTCGTCGGTGCGCAGGGATAATGTGATGGTGTGGGCGCGCGGTCTGGTGGTACGCGCCGCGCATGAAGGGGTCGGCCTGTCCGGCGGATGGTTCGACACAGCTGAAAAGAACGGGATCGACGTGCGCTATGGCGCGGCGGCGATCGGATTGCAGCAGAATGACGACGGCCGCGTCGATCGCGTGCGGGTGCGCGACGATAACGGCATTAGCGAAATTCAAGCTGGCGCGGTTGTTCTTGGCGCCGGTGGATTCGAGGCCAACGTGCAGATGCGGACACAGCACATCGGGCCGTTGCTCGGCAATGCCAAGGTGCGCGGCACGCCGTATAACCAGGGTGACGGACTGCGCATGGCGATGGCCATCGGGGCGATGCCGTGGGGGCAATGGAGCGGCTGTCACGCGACCCCCATCAGCGCCGATTGGGGCGACTTCGCGCCGCGCGAAATGACCGACCGGTCAAACCGGCTCAGCTATGTCTACGGCGTCATGCTGAATCGCAAGGGTCATCGTTTCGTCGACGAAGGCGAAGATGGCGCTCTGTTTACCTATGCCAAGTTCGGCCGCTCAATCCTGGGCGAACCGGGCGGCAAGGTATGGCAGATTTTCGATTCCAAGGTCATTCATCTGCTTGAGCCGCGTTATCAGACCAGCGATCCCATTGTCTCGGATACCTTGAAAGGCTTGGTCGAAAAACTCGACTTCGAAAATCCGGACCAGGCGCTAGCGACGTTGACCGAGTTCAATGCCGCCGCCAGGGACGAGACCGAAGGCTTCGATCCGGCCCGCATGGATGGCGTGGCGACACAGGGGCTCGCCCTGGAAAAGACCAACTGGGGCCTCAAGCTCGACAAACCTCCATTCCATGCCTACAGCGCCACCGGCGGCATCACATTCACCTTCGGCGGCTTGCGCGTGAACACCGACGCCCAGGTGATCGCGACGGACTGGCGGCCGATCGACGGGCTTTACTGCTGTGGTGAAATGGTCGGCGGGTTGTTTTATGACAATTACCCTGCCGGCACTGGCCTCGTTTCCGGCGCCACGTTCGGCCGCATCGCCGGACGCAACGCCGCCAAACAGAGATGAGCCCGAGGCACCGAAGACGGTTAACTTTAGCGTTGGAAGAGAAGGCGCAACCCAAGCGTTGCAATCAGGATCACGGCGACGGGACGCTTACCCCTGCGTCGGCAAACGGATAAAAAACAGCATGATCCCAGAGACGATAAGCAGACTGCCGAGCAGTTGGTTCCAGGTGACGGCTTCTTTCAACACGAAATAGGCGAACAGCATGGAAAGGACGATGGTGCCGCTGACGATGGTCGGGATGGCGACGCTGGCATCCATCGGTCTGCTCAGGC
>JAYOFM010000210.1:0-3376 GCA_038117225.1 Rhodospirillales bacterium
TGATCTTCTCGATCAACTCACCCAGCACGCGCGCGGAATCATCATTTTCGACCTGGCAGGTCCCGGCGTTTTCATGCCCGCCACCACCGTAAGAGAGGCACAACTCGCCGATATTGGTGTTGGCGCTCCGGTTGATGATGGAGCCACCGATGGCGAAAACCGTGTTCAGCTTGTTGAGGCCCCACAGGCAATGGATGGAAATATTGCATTCGGGATACAGCGCGTAGATCATGAAGCGGTTGCCAGCGTAGATGGTTTCCTCCTCGCGGAGGTCCAGCACAACCAAATTCTTATGTACGGTCGAGCAGCGCTTGATCTGCTCCTTGAATTTCTCCTCGTGCTCGAAGTAGAGGTCGACCCGCTCCTTGACATCCGGCAGCTTGATGATTTCATCGATCGTGTGGTCGCGGCAGTAATCGATCAACTGCATCATAAGTTGGTAGTTGGAAACCTTGAATTCGCGGAAGCGCCCCAACCCGGTGCGAGAATCCATTAGGTAGTTCATCAACTCCCAACCGCCAGGATGAAGAATTTCCTCTTTCGAAAACTGTGCGGCGTCGCCCTTGTCGACGGCTTCCATCATGTCATCGCCGACCCGTGGGAAGGCTTCCTTGCCGCCATAATAATCATAAACGACCCGCGCCGCCGACGGCGCCTCCGGGTCAATGATGTGATTCTCCGGATTATCCTCGACACGAATGGTTTCGCTGAGGTGATGGTCGAAGGCTAGGTGCACGCCCTTTACGTAGGGAAGGTTGGTAGTGATGTCGCTGTCGGAAATCAGGATCGTGCCATCCTGCATGTCCTTCGGGTGCACGAACTTGATATCATCGATCATGTCGAGTTCCTTCAACAGGACGGCGCACACCAGCCCATCGAAGTCACTACGGGTCACGAGACAGAATTTCTGGTCACTCACGGCGAGACCTCCCCTTGAATTACTGCCTTCAAATTACGTCACGCCCAGCCGGCGCTGTTTGCACGCTGGTTGGGCGTTGCATGAAGTCCCTAGTGTTCAGGCAAGCGACGCGTTTTTCAAGGCCGAATCGGGCCTCGCGGTCAGCTTGCCGCGTCGGAGAGTTCGCGGCGCATCCAAACCGCCAGCATCAGCAAGACGACGGCGCCCGCTTGATGGAGTGCGGCAAGTGTCGTCGGCACGACCAGAACGAGTGTGGAAATTCCCAGCAACACCTGTGTGACGACGATAACGGCCATCCAGCCGAGGGCTTGCCTGACACGACCGTGAAGCCCGCACTGCCGGCCCACCGCCCACAATGCGATCACCGAGCCGAACGTGGTCATGGCCAGCACGCGGTGGTCAAACTGCACGGTCATGATGTCCTCAAAGGCGGAACGCCAAGCCGGCGCTCCGTCGAATACTCCGGCCGGCAGCCAATCACCATCCATCAACGGAAAGGTATTGTAGGTCAGGCCGGCGTCCAGTCCGGCCACCAATGCCCCTGACGCCGCCGTAACGAATATCAAAGCCAGCACCGCCGATCCCCACGGCCGCAGGGTTGCGGCCGCCGGTTGGGTCGCGCGGGTCGCCCTGGGGTGCCAAAGACCGAGCGCCGTCCATAGGCCGTAGGCGAGAATACCTAGCGCCAGCATCAGATGCGCCATCAGGCGATACTGACTGACGTCCGGCCGGTCAATGAGGCCGCTCTTCACCATCCACCAGCCCAACACGCCTTGTGCGCCGCCAAGCGCGAACAACAGGGCCAGCCGCCCGCCCAACGCCCTGTCGATCCACCCACGGGCGAGAAACACCATGAAAGGCACGGCGAAAGCGACGCCGATCAGCCGCCCCCACAAGCGATGCACATATTCCAGCCAGAAAATGCCCTTGAATTCGGCGAGGCTCATGCCGTGGTTGATCTTGCGGTACTCGGGTGTCGCCCGATAGGCATCGAACGTCGCGCCCCAAGACGCATCGGTCAGCGGCGGCAGCCATCCGGTGATCGGCCGCCAGTGGACCATCGACAGCCCAGAATCGGTCAGACGTGTCAGACCGCCCAGGATGACCATGGCAACCACCATGCCGCAGATGAAGAATAGCCATACGGCCACCTTTTTCCGGTAGACATCGGTTATAACGGAAGCCCTATCGCCGCCATGCGAAACCATCTCGGGGGTCATGCGCGTCCTCTTGGTTGTCGCGACCGAGGTCTTCAGGTAATGGCTTGGTCGGGTTTTGTCCATCGGGGCTTGGCCCACGGGGGCGCTGTGCTACGTTTCGCCTTAATTCAGAACCCAATGAAAGGCCGGTGTCCTTGACCGCAGCCAAGTCCCATCATCCGATCGTGCCCGTCGCCATCGTCGGTGCCGGGCCGGGAGACCCTGATCTGCTGACCGTCAAGGCATTGCGCCTGCTTACGACGGCAGACGTCATTGTTTATGACAAGTTGGTGTCGGATGCGATTCTTGACTTGGTACCGGCGGGCACCAGCCGCATCTTCGCCGGCAAGCAGGCCCGCAATCACCACATGCCGCAACCGGAAATAAACGATCTGCTGGTCAGCCTGGCACAGTCGTTGCGTCGGGTCGTCCGACTAAAAGGAGGCGATCCGTTCGTTTTCGGACGCGGAGGCGAGGACGCACTGCATCTCGCGCATCATCGCATCCCGTTCGAGATTGTCCCTGGCATCACCTCGTCGGCGGGATGTGCCGCCTATGCCGGAATTCCGCTTACCCACCGCGGACTTGCCCACGGCGTGCGGTTTGTCACCGGGCATATACAGACCGATGACGCGCTGGACCTCAACTGGGCGAGCCTCGCCGACCCGGACACCACCCTGGTCGTCTACATGGGCTTGATGAACATTGGCGAAATCACCGAACGCCTGATCGCGCACGGCATGCCAGCGGACCTTCCGGCGGCGGCGCTCAATCTCGGAACACGGCCGGAGCAACGCACCCTGATCACCACGTTGGCGGAATTACCGAACACCACGTCCGCGGCCGATCTTCGGGGAGCGACACTAATCATCATCGGCCGCGTGGTCAGCCTCGCGAACGAATTACAATGGTTCGCCGATGCCTATTCAACCGGCCAGTCGGAGGTCAATTAATGATGCCCCCCGGTACCCAGGGTCGCCTCGAGGCGTTTTGCGGCTTCACGCATTTGCGGAATATGCGACCGCGCCTTGTCTAATGATAGACGCGGGACCAATCCATGGACGGCCAAGGTCGCGCAAATTCTACCCGCCGGGTCATTGATCGGCACCGATACGGCTACCATGCCGTCGTAGAACTCCTCGTTGTCGATGCCGAAACCATTGGCCCGCGTGGTCGTCAAATCTTCCATCAGCGCGGCTGGGTCGGTCAGAGTGTGTGACGTAAAGCGCTCCAGTGACTGGGCGTCGACGATGCGTTT
>JAYOFM010000211.1:0-3359 GCA_038117225.1 Rhodospirillales bacterium
AAACCAGAACCTCCAAATGGGCAAGCGATCGCCCCATCGTTTTCGCTGGCCTCGCGCCGAAGGCGGTTCGTCCATTCTTTCATGACGGCCTGAACGGTGCGATGCAGTTGCCCCAGTTCTTCGGCGGTGGCTCGTGACGTCCAGAGCAGCGGCGAGAGTTTTGACCGGTGGAGGATTTCATCGGAATAGGCGTTGCCGATCCCGCTACAGATCCGAGGGTCGGTGAGCGCGCGTTTCACCGTGTGGTTTTCGGCCGTCAGTCGTTCAATGAACGCCGCGGTATCGCAATTCATTACGTCGATCCCGCCGGGATCGAAGTCGCTTAGATTTTCCACTCCTGATACGAGGTGGAAGGACGCTCGGCGCTTCGACCCTGCTTCGGTCAGGACCAAACTCCCTTCGTGAAAGTCGAGGGCTGCGAGATTTTGTTTGCCCTTCAACGGAGTGTCTGGCTCTTTCCAATGAAGACGCCCGGCGATCATGAGGTGGATAATCAGAAAGAGGTCGTCGTCGAACCCAAGGACGATTCTTTTTCCCAAGCGGCGTGTAGATCGAAGGGTTTGCCCCTTGATTGAACCGATCGGCGGTTCGACGGTGCGGACGAGGAAGGGGCTGGTTATTCGGACGCCGGATAACTCGCGACCCATTGTTTTGTCGGCAATGCAGTCAACATAGACCGCAATATCCGGTAGTTCCGGCATCCCGAGTGCCTTTCGTTTGGCCAACGACAATCCCGATATGGTACCTGTCCGCAGAACATCATGGGAGAGCCGGTATGGAAGAACAGATCCAAGCAGTAACCAGTCTCGTCGACTCGACCGTCGACTTCGCCGTTTCCTAAGGCCTGCAGATTGCCGGTGCGCTCGTCATCCTGATCCTCGGGCTTCGATTGGCGCGCTGGGGTGGAGCGCGCGTCACCAAGATTGCAGAGGCACGAAGGGTAGATCCGACGCTGTCTCGTTTTTTTGGAAACGTCGTCAGGTTCGTGGTCATCACTTTTGTCTTGATCATTACGCTTGGTAATCTTGGAGTCGAACTGGCGCCGATTGTCGCATTCGTGGGTGCGGGTCCCTTAGGTGCGACGTTTGCCGTGCAGGGCGTTCTAGCGAATTACGCCGCAGGTCTTGCGTTGATCATGACCCGGCCCTTCGTTGTTGGGAACACCATCCGTGTTCAGGGCATCAGTGGTGTCGTCAATGAGATATCTCTGACGGCAACCATCCTTGATGGCGAGGACGGGGAGAAGATCACGATCCCCAACAAAGAGATCATCGGGCAGGTGTTGGTCAACTCGGAAGAACTACGCATCGTGGAAACCCGCATCGCCGTTGAAGACGAAACGGAGCTGGATCGGGCGTTCGAAGCGCTGCGCGGTGCGATTGGGAGTGTGGAAGGGGTGTCGACAGATCCCGCGCCTCGTGTCGGTCTACACGATTTCACCTATGGTGGGTTCGTCATCGGGCTGCGGTTCTGGGTCCCCAGCATGCGGTACTTTGAGGTGCGGTACGCAGCAAACCAAGCGGCGCATCGAGCACTACGTCAGGCTGGTGTTGAGCTTCTTCCAGCGTCTGGTCTGGCGTTTTCCAGTGACGCGCTTACGGCCTCGCCTGAGTTAGACTGAGGCGTTGCCTCCTTTGGTCAATCGGCGGTCGTCAATCGGTAAGTTCACCAGCGCCGCGAATGCGCCCAGCCCAACCGCCGCCCACCACACTGGGAGATAGCTGCCGGTCGCATCGAAGACGCGGCCGCCCAGCCAAACACCGAGGAACGCTCCTACTTGGTGACTGAAAAAGACAATACCGAAAAGAGTGCCGACGAAGCGGGGCCCGAAAACCCGAATCACGATCGATGACGTCAGGGGCACCGTCGAGAGCCAGAGTAACCCCATGATCGCACTGAATACGTAAGTACTTGCTGGTGAGATCGGAAGGAGGATGTACGCGGCGATCGTTGCGGCCCGGGCAAAGTAAATGCCGCTGAGAATCTTTTTGTCTCGAAATCGGCCCGCAAAGGTGCCAGCGGCATAGGCCCCGGCGATATTGAACAAACCGATCGTCGCGAGACTCCAAGCAGCAATCGTGCCGGAGAACCCGTTTCCAGAGAGATAGGCGGGCAAGTGAGTCTGGATAAAAGCGACATGGAAGCCGCATACGAAGAATCCCGAAAGAAGTAACCAGTACCCCTTGTGCCCGCTGGCCTCCCGCAGCGCTTCAGAAAGCGTTTGCTCGCGGCCAATGCTACCCGGTTTGCCGGTCAGGGCGCCGGCCAGCGGAATCATGAATGCGGCAATAATCCCAAGCAGGAGGAGGGCGGTCGGCCAGCCGTATGCGGCCAAAACCGCTTGGCCAAGCGGGACCACGAGGAACGGGCCACGGGACCCGGCCGCGGTCCCGACCCCCATAACCCACCCGGCCTTCTCCGGGGGGACCAAGCGCGTCAGCGCCGCAAGGACGACCGCAAAGGAAGCACCGGAAATCCCCAAGCCAACCATCACGCCTGCCGTTAGGTGCATGCTGAGGGGCGACGAGGACACCGACATCAGTGCGACACCCGCGGCGTAGAGAAAAGCACCTCCTGCCAGAACGCGGCCGGACCCGTACCGGTCAGCGAGGGCACCGGCAAACGGCTGACCTAAGCCCCACAAAAGGTTCTGAATGGCGATCGACAGCGCGAAAACTTCGCGTCCCCAGCCTAAGTCCAACGACATTGGGTCGAGGAACAGGCCGAATCCAGCGCGGACGCCAAATGAGAAAACCGAGATCAGGCAGCCCGCGGTAACGACGATCGTTAGGTTCTTCAAGCGAATGGCCTTCTACGCGGAGATTGTTTCAGAGCCGGGACTGGTGCGACGCCATTCCCAAGGCGGCCCAAGTGTTCCTTGCCAATGTCGCGTCGCGTCTCTCGTGCATTGGCTTCGGCCGTGTGTAGCGCTCGGTTGGCATCAGGCAAAGGCAACGCCAGCCCTTCCTCGACCATCGCGTAGCTCAAACCGTTTCCACCCCGCATTAGGCAGTCCACGTTCGGCGGGTCGGTTTCTTCTTGATCGGCTAGGCGGTGTATAACGAAGCCATGTTCTTCGACGGTTCGCGTCAAGAAAGGTTTTTCCATAAGCCCACAACTCCACTCTGCGGGTTCTGTTTCTCTGATGCCACATCGTCGCCGGTTCCCAACTGCATTGATGCCGGCCCGCCGCGCGAAATTCTGGCCGGTTCGGCCCCGTCTATGTTCGAGCCGGTTCACGGGTCTGCGCCCGACATTGCGGGCAAAGGGATCGCCAATCCGATTGGCCAAATATGGTCTGGGGCCATGATGTTGGATCACCTTGGCTGTCCGGAGGAGGGCGCGGCAGTGGTCCACGC
>JAYOFM010000212.1:0-3324 GCA_038117225.1 Rhodospirillales bacterium
GGCGCCGCGCGTGAACTCGAAAAGGTCTATCACTATTTTCCACGCCTGAAAGAGCGCCGCACCTCATTAGCTGGATATACGTCGGGCGGCGAGCAGCAGATGTGCGCCATCGGGCGCGCGCTGATGGCAACGCCGTCGACCATTCTACTCGACGAACCGTCGATGGGCTTGGCGCCGCAACTGGTCGAGGAAATTTTCGGGATCGTTAAGCAACTCAATGTCAACGAAGGTGTGTCGATCCTGTTAGCGGAACAGAACACCAACGTGGCGCTTCGTTTCGCCGATTACGGCTATATCCTCGAAAACGGCCGCGTGGTCATGGAGGGCGAGGCGAAAAAACTGCGTGAGAACGAAGACGTGAAGGAATTCTACCTTGGCATTTCGACCGGTGGCCGCAAGAGCTTCCGCGACGTCAAGCACTACCGCCGACGCAAGCGTTGGCTAGGTTGACGACAACAGTAATCCTGGTGCGCCCCGGCGTTCTCTCATGAACGATTATTACGATAATAAGGAAACCCGATCGCCCGCCGAGCGAGAGGCTGATTTGTTCGCGCGCGTGGCGACACAAATTCGCAATGCCCAGGCGAACGCGCCCTATTTCTCGACGCTGTTTAATGACGTTGATGCCGCGGCGGTGACCGATCGACGTGCGCTATCGGCCCTGCCAGTGACGCGCAAGTCGTCGCTCCCTGATTTGCAATCCGCCGGCAATCCTCTTGGCGGATTGACCACGGCGGCGCCCGGGCGCCTCAGTCGAATTTTTCAATCGCCCGGCCCGACCTATGATATCGAGGGAAATGGCGCCGACTGGTGGCGGTTCGCGCGTCCACTTTACGCCGCGGGGTTGCGTGCCGGCGATGTCATCCACAACTGTTTCTCTTATCACTTCACGCCGGCTGGGGTGATGGTGGAAGGCGGCGCCAAGGCGTTGGGATGCGGCGTCTGTCCGGCCGGTGTCGGTAATACGGATTTACAGGTTCAGGCAATCGCCGATATTCACCCCGCCGGCTACACCGGGGCGCCGAGCTTCCTCAAGATCATTCTCGAACGTGCCGCCGAACAGGGGAGGGACATGTCGTCCCTTCGTTGCGCGGTCGTCGGCGCGGAACCGTTCCTGCCCGATCAGCGCACACTCTTCGCTGATCACGGCATTTCTTGCGGCCAAGTTTACGCCACCGCTGACCTTGGCTGTATTGCCTATGAGGTCCCCGGCGGCAGCGGCCTGATCGTCGAAGAGGACCTTCTGGTTGAGATCGTCCGCCCCGGCACCGGCGATCCGGTTCCGGACGGCGAGGTCGGCGAAGTCGTGGTGACGACCTTCGCGCCCGAGTATCCGTTAATTCGGTTCGCCACCGGCGACCTTTCGGCGGTCATGGACGGGATCAGCCCCTGCGGGCGCACCAACATGCGCTTGAAGGGGTGGATGGGGCGGGCCGATCAGACGACCAAGGTTAAGGGAATGTTTGTCCATCCGGCGCAGGTGGCCGAAATTGTCTGCCGTCATCCGGAAATTTCCAAGGCGCGCATCGTCGTCGCCCATGCCGACGGCGGGGATGTGATGGTTCTCCGGTGCGAGACGACGGATGCCGGTTCGGGGCTTCCCGAGAGCCTCGCCGAGACCATTAAAGCCGTCTGCAAGCTGCGGGGAACCGCTGAGGTTGTGGCGCCAGGGACTTTGCCCAATGACGGTAAGGTCATTGAGGATACTCGCAAATTCGAATGATCTCACGTCACCGTGACGGACGCCCGGAAATCACCCCAAGGCCGACATATTCCGGCCATAATTTTCGGCGATAACTCTCCTCATAGACCTCCTCGTCTAAACCAGAGATCCCCCCTCTCTGGTTCCCTGTCCGGCGGAACCGCCGGATTCAAGGATCGGCTGGGTCACGTCCCTCAAAGAGTGGCCCGGCCGTTTCCTGTTTTACGGCATTCGATTGTTCCGTCCAAATCCGCTTGCCCCCGGCGAATGACGGCGCCATGGTTCGGCGCATGGCTTCCGAACGAAAATTCCATGTCCATGTGAAGAATAACCGCGACGGCAAACCGCAGCGCTACCGGGTATGGCCGAGGCTCGGCTACTGATGGCGTCGTTCACCGGCCATGATCTGACGTGTATCCGTGGCGATCGCATGGTCTTCTCGGGTGTCGACTTTGCGGTTGAGAGTGGCGGTGCGCTGGTATTGACGGGTGCCAATGGCTCAGGGAAGTCGTCGCTACTGCGGCTGATGGCGGGCCTCGGCCAAGCGGCGGAGGGGCGAATCGCCTGGGATGGTGTGGGCATCGATGACAGCGACGAGGACCACGGCAGCCGGCTCGCTTATCTTGGCCATGCCGACGCCGTGAAACCGCATTTGACCGTCGCCGAGAACATCGAGTTCTGGGTGACGTTGCGGCTCGGCGGCACCGCGGCGCGTGACGCTGTCGTGGCGGCGTTGAAAGTGCTTGCCATCGACCATTTGGCGGACGTGCCGGGGCGTTACCTGTCAGCCGGTCAGCGCCGCCGGGTCAATCTCGCCCGCGTGATCGCCGTCGGGCCACGATTGTGGTTATTGGACGAACCGACCACGGCCCTTGATCGCGACACCATCGCGCGCCTGGAAGCCGCCATGGCCGACGCGCGCGCTGGCGGTGCCATGGTGGTGTTGTCGACCCACAGTAACATGGCACTTGGCGACGCCAAAACGCTGGAGCTCGGCGCATGAATATCATTGTCGCCCTGATCGGTCGCGAATTGCGCCTCTCCATGCGCCAGGGCATGGATAGTTTGATGGCGGTGGTATTCTTCGTCATCGCCGTGGTGCTGTTCCCATTGGGTGTCGGCCCGGAACCCAACATGTTGGCGCGCATGGCTTCTGGGACCATCTGGGTCGCGGCGCTGTTGGCCGCCATGCTGTCCATGGAGCGTCTATTCCAGGCCGATTACGAGGATGGCTCGCTGGAACTACTGGCGTTGGAGCCGATCGCGCTCGAGTTTGTTGTTGTCGCCAAAGTCGCCGCCCACTGGCTGACCACGGGCTTGCCGCTGCTTGCGGCATCGCCGTTGCTGGCGGTGTTAATGAACCTGGACGGTACCGGTTTCGGTGCGCTGCTGGTGACATTGGCGTTGGGGACACCAACGCTTAGCCTGATCGGTGCCGTCGGCGCATCATTGATCCTCGGCGCGCGGCGCGGCGGCGTGTTGCTGGCCCTGCTGGTGTTGCCATTGTTCATACCGGTGCTGATCTTCGGTGTTGGTGCCGTCGACGCGTCGCTGCAGGGGCTGTCGGCGCGCGGCGCCTACCTGATCATGGGAGGCTTATTACTCGGTGCGCTGGCGCTAAC
>JAYOFM010000213.1:0-3319 GCA_038117225.1 Rhodospirillales bacterium
GCGGACGCGGCAAAGGCCCCAGAACCGGGGCCTACGGCGCCGTATTCGATCTGATGGTGATTTCGCACTGGGGGGGTGGTGGGCCCGGCAGGACTCGAACCTGCAACCAGACCGTTATGAGCGGTCGGCTCTAACCAGTTGAGCTACGGGCCCGTCGGTGCGGCGGCTATCAGGTATCAGATTTTGCAAGGTCGTGCATCCCGATTGTGGGGGTGGTTGAGAATGCGGGCCGGGCGTGTCAGCGTGGCCGATGAAGGAGAAGGGCGACAGCCGCGATGATCCCATGAACAACCCCGCTGACACCAACCCGGGCCAGCGCAGCGGCATCGATCTGTTTGCCGGTGATCGCAATGCCATCGTCGACCGTGCCTACGGCACACCGGACGTGGCGCGCTCGCGCCAGGCCATGGTGGCGGCGCTGGCCATCCGTCCCGGCGAGGCGATCATCGAGATCGGTTCCGGCCCCGGTTATATGACCGTCGACATGGCCGCCGCCGCGGGACCGGCGGGCCAGCTGCGACGACGCGGGCCTCGCCAATGTATCCTTCGGCGTCGGCGATATGGCGGCGTTGCCGACGGAAAGCGATGCCTATGATGTCGCCGCCGTCGGTCAAGTGTTGGAATATATGATCGAGCCGGCGGCCGGCATGGCCGAGATTTTCCGAGTGCTCAAGCCGGGCGGCCGTGCCGCCATCTTGGATATCGATTGGGGAACGCTGATTTGGCACGCGGAAGATGCCGGACGCCTGGCGCGGGTCGTCGAGGCGGCGCAAGGATTTCGCCCGGATCCCTATGTGGCGCGGCGCATCCCGGCGCTCGCCGCCGCCGTCGGCCTGAGGCTGCTCGCCGCCGATGCCTTGGTGACCGTCAACACGACGTTCGGCGAGGACACGTTGAGCCGCTGGATGTTCGAGTTGATGCGCCTGAGCGGTCCTGAAACCGGCGCCATCAGCGACGCGGACGCGGATGCGGCGTACCTCGAATTCCAGCGGCTATCGGACACGGGGGCATATTACTTCAGCATCAATCGCTGTCTGTTCATGGTCGAGAAGCCGGCCTGAAGGCCTTACCTGTTCATACGTCGCCGACCAGGTGGTCGCCGGGCGGCAGGTCGAACCAGAACGTGGTGCCGCCTTCGGCGCCGCTGGCATGGTCGAGGCGTGCCCCTAACGCGTCGGCGATGCGCCGGGAGATTGTCAGGCCGACTCCCGTGCCCTTGACCTGACTGGCTTCGCGGCCGAGCCGGTTGAACGGTTCGTAGAGTCGTTCGCGGGCGTCGTCCGGAATGCCGGGGCCGTCATCCGCCACGGCGATACGGGTAAAGCCATCTTCCATGCGCGAGACGACCACGCGCACCTCGCCACCCGGCCGATTGTACTTTGCCGCGTTGGAAATCAAGTTGTGCAGGACCTGGCGGATTCGCGTCGCATCGGAATGAACATGCATCTACTCCGCCGCCGTCTCCAGCGACAGCGTCACGGCTTGCCCCATCGCCTCCGCGCGCGTGGCTTCGATCACCGCCGCCGTAACGGCCACCACATCGACGTCGCCGGGCGAGATATCGATGCTGCCGGCCTCGATACGCGAAAGTTCCAGAACCTGATCGAGTAACGCAAGCAAATGTTCACCACTTTCAATGATATGATCGGTGCAGTCCTGTTGACGCGGCGTCAGGGGATCGCCTTGCGGCAATTGTAATAGTTGGGCAAAGCCAAGTACCGCGTTCAGCGGGGTGCGCACTTCATGGCTCATGGACGACAGGAATTCGCTCTTGGCGCGGTTCGCCTGTTCGGCTTCGTATTGGGCGCGGCGTAAGTCGCTGATGTCCGTACGGATTATCAGCGTGCCGCCGTCGGACGTACGGTATTGGCGATGCAGATGCCAGATATCGCCCTCGCCATGGCGAATCACGGCGCTTTCCAATCGACGGAAACGCCGCAGCCGCTCGACGATGTAGTCGTCCTCGCTGGCATAACCGCGCACGAAACCGGCCTGATAGGCGGACCGCGCGACATCCTCGAACGAGCGGCCGGGGGTGAAGGCCCCGGCGACGCTCGGAAACGCGTTCCGCATCCAGGTATTGCAATAGATTAGGACCTCATCCGCGTCGTAGAGCACGGCGCCGCCGTCGATGCTTTCCAGAGCGTCTTCAAGATGCCGCCCGAGGCGGAGCGCGGATTGCTGCGCCTGGCGCAGTTCCGAAATGTCCGTGCGGATAATCAACGTGCCGCCGTCATTGGTGCGATAGTGGCGATGATCGTAGGCCTTGTGGGCATCCGTCAGGTCGATGACGGAATGTCGGAGCGCGCGGAAATCGGCGAGGCGGGTGGCGACGAACGTGTCCTCGTCTTCGGCGCCGTGCACATAGCCGGCTTGATAGACGGCCCGCGCGATATCGGTGAAATTGACACCCGGTTGCAAAATGTGATCTACGGCCCGGAACTCGTCACGAATTAAGTCGTTGCACCAGACGAACCGTTCGTCCGCGTCGTACAGGGCGACGCCGCCATTGATGCTTTCGATGGCGTCCTTCAGCAAAATTGACTGCTTTTCGGCCTCCCGCTGTGCCTGCACCAGATCGGTAATGTCGGTGCGCACCAGCAACCGGCCACCGCCGTCCACGGGATAGGGCCGGACTTCGAGGATGCGGCCGCTCTCTTTCAGTCGAATGGTTGCGATCTCGCAATTTCGCAGGGCTTCCATCCGCGCCGCCATGTGCGCGTCCAGTGGTCCCGACGGGGCGTCCACGACGCCGCGTTCGATCGAACCTCTGAGGGCGTCTGCCATTGAGGTTCCGGGCACCAACAGATCGGCCAAGGGGCCGAGATTGGCGGCGAAGGCCTCGCTGCAGTAGACGAAGCGGAAATCATCATCCAATAGGGCACAGCCGTCGGCGACGCTTTCCAACGCGCTGGAAAGCAGCGATTCCAGATTGATATCCGCGCCCGGCGGAAATCTGAACGTGGCATTTTCCAAAACGCGACCCTACGGACCTTCAACATCCCCGCCACCCTTACCCCCATAAGGGTGCATGCAGATACTATCTGATGATAATTGCAAATTGTCACGTTCTGAAGGATCACATCGCGCACAACAAATGGAGCGCGTGGTGATCTTTCGCGTCCGGCCCTGCGATATAGCGGCAGTCGTTGTGAGGTTTCGCTCGCTTAGTAGTCGAGGAAGCTCCGCAGCTTTCTCGAGCGGCTCGGGTGCTTGAGCTTGCGCAGCGCCTTGGCCTCGATCTGGCGGATGCGTTCGCGAGTGACCGAGAACTGCTGGCCGACTTCTTCCAGCGTGTGGTCGGTGTTCATGCCGATGC
>JAYOFM010000214.1:0-3295 GCA_038117225.1 Rhodospirillales bacterium
GTCTGGATGACCGGCGACGTGTCCCGACCGCCCACGGCCATGTCACGATTCGCACGGGCAACCTCGTGGAACGATGGCGTGCCGATACGCTTTTGACCAAGGAACCGCAAACCATCCGATGGCTGGAGCGGACGATGCGTAACGATTCGGTGTTTTTCGATATTGGCGGGAACATCGGCCTTTACACTGTTTATGCGCTGACCCTGCCCGGGCGCGAAAGTGCCCGGGCCTTATGTTTCGAACCCGAGGCTTTGAATTTCGCCCGATTAAATCTCAATATTAACGACAACGGCCTATCCGCGCGGGCGCTCGCCTTTTGTATCGGCCTCGGCGGGAGCAATGGCATCGGTTCATTGCGCGTGTCCAATCTGCTTGCGGGGAGCGCCCTGCACGGCGACCGGTATGTTGCCGCCGATGCATCGAATATTCGCACCGGCATGGTTCGAACGACCTTGGATCGCCTATGCGCGGAAATTCCGGACATCGACCCGCCAACACATCTAAAAATCGATGTCGACGGACCTGAGCTTGATATTCTTCGTGGCGGCCTTGAGACACTGCGCCATCGCGCCCTACGACACGTTTTGGTGGAGTTTGAAGAAACAGAAATGGCGGAAGGCACTAAAATTCTGGGGGATGCCGGATTTAAACTAGTGGATACCGGCGCAAAAACTCAGGGCATAGCGAACGCGATATACGAGAAGCAATGAGCACCAACGACATGGTAGGGCATTGTTGGCGAATTGTGGTCGCGTAAATCTTCGTACGTGCCTTTTGGCGCCCGAATTATCGCGAACAGGTCCGTGGCCAATTAAATGGAGTTCCGCGCGTGTCTTTCTCTCTGCGGGCTAAACGCATTTGACGTGTTGACGCAGCGACTCGTCGCTGGCCAAGTGCGCCGTCATTTCGGATGACGTCGCGAAGATCATATAGCCGCTGTTGCTGCCCGTGTCCTGAGTCGCCGAGTAGGATGGAAAGAACAGATCGAAGTTCGTGACCAGATCGGCAATATAGCTGAGCTCCAAGCGCCCCACCTTGCGGTAATCGTCCCACTTGAACGACGGGTCGTCTTCGACCTTAAAATCATCGATCATCACGATAGTGTTTTGCCATTGGCGAAGGATCCGGAGTTCGTCACGCAAGGGAAGAAAACACCCCCAGTGTGCGTCGAGATATATAAGGCATCGCTTATTGGCGTATTTGGTGGCCAACGTTGGAAGTATTTCATGACTGCTGCCATGGTTGGGCCGCACCCGATCAATATTGCGAAACCGCCATTTGGCGAAACGGTGAAAATCAACGCTAGTCTCAATGGTTTCAATCATTACATCCTTGGCCGTAATCGCCGATAGATACGCTGTCGTCGCGCCGACGAAGGTTCCAGTTTCGATGATCACGTCGATCTCCGCAGCAGTCACTATGCGGGATATCAGTGCTTGGCGTTTCTCATTGCCGTTTAGCGGTGCGGCATCGAAATTCAGACCGATCATCAGGCAATCGTGACGAAAACGCGGCGCGGCGGCGAATAATTCAGGTGTAAGTGAGGGAAAATTGCGCAGAAAATGGTACAGCCAGCGAAGCCCGGGGATCGAAAACACGATATCTTTGAACTGCATAATGGAACCGCAATTTGATTTTATTAAGGCTGAGGCAATGACAGGGGAAAACACACGACACAATCGTTTCATCATCCAGGTTGGTCAAGGCCCTCGTCAGACAACAACGGCATCGTCGCGCTGTACGCAGCGCGTGACCAAACCGTAGCATGGAACCTTTGCAAGGATTACCTGTTCACGCATACTCATTTATCCTTATCCAAATCCCTATTTTTAAAACATGCTCACCGTTCGAAACATCTACCTGCTGATCCCGTTACTGGCGTTCCTGGTGCTGGCGGGGCTTGTGGCCGGGACCAAGCAAGGGAATCGCGGGGTTTATCAGTGTGTGCCCGAGTCAGGCTCTCAAAGCCACACTGATATTCTCTATACCTATGTATTTGACCGCGCGGCGGCCCGGCCGAACTTCCGTGTGTTGTCGTTCGTGTTGATGGCGGGCCTGGAAGAAATCGTCAGAGGTGCGATGAGCCTGTCGTTCAGTGACGAGGCGACAACGTCACTCTATCAAGGCGCACCCTGGCGACCCCACTCCGAACTGTCGGACGATGACAAAGCATGTCTCGCCTTCAATCTTGCAAATTTGATCTTCGTCCTAATGTGTTTGTCGCCGGTGCTTTTGGCCGCCTTCTATTTCTACCGAACGACCCTGGCCCGCACCGCGATTATCTGCGCGGCACTGTGGGCGGTCATCGGATGGCATCCGACGATGGTCAGCCTGATGATCATGGCCGGTGATCTGATCGCCGATTGGCCGCGCGCGTACTTCCTGTTTCGATCCTACCTTGTACCCTATGATATAATGGCCGCCGGTCTGGTTGTGATGTTCTTTCTCGCGATCGTCAATTGGCGCCGACTATCCACCACTAGTTTTGTCGTCCTGGCCGTCGCCGGTCAGTTGACGTTTGAGTATCTGGGGGGCCTTTTCTTATTCGCCGCCGCGGTGAGTTTGTGGCGCCGCGGGGCCGACTGGAAACCGGAAGTGGACGCTCAGGATCCGCGGTCGCATGTCCGCGGCATGTTTTTCGCGGTGGTCGTAGCCATCGTGGGAATGACGGGCCTATTTTTTATTTTTGGCGGCAGCACCGATACGTCGATGATTTCGAATGACCCCGGGCCGTCAGCTTACATCGCAAACAATATCGCGTGGTACAACTTCGCGATTGCCTGCCTAATTACAATGATGGGGCCAGCGTTATTGATCGGATCGTTAGTCACTGGCTTGGCGGCGGCGCTTGAAGGCAGCTCGCAACAACGGATCGCGGACCTGCGCCTAGAGGTAACCGTGCTAACCGCGATGCTCATGGCCTACCTGGGGGTCTTTGCCATCGGGTTTTTGACCGCCGGCTACCCGTCGGATATCGGCCGCCAGTTCATGCCGTTAAGCGTTCTTTGCGTGTTTCTCGGGGCGCGTGCCACGGCGTTGGTCGTCGCGCATTGGCGTCACCGGCACGGCTAGTGCCGAAAATGCCGCATCCCGGTAAACACCATCGTCAGCCCGGCATCGTCGGCGGCCTGAATGACCTCGTCGTCGCGCATGCTTCCGCCGGGCTGAATGACGGCGGTGGCGCCGGCTTCGGCGGCGGCCAATAGGCCGTCGGCGAACGGGAAGAACGCATCGGAAGCGACCACCGAGCCCTTGGCCCAGCTGGTTTCGTCGCCAGCGACGCGGGCCGCGTCGG
>JAYOFM010000215.1:0-3185 GCA_038117225.1 Rhodospirillales bacterium
ATCCACGGGTCGCGTAGACGTACCCACCCGGCAATGCGAACGCATTAACTTGAGGATCATTGAGCACGGTGAAGTGAAATTTGAGGTCGGGCTTTTCCGAAAGGCCAGCCATCTGCTGGCCAATGGCGTTGATGTAGGCCGTGAGTGCAGGGTCCTTGTATTCGCCACCGAACTGCTCAAGGATTTTTGCGTGCTCCTCGGCGCCAACGCGCAGTTCGTCTTCTTCTGACATGAAAGCAGTAAAATTCTGCTGGCCCGTCGCCGGGTTGGTCGTGCATGCCGCGAGCGGCGCCATCGCCGAGATCAGGGCAACGGCCACGATCGCCCGTGTGAATCTAGCGCCAGTTCCCCGCGCGCGCTTGCCCATGCCCTCATTCATCATGCTTCCTCCGGTCCCTAATTTAGGGCGATCAGTGGGTCGGTGCCAATCACCCTCATTCACGGCGGCAGGACTTCCAGTTGTTCCGGATGCGTGACCACGATTAAAGGCCCATTGCGGCGTTTCAGCCAACCGCGCACTCGAACAGCTTGCCCATTCAGGGCCAGGGGGTCGATCCCGGCTTCACTGAAAAGACGCCGAGCCCGAGCGTCTACGGAGATGGTGAAATCATCGCGCCAGTTCGCGCCGAAGTTCAGATAGACCGTTCCCTTGACTCTTGCCACGTCAAACACTCGGCCCTCGACCAGTTGAAAGGTCCCGACATCACGACTAAGTGCCAATACATCGTCGGCCGACCGCACAGCATAGTAGCGCAGTCCCCAGATTCCACGTCTGGCGGTCCGCGCTTGATCTTCCAGCGCCAACATTTCGGCGACCAGCGCACGATTGTCGGAAAACGAATATACGCGCGCCATGCCCAGGCGCAGCATCCGGCCCTGCACCCAGGTTCCATCGCCCAAGTGAAGATGCGCGAGATGGCGGCGGTGACGATCCATGCGCGAACCACCGAACGATAGCCGCACCGGTTCCTCGCCAATGATTTTCGTTAATGCCATCTTCGCGGCTGCGGCCAGCGGCCACTTGGGAAATCCCTTGCGGCCCAAAGGCAACTTCGGCGCCTGAATGCCGACCAAGCGCACTTGGCTGGCGCCCTCCACCATGGCGTCCAGGACGACGGTGTCGCCATCAACGACCTCGACAACCCGTGCAACGGGACCGGCTGACAACGACGCCCGCGCATCGGCCATGACCGCCCGCGACGCGATAACACCGAGGAGAAAAATTGCGGCAATGACAGGAATTCTCATCGCACCGTCATCGCTTCAAACCCGGCCATGGCACGTACGGTCTCTGGCGTCTCTCCTGCATCACGCAGACTAGCCAAGGTCAGCGCCCGATCTCGCTTGGCGAAACGTTTGCCGTCGGCATCCGTGAGTAGCCGGTGGTGTTCATAGACCGGCGTCCTCAATCCCAAGAGGGCCTGCAACAGACGGTGTACGTGGGTTGCCTCGAATAGATCCTCGCCCCGTGTCACTAAGGTCACGCCTTGGAGATGATCGTCCATGGTAACGGCGAGGTGATAGCTGGTCGGTGTATCCTTGCGCGCTAGGACGACGTCACCGAAGATTTCGGGTGCGGCGACTTGGCGCCCACGCACACGATCAATCCAGTCGAGCGGCCCTACCGTCTCAATCGCGACGGCCATATCGAGTCGCAGAGCGAAGGCATCGCCGGCGTCACTCCGAGCCGCCCGCTGCTGAGGCGTAAGATTTCGGCAGGTCCCTGGATAAAGTGGCCCGTCCGGCCCGTGCGGCGCGGAATCGGCGGCGGAAATTTCACGGCGAATGTCTGCGCGGGTACAAAAGCAAGGGTAAAGCAATCCGGCGGCTTCCAGATGAACCAACGCCGACGAAAAATCGGCCATATGATCAGATTGCCGCCGCACCGGCTTTTCCCATTGCAGGCCGAGCCATGACAGATTTTCGAAAATCGCCGTCTCGAATTCGGCGCGACAGCGGCCGCGATCGATGTCCTCAATGCGCAATAAAAAGCGTCCTCCAGGCACGGCGGCACGAGACGCCGCGAACAAGGCGGAATGGGCATGACCTAGATGTAAAAGGCCGGTCGGGCTGGGGGCGAAGCGCGTCGTTTCAGTCATAGCGTGTTTTCAGCCGGTCCCGTCGCATGGCGATACGTGACATTAGCACGCATTATCGGATACCAAGGGCTTCTTGCATGACACCCTGCCGACCAGGAGCGCCTTACCCGATGAACGATATCCCCCAGCTAACCGGCCCCAGCGTCGAACCCATCAATGGCGGCGCGCCAGCAAAACTGGTGATTTTCTGCCATGGCGTCGGCGCCGACGGCAATGATCTCATCAATTTGGCGCAGTATTATCAGAAAGTTCTACCGGACGCGCGGTTCCTCAGCCCCAACGCACCGGAACCGTTCGACATGGCGCCCCCCGGCATGCAGGCCGCCTACCAATGGTTTTCCCTTGGCGACATGTCACAGGAAACTCGGCTTGCCGGCGCAAAGCGCGCGGCGCCAATTCTCAACGCCTATATCGACCAGCAATTGGCGGCGGCGAATCTCCTGCCGAAGGACTTGGTTCTCATCGGTTTCTCACAGGGAACCATGGTCAGCCTGTACACGGCATTGCGCCGATCGCAGCCAATCGCTGGAATCATTGGTTATTCAGGCATGCTTGTCGGCGAGGATCTGTTGGAGGAGGAACTCCGATCCCGACCACCCGTATTGCTGTGCCACGGCGAGATGGACGACATCCTGCCCTTCGAAGCTCTCACCCACGCCGAACAACACCTGCGCGCCGCCGGAATCCGTGTAGAGTCCCTGTCACGCCCTGGCCTGGGCCACGGCCTCGATGATCAATGCATCCTCGCAGGCATGCATTTCATGGCGGAAATCTTCAAAATCGACGTGGCGACTCTCTAGCCGATCACGAAGCCGGCGCCGACCGGGTCGTCGCGGTCGATCAGCCATTGGGCAAACCCGATGATCTTGGCCGTGCCCTTAACGGTGATGCGCAGGGCACGTTGATTGCCGATTGTGGTCTCGCCGATAGCCTCGCCTTCGAACTGTCCGGACCCTAACAGTCCTTCCGAACGGATTGGCTGGCCGATCTTTATCTTCCCCTTATGCTCGAACATGGCCACCATGGCGGTGGTTCCAGTTCCCCCGGGCGAACGATCCAGCTTGCCGTCAGAAAACACGTGGACGT
>JAYOFM010000216.1:0-3152 GCA_038117225.1 Rhodospirillales bacterium
CCAGGTGACCGTGCGCGTGGCCGGTTTCGCCTTCCGCGGTCGAGCGGAACACGGCGGCGACATCGTTGTAACCTTCGATATCGGCTTTCTGGGCGAAATAGAGATAGCGCCGGTTGGCTTGCGATTCGCCGGAAAAGGCATCTTTCAAGTTCTGCTCGGTCTTCGATCCCTTGAGATCGGGCATGGTTTATTCCTCCGATAGGTACGTATACGCTGTTGAGAACGGAAGGGTGCTGAACGCACACCGCTCATTTGTGGTCCACTATCGGAATATGAGGAAGGTTTGGCGGAGAGTCAAGGAAATTCAAATGGTTTTAATAAACTACATAAACTGCTGATATTGCGACGTTAATTATTTCGCTTCTACGCGAACGATGACGTCGATACTGGTAATCCTGGCATTATTTGGCGGCGCGGGCAGCCCGGTTACCGTGACGTGCTCGCCGGGTATATCCTCAAGCTGCTTTGTGTCCTCGAAATAGAAGTGGTGATGGTCGCCGATATTCGTATCGAAGTACGAGCGATGGGAATCGACGACGATTTCCCGCAATAAACCGGCGGTCGTGAACTGATGCAGCGTGTTGTAAACCGTCGCCAGGGAGACCGCGATTTTTGCCTCCATGGCTTCCGCCCGCAACATTTCCGCCGTCACATGGCGACAGTCGCCGTCAAACAGCAATTTTGCGAGTGCCTTGCGCTGACGGGTCGGCCTAAGACCGGCGGCCCGCAACCGAGAAAGGGCATCTGAATAGGGTCGATCGTTGCTCATGACTTTCTATATCGGATTTGTGGGATTGAATAGCAACGTAATTTCTTGATCGATCCATCAGCCGTCACTGGTCGGCGTCGGGATGCCGATAACATTGTATCCGCTATCGACGTGATGAATCTCACCGGTGACGCCCGCCGAAAGATCAGACAGCAGATAGAGTGCGCCACCGCCGACGTCATCCAGAGTGACGTTACGCTTTAGCGGGGATTGTTGCGCGTTCCATCGCAGAATATGGCGGGCGCCGCCGATGGCACTGCCTGCCAGGGTTCGCATGGGGCCGGCACTGAGCGCGTTGACGCGTACGTTTTGCTCACCAAGGTCAACGGCGAGATACCGCACACTGGCTTCCAGCGCCGCCTTGGCGACACCCATGACATTGTAATTGGGCACGACCTGGCGGGCGCCCGAGAAGGTTAACGCCAGCAGCGCGCCGCCCTTGGGCATGGCGGGTGCCGCGGCGCGGGCCATGGCGGTGAACGAGAAGCACGATACATCGAGCGTGCGCCGAAAATTCTGCCGCGACGTATCGAGATACCTCCCATTCAGCTCTTCCTTGTCAGAATAGGCGATGGCGTGGACGGCGAAATCGACCTGGTCCCAGGAGTCCCGAAGCCTCGTGAACACGCGCTGCAAATCGCCGTCGTCCTCGACATCGCATGATTCAACGATCGTCGACCCTACAGACTCCGCCAGCGGTCGCACGCGGCGTTCGAACCCCTCGCCCTGATAGGTAAACGCCAGTTCGGCGCCATGCCGGTGCAGCATGTCGGCGATGCCCCAGGCAATGGACCGGTCATTGGCAACACCCATGATGAGGCCGCGCTTGCCGGCCATCAGGTTGCTTGCCCCCGCCATCGGCCTGTTCTCGGAGCTTGAGGTGTCGTCGGGACTCACGGTGATCCTCCGGTGGAAACGATACGGATCACGCCTCGTGGCGGGTAAATGCCAGCGTGGCGTTGGTTCCGCCAAAACCAAAACTATTCGACATCACGCAGTTGAGGCCGGCGTTCTCCTGGCGTTGCAGGACAATCGGCATACCCTCCAGCGCCGGATCAGGCTCGATCACGTTGGCCGACGCGGAAATGAAGTCTTTCTGCATCATCAACAGGCAATAGATGGATTCCTGAACGCCGGTGGCGCCCAGCGAGTGACCGGTCAAAGATTTGGTCGAACTGAAGGGCGGCACTCGATTGCGCTCCTTGAAGATCGTTTGCAGGGCTTCCAGTTCCTTGCTGTCGCCCACCGGCGTCGAAGTGCCATGGGTGTTGATATAGTCCACTGGGCGATCCAATCCGGCCATGGCCATGGTCATGCAACGGATCGCGCCTTCGCCCGAGGGCTGAACCATGTCGAAACCATCCGACGTCGCGCCATAGCCAGATAACTCGGCATAGATCTTCGCGCCGCGCGCCTTGGCGTGCTCAAGCTCCTCGAGAATGACAACGCCGGCCCCACCGGCGATGACGAAACCGTCACGGCTGGCGTCGAACGGCCGCGACGCCAATTCGGGCGTATCATTATAACCGGAGGATAACGCCGGCATGGCATCGAACAGCACGGACAGCGTCCAATGCAATTCCTCCCCCCCCCCGGCGAACACGACGTCCGCCTTGTTCAGCTGAATTAATTCCGAGCCGTTGCCGATGCAGTGCGCGCTGGTCGCGCAGGCGGAACTGATGGAGTAGCTGAGACCCTTGATCTTAAACGCGGTCGCCAGGGTCGCCGAATTCGTCGACGACATGGTTCTTGGCACCATGAAGGGACCGATCCGCTTGGGGCCTTTCTCACGGGTGATGTCAGCGGCATTGACCTGATTGCTGGTCGATGGCCCGCCCGAGCCCATGATCAAGGCCGTGCGCTCATTCGAGACCTCCGCCTCGCCCAGGCCCGAATCCTCGATCGCCTGTTGCATGGCGACGAAGTTATAGGCCGCACCATCACCCATGAAGCGGCGCCAACGACGATCCACATGGGCGTCCAGGTCAAGCGTCGGCTTGCCGTGCACGTGGCTGCGAAAACCGAGGTCTCGGTATTCCTCGGAAAACGATATGCCGGAGCGGCCGTCCCAGAGTGATTGAGACACCTCGGTCTGATCGTTGCCAATGCAAGAAACGATGCCAATACCCGTCACTACAACTCGTCTCATAATATCCTCGTTACGATGCTTCGGTGCCGTCGAACAAAACGACGCGAAGATTTTCAGCTTCGTAAGCTAACTTGCCGTCCACCAGCATACGGCCGTCCGCGATGCCGAGCGTTATTTGCCGTGCCATCACCCGTTTGATGTCGATTTCAAAGGATACCAACTTGGCATCGGGCTGCACCTGTTCGGTGAACTTGACCGACCCCACCCCAAGCGCGCGGCCGCGTCCTGCGGCGC
>JAYOFM010000217.1:0-3077 GCA_038117225.1 Rhodospirillales bacterium
CCAGGATCATGACAACGTAGCTGAATATTTGATGTCGATAAGCGACACGCGCGTGTAGTCTGCCCACCATGGTCCCACGTTTTCTGGAGTTTTAATCCGTAATGTCGAACGCACCGGTTCTATACAGGACGGATGAGTCCGCCCCCATACCGGGCCAAATGCCCGATATTCTTGATATCGTCTATGCGCATTGGCGGCATTCCCAGATCGACGGCGCTATTCCGTCGTGGACAGCCTTCGATTTTTCCAGCCTACACGATGACATTCTACCGTGGTGCGCCATGGTCGAAGTGAAGCGCGAACCCTATGATTTCATCTATCGATATTTTGGAAGCGGGCGGATGGATGTGCAGGGGGCTGACTACACCGATAAATCAATTCGGGAAACCGAACCGGCGGTCTTCAGAATGAAAGCCTTGCCTGAATACCGCAGCGTCGCCGATGGCGGGCGACCAATTTATGTCATCACCCACTGGCAGGTATCCGAAACCGAGGACGTTCGCTATGACGTTCTCCGGCTGCCATTGAGCGATGATGGCAAATCCGTCGATCGCATCTTTTCGACGACCGTCAGCGACTACACGTTTCCTGAGCTCGCGGCCATGTTCCGTCCAGACCCGACCAATGAGATGGCTGGTCCGAGCTGCTAGTGTCGGACGGCTAGATCAGCGTTAACCAGCCGCGGCGTATTCCGCGCATAATCGATCGATGATTTTTGCCACCGGTTCAATAGCACGAATGCCGCCAACACCCTGCCCCGCGGAAAATATTTCCTTCCACGCCTTCGGTCGATCGGTGCCGGCGCTGTATCCCGCATCATGTTTTTGACCGGGCAGCATCAGTTCTTGCGGATCGATACCGGCGGCAATGATGCTCTTGGTGAGATAGCTTCCAGGAATTCCTGAAAAATGCGGCGTATAGCTGACGTCGGCGGCGGTGCTTTCAACAATGGTTTCGGGGTGCCCGGGTCTGGCGCTTGATTCAGGCGTCGCGATAAAGCGCGTGCCCAGGTAGGCGAAATCGGCGCCCAACACGCGGGCCGCCCGCACCTGCCGGCCATTAGAAATTGCACCGGCCAGGGCCACTGGTCCATCCCAAATGGCGCGCACTTCGTCCATCAGAGCGAACGGGCTCATGGTTCCAGCGTGCCCCCCGGCACCGGCAGCGACCAGAACCAACCCGTCCACCCCGGCATCCAGGGCCTTGCGTGCATGGCGCAGGTTGATGACGTCATGCAAAATCTTGCCACCGTAGGCATGGATACGGTCGATAAAGTCAGCCGGTGGCCCGACGCTGGTAATAACCACCGGCACCTGATGGTCAATCACCGTCTCCACATCCTCGGCCAGGCGCTCGTTCGAGCGATGAACGATCAGGTTGACGCCGTGCGGTCCAACCAGGGCAAAAGGGTTCTCGTCGCGCACCGCGGCAAGCGCCCCTTCGATCGTCGTCAACCACCCGTCTAGGGTTTCCGGCGCGCGCGCATTCAAAGCCGGAAATACTCCGAGGATTCCGGCCGTGCATTGAGCGATCACAAGTTCCGTCCCCGAGGCAATGAACATCGGCGCGCCGATGATTGGCACCGGCGAGGTGTCCGCCAGTTTGCGTAAGTCTTCGACGATCACGTGTGCTCCCCCCCATGTTCGGCGTCTGCATCGGTACCTAGCGCCTCGACTGATGCATAGCGCAGCCATCTTCTCGACGCCAGTTTTTCGGAACGCGGCGGGCCCGCATGCACGGAATTCGCTATGAAAATTGATCGCCCCCTATCGCATTCCGATAATATATTTTATATTTTCCTATAGTGAGCCTCTAAAGGTCGCGGGGATAAAAATAATACTGGCCCACTCTGGCGCGTTCAGAATTGGGAGGTAAAGATATGAGAATACCCGCAATCCCGTTGGCCATCATCGGTTTAACCGCAGCGGCCATTACCACATCCCCGGCGCATGCTGACACGACGTCCGGCGCGGTTCTGGTTAACACCTGCTTCTCCTGCCACGGTACTGACGGCAAGAGCATCGGCGAAATGCCGACAATTGCCGGAAAGTCGGAAAAATTCATTGCCGACAAACTCAGGCGTTTCAAAGCGGGAACCTATGAAGCGACGGTCATGAACCGTATCGCCAAGGGTTTCACGGATGCCGAGCTGACCGCAATCGCCAAGCAATTCGCTGCGAAGTAGGGAGGACCGGAAATGACCAAGATTTCACGCAGGTTATTCAACCGTGGTCTCGGTGCGACGGTGGTGTTGCAGGCATTGCCGCTCCCGGGTCGTGCGCCCCTCGCGGCAGGTGCCAAGCCAAAGGTCGTCGTCGTCGGTGGCGGATTTGGCGGTGCCACGGCGGCAAAATACCTCAAGCGTTTCGATCCGACGATCGACGTCACGCTGGTGGAGCCATCGACGAAATTCGTCACTTGCCCATTCTCCAACGCGGTGATTGGCGGACTCAATGACATCGACTACATCACACATGGCTACGACACGCTGAAGAATGTTGGCGTTCAGGTTGTGCACGACCTGGCCACCCACATCGATGGCGCCAAAAAGCAGGTCAAGCTGGCGCGGGGCGACACCATCCAATTCGACCGCTGTATTGTTTCTCCCGGTATCGATTTCCGCTGGGAGAAGATCGAGGGACTGGACGCCTCGACCGTCGGCACCATTCCGCATGCCTGGAAGGCGGGCCCACAGACCTTGCTTCTACGCCGGCAGTTGCAGGCGATGCGAGACGGGGGCACCTTCATCATCTCACCGCCGGTCAACCCGTTCCGTTGCCCTCCGGGCCCTGGCGAGCGAATCAGTCTGGTCGCCAACTACTTCAAGAAAGAGAAGCCACGATCGAAGATCGTGGTGCTCGATCCCAAACGCAAGTTCTCCAAGCAGGGCCTGTTCAAGGAGGGGTGGGAGAAACTCTACCCAGGCATGATTGACTACCACAATGTCGACGATGACGGCGTCGTACGCAGGGTCGATGCCAAATCAATGACGCTGCACACTGACTTCGGCGAATACGCCGGCGATGTCATCAACTTCATCCCATCACAGCGGGCTGGAACAGTAGCTAGCGTTTCGG
>JAYOFM010000218.1:0-3057 GCA_038117225.1 Rhodospirillales bacterium
CATTTATACCGACATAGAAAAGAACGAAACGCGGCCGCAATCCCCCAATTCGCGGGAACCAGGCTTTGAATGCATTCAGATGGCCAAACGTGGAATGGCCATCGAGGCCGGCGTTGGCAACGTAAATGGCGTGTGATGACGTCGACAGTTTCTGAGCCAGCACGTCCGTCCATGTTTCGCCGTCATTCACCAGGCTTTCGGCAGTGGTGCTACCTCCAACGGCAAGAATGTCGATACGATCCGGAGACGGATAATGGCCGCGTAGGCCATACTGATCGCGCTGCCATCGAACTATACCGCCGCCCGGATAAAGCCCAGAGACATCCATCGCTTGGGCACGGTGAGCTGGTATATCCAGATCACCGAGCGCATGTTCATCGAACCAACTGCCCGCCAACAACTCGATAATGAGCAGTCCGCAAACCAGTAAACCAACGTTGATGGCGACTATTCTGCCGAACACTTTCACGTATTTGCGCCAGGTCTGACGGCACCCATCTCAAACGGTTTGATAACCGCGTACAACGTATCGTTGACGGGTGTCGGCACGCCCTTTTCCCGGCCCATGCGAGAGACGGCGCCGGAAAGCCAGGGTGCCTCCAGCCGCCGTCCGGCTTCGAGATCAGCCAGCATCGACGCTTTCATGCCATACGGCACTTTCTGACTGAACCCCCAGGCCCGATCAACCACCGTTTCATTCATATCGACACCCATGGCGCGGCCAACCGCGGCATTTTCCTCGATCACGGCGCGAAGCATGCGGGCGCCATCGTCGTCATCCCGCACCGGGCCGATGGGACCGCGTGTCGCGGCCGTGATGCCGCTCAGCGCGACCAGGAAGACGAACTTCTCCCACAGGGCGGCCCGCACATCGTCGACGATTTCCCCGGGGAACCCGGCCTCGTCACAGGCAGCGGCGAAGGCATTAATACGGGGTGAACGGCTCCCATCGATCTCGCCGAATTGTAGCGAGGCGAATCCGCCCATTTGACGGATCACCCCAGGCTCGGAAATCACTGCGGAAATACGGGCGACCCCACCGCAGGCATGATCCCCCCCGAGAACGCGGGTCAGTGTATCGATGCTTTCAACGCCGTTTTGAAACGGGATTACAGCTGTCTCAGGGCCCAGCAGCGGTTTACAGGCCTCCGCCGATGCCTCCGTATCCCAAAGCTTGACCGCGAACATGACGACATCAACCGGCCCGATTTCAGCCGGGTTGTCCGTCACCCGAACTTCAGGCAGGTGCAATTCACCGATGTCACTATCAAGACGCAGCCCATTGGCACGAATGGCCGCGAGATGGGCGCCGCGCGCGATGAAAGAAACATCGTGGCCCGCCGCCACCAGCCGCGCGCCGAAGTAGCCGCCGACCCCGCCAGCGGCCATCACAGCGATCTTCATCAGCGGCGCTCCGTCAACCTGGTCCGCCCTTCTTCACCACCAGCCATAAGGCGTGGATCATACCAGGCACGAAGAACATGAGCGTCAGAATTAAGTTAAGCCAGAAATGCAAACTGATTCCGACGGTCAGGAATGCCGCCAGCGGCGGCAGAAAGATGGCGATGATAATTCGGACGATATCCATGGTAGCCCACGTTTCATTGTGATGGACCTGAGCCTAACCGCAAGGTGGCCGAGCCTCAACCACGTCTCACCGTACCCCACCAACATGCGCCGTGGCGGCACCCGGGCCGGCCATGCTATGAGACCGGTCATGGAAAACGTCCGCTCAATACTCGTCTACGTCGGCGGCGACCGGGTCGGCGACGCGTTAATGAAGTTGCCGTTTGTCAAAGCGCTCCGCGAACAATGGCCAGATGCGCGGTTAACATGGTTATGTGGATACGATAAAAGCGCCTTCGGCGGGGTGCTTAGCGATGTCGCCACCGGACTGATCGACGAGATCATCGACGACGCCAAGGTTCCTCAGCAATGGTCCGAACGTTTCAAACCTTGGCCCGAGCCGGAACGGCTCTTCGACGCCGGACCATATGACCTTATTATCGACACGCAGCGCCAGGCACGGGTGACGTTGAATCTAAAGCGCCTGCCGCACCGCCGTTTCGTTTCGGGCGCCGTCGGTTTTCTTTTTTCCGACGTCAAGCCGCCCGCCGGCTATTGCAAGCCGGCGATGTTGTCGCTGCAAATTCTCAATCTCGGGCGCCTCGCAATGGGAAAGCCGGTCAGCGCCGACGCGCCCCTGCCGCCGCCGATCATCCCGCCAGATGAACAGGTCGCCGCCGCCACCCAGTGGCTACCCGACGGGGAACGCTGGGTCGGCATCGTTCCCGGCGCGGGCGGCGCGGAGAAGCGTTGGCCGTTCGACCGCCTGACCGGCCTCGCCAACGCCCTTAGCGCACAAGGCCTGCGACCGGTCTTCGTGATGGGACCGGAAGAAGCCGAAATCGCCGATGCGTTAAAAGCGGCAGCGCCCGATGCCCTGCTGCCAACCGCCGCCAATCCGCCCTATTCGGACCTGCCGAGTTTCGTCATGGCGCTCGGCGCTCGTCTCAGCGTCGCCGTCGCGGCCGATTGCGGTATTGGCCATATGCTCGCCGCCGCCAATACACCGATGGTGTCACTGTTCGGACCGACGACACCCGGAAAATTTGCGCCGTTGACGCCGCGCCTGGAAATTATCCGCGCGCAAACCTGGGGCCGCGAGACGATGGATGCGATCCCGCAAGATGCCGTCGAAGCGGCAGTGTTGCGGATTCTTGAAGACACGAATCAGTAAGCATGAATATGGCGGATGAATTGGTCTAGGCCCGGGATACGATCGGCTGCCTTACTGGTGTCGTTAAATGCCAGCAAATTGCACCCAGGCCTATCCGTAATTTTGTCGTCCCAAGGCCCACAACGCTGATTGATCACATCCGCCGATGTCTTGGGTATATGAACACCGGAGAATATCGCAAAAATACCGAGTAATATTAGTCAGCTTCGCAATGACGCCATCTACTGCAATGCGGCCTTCGTCATCGGTTGCGCCGCGACGTCGGGGTACGTCCCACCGAGTGGTGTAAGAGCGCGGTCAGCGGCATCCGTCCGTAG
>JAYOFM010000219.1:0-2921 GCA_038117225.1 Rhodospirillales bacterium
GCACTCACATGGATGACCCGTTGAAGGGGGTGTATGCGGTGCGCGGCGGCGCATGCGTCGGCCAATTGCCATAGTGCGTCCAAGCCGAGACATCCGGGCATGACCGGGTCACCCTGGAAATGGCATTGGAAAAACCACAGGTCCGGTTTGACATCCAGTTCGGCCGTGACAAGCCCCTTGCCGTATCCGCCGCCATCGTCGGCGATCCCCGTAATTCGGTCGAACATCAGCATGGGCGGCGCGGGCAACTGCGCGTTACCGGGGCCAAAGAGTTCGCCCTTGGCGCAACTCAATAAATCGTCGTAGGAGTATTCGCTTTTTCGGCTCAAGGGTATTCCCGCATCCTAAGGACTGCCGTTCGCCCGCGACCGGCGAACATTCATATATTCATGTATATCGCATACCCGCGAATAAACCGAGGGTATTTCGCGGTCGCGTCTCGACGCGATTACCCTTCCGGATCGCGCGATCCGGAAGGGTTCAATCGACGTCCAATCTTAACCAGCGTCGGTAATCTCCGCGCCGGTTTCCTGATCGACAACACGCATCGACAGCTTGACCTTACCGCGGTCATCGATGCCGATAAGTTTGACCTTCACCTCGTCGCCAACATTGACCACATCGGTCACCTTGCCGACGCGGCCTTTTTCCAGTTCGCTGATATGAACCAAGCCGTCTTTGGCGCCCATGAAGTTCACGAAGGCGCCGAAATCGACGGTCTTCACAACTTTGCCATTGTAGATCGCGCCGACCTCTGGCTCCGCGGTGATCCCGCGAATCCACTCGATCGCCGCATCCGAAGCATCCTGATCAACGGCCGCGACCTTGATCGTGCCATCGTCCTCGATGTCGATCTTGGCGCCGGTAGTGTCGCAGATTTCACGGATCATCTTGCCGCCCGGGCCAATCACTTCGCGGATCTTGTCGACCGGAATCTTGATCTGCGTGATCCGTGGCGCGTTCTCGCTGACCCCATCGCGGGAATGGCTGAGGGCCTTCGACATTTCACCAAGGATATGCAAACGGCCATCGCGCGCTTGATCAAGGGCCTCACGCATGATCTCCGGCGTAATCGAGGTGATCTTGATGTCCATTTGCAGCGACGTGATCCCGGTATCGGTACCGGCGACCTTGAAGTCCATGTCGCCGAGATAATCCTCGTCCCCGAGAATGTCGGACAACACCGCGACGCCGTCGTCTTCCTTGATCAAACCCATGGCGATACCGGCAACCGGTTTGATCAGCGGGACACCAGCATCCATCAATGCCAGCGACGTACCGCATACGGACGCCATGGATGACGAGCCATTGGATTCGGTGATCTCCGACACCACGCGAATGGTGTAGGGGAAATCCTCCTTCGACGGCATCATCGGATGAATGGCGCGCCACGCCAGCTTGCCGTGGCCGACTTCGCGACGCCCGGTGAAGCCAAAACGGCCGGCTTCGCCAACGGAATAAGGCGGGAAATTATAGTGCAGCATGAAATGCTCGCGATAATTTTCAGCCAGGCCATCGACGATCTGCTCGTCCTGGCCCGTACCCAATGTTGCCGTCACCAGGGCCTGGGTCTCGCCGCGCGTAAACAGGGCGGAACCGTGCGATCGGGGAAGGATACCGACCTCGGCGGCAATCGGTCGAACCGTCTTGGTGTCGCGACCGTCAATGCGGCCACCGGTTTTCAAGATATCGCGACGAACGATATTCTTCTCCAGGCCCTTAAGAATATCCCCCAGCACCTTGCCCGCCAAATCCTGGTCTAGGCTGTCGTCCGCCTCGACGGCGGTGGCGACATCTTTCTTCACCTGGGCGATCCTGGTCTGACGCGCGCTCTTCTCGCGCTCCTGGTAGGCTTCGCGCATGCCCGCTTCGGCGAGACCCTTGACATGATCCGTCAGGGCATCGAGCCCTTCCGGCGGCGCGGGAATATCGAAGGGCTCCTTGGCGCAGGCCTCGGCCAACTCGATGATACCATCGATCACCGACTGGAACGCCTTGTGACCGAAGGCAACGGCGCCGAGCATGATTTCCTCGGAAAGCTCCGATGCTTCGGATTCGACCATCAACACGCCCTCCTTGGTCCCGGCAACCACCAGGTCAAGTTGGCTCATCGGCAACTCATCGAGCTGCGGATTAAGAACGTACGCGCCGTCGATGTAACCGACTCGGCAGCCACCAATGGGGCCGAGGAACGGCAATCCGGAAATGGTCAACGCCGCCGAGGTGCCGACCAAGGCAACCATGTCGGGGTCATTTTCAAGATCATGTGACAATACGGTGCAGATAACCTGCACTTCATTCTTGAAACCCTTGATGAACAGCGGACGAATTGGCCGGTCGATCAGGCGTGACGTCAGCGTTTCCTTCTCGCTCGGACGACCTTCCCGCTTAAAGAAGCCGCCGGGAATCTTGCCCGCTGCATAGGTCTTCTCGACGTAGTGAACGGCCAGCGGGAAAAAGTCCAAGTGCGGCTTGGGCGAACGTTCGCCGACAACGGTGCACAGCACCTTGGTGTCCCCGTAGGTCGCCATCACGGCGCCGTCCGCCTGACGGGCGATCTTGCCCGTCTCAAGGGTCAGCGTCCGGCCGCCCCATTCGATATCTTTCCTAAATTCTTGAAACATTGAGATTACTTCCTTCTCGTACATACGGAACACGTTAATTCCAACGCGTTCATGGGTACGCCACCATCGTGATGACGCCCCGGTTGGTGGCCGGCACAGATGATAAACTCATGCAATCACGAGAGGCGGTGGCCAGAGAGCCCCCGCACCACACCCGCGCGGGCCGCGTCAGCGCCTGAGGCCAAGCCGTTTGATCAGCCCTTCATAGCGCTCTGCATCTTGGCCCTTGACGTAATCCAGGAGCCGCCGCCGCTGGCCGACCATCATCAGGAGGCCGCGCCGGGAATGGAAATCCTT
>JAYOFM010000220.1:0-2887 GCA_038117225.1 Rhodospirillales bacterium
CTGCGAAAGCGACTGTTCACTATTGGCATTTGATACTAGCATTCTGCTTACCTACAATCTGCAAAGTTATACTACTTCGCTTATAACATACCCTTTATACCTCACGGGAAGCAATCCCGCAAGAGAAAAATGAAGAATTTAGTGGAATTTTAACGATAAATTTTTTCGTTTATTTACAACAGCTTACTCGCTTCCGATGCGCGGAGGCCCCCCGCTCGCGGCGGCGCTTGGCCCGAATGCCTTGTCCAGGATCCGGGTAGAATCCTCGGCGACGGAAATTGCGTCGGTCAGATGCTCAAGAACGTGGATATTATTGCGGAGAACCTGTTGCGCCTCGGCTCTGGTATCGCTGGAAATCTTGGTGCACCGGATCAGCACATCGTTTCGAATGATCCGAAGGATATCCTCCAATTTGAAGCCACCCGTATTTTCGTCGGAAACCAGATAACGGGTCATATATCTCTCCTTCCATGGACGGGGCGCTATTTACGTTCCGATGAATTTCAATGGTTGCCGGATGGCGGCGGGCTGAACCTACTGCGAGAGCTTGGTCGGTTGCGTGGCGACATTGGCCGCGTTACCGGAAACAGCATCACCGTCGGCGAAACTGGGAAACGCCTGCGCCGGCGCCGTTCCGTTGTTCACCTGATACCGCCGGTTCTGCTCGTAGGCTTCGCGTTCGGCCACATAGGGGTCAAGCGCACCACCCGCGACGGCATTGATATCGTCCTTGTTGTTTGAATAGGTTACTGCGCCCCCGGCGGCTGTCGCCGCCAACGGCAGCGGATTGGTAATCGCCGTCAGGGCATCCCCGGTGAGATCACGCATGTTGGTCGGGCCAATCAGTGGCAGCACCAGATGAGCGCCGGGCGCCGCACCCTGGGCGCCAAACGCCTGGCCGAGATCCTCGCGCCTTGAGGTCAGGCCCATGTCCGTCGCCGGATCCCCGAGGCCGCCGACACCGACCGTGGTGTTGACGATGAAACGCTTGGTCGCGCTCTTGGCATTTTCGGAATCGCCTTGCAACAAACTGGAAACCGCGGTGACCGGCTCACTCAGGTTCGAAACGGCGTTCGATACTGCGTCCTGCACCGGCTCTGGCGTGACCGCCTTATAGCCGTCGACGACGGGATCAAGGATTACCCCCCTGAGATAGCGATTGAATTCGGAGGTAATACGGTTGATCGACTCAAATGGGTCTTCAGTTTCCGCCGTCGTGCTTTTGGTCGCAGGGTCGTCGGCAATCGCCGGCCATGCCAGCGTCCCCATAACCCCAAGACCTCCGGCGAGAATGAACGCTAGACCGACGGTTCTCGTGTCACCGAATAACATAACTAATCTCCAACAAGCCTCAACTCGCCCCCCGGTCGGGATTTCCACGTCGCAAGCAAACACTCTATCATATGAATTCGCCGAATCGCAGTGACATTTATCACCGATCCATGTCAATCCGTTCCGTGCGGTTCGACGGATCAGCAAATGGGCGGCAATTTGACGATCCCCCACCCTGTATACTGGTCCCGCCCCGGTTTGCCGCGATCCAGAGCATGTTTCTGAAAATATGCCCGCAATTCGTCGACGCTCTTCAAACCGTGGCGCCCTTGCGCGGCGGCAGCATAGGCGGTGACAATGGGTGCCGCGAAAGACGTTCCCGACATCGCTTTGCCGCCGCCGGGCACCGCCGTCCAGATGTCGACGCCGGGCGCGGCGAAATCGATGTAGTCCCCCGATGTGGCGAAACTGGCACTGCGATCGAAGCGGTCGACGGCGGTGATGGCGATCACCTCGGGATAGGCGCCCGGGTAGCTCTTCTTTTGCGAGAATGGCCCGCCATTGCCGCTCGATGCGACCATGATCATCCCCTTCGCCACGGCGTGGTCGACGATCTTGGCGATCAGGGCGTTCTTCCCACCACCAAGGCTGAAATTAGTGATCGGCATCTTTTTCTGAATCATCCAGTCGATGGCTCGAACGATGCTTTTGGCGCTACCGACGGGTTTTCCCTGCTTGCCAAGGTGGAAGACGTTGGCGGCGACAATCTCGGCACCCGGCAATAGACCGCCCCACGATCCGCGTCCGGCGATAACGGCGACGACCGCCGTGCCATGCCCGCTGGCGGCAATTTTCTGGCCTTTCAGGTGAAATGATCTGTAGGACAGCTTAAGGCCCTTGAAGGCGGCATGTTTGATGTCGACAACGCCATCGACAACGCCGATGCGCAACCCCTTGCCGCACGCCTTGCTCTCGGCATCCCAATTCGCGGCTCTGCGTGCCGTATAGCTCTTGTCGACCGCGTTGGCGTGATGTTCAAAATGGTGGTGCGCATCGACCACGACGTCCGGAAAGCGTTCCTGGTGGCGGCCCCGCGCATTGAACGGATGCGCGCCATCAATAATGCGGAGATGGTAAATCTTGCTGCCCATGCCGGCCAACTCGTTGACATCGATGATTTCGAGCCCGAGATCCGGCAAGTGGCGCAGATAATCCAACGGCGGATCGAGCACCAGCAACTCGCTCTCATGATGCGGGTGCGGCGTTTCCTTGGCCCGGGCCGTGGTGCCGGATTCTTCCGCCGGCCGCGATCCACAACCAACGGCGATCATCGCCAGGATCAGCACGCCCGCCACGCGGCCGTGGTTTCGCCGGATCATCGCTCATGCCCCCAATTATTTGCGCCATAAAGTCGCCTTATTTAAATGTGCTACGCGTCCGCGTCCATGCCAAGTGAACTCGCGAGCACAAGCGGGCTTGACGCAATGGGGCAAATTCTATGACTTGTCCGCCGGAGACCTACGACGGATGGGTGGCCGAGTGGTTGAAGGCACCGGTCTTGAAAACCGGCAGGCCCGAAAGGGTCTCGTGGGTTCGAATCCCACCCCATCCGCCA
>JAYOFM010000221.1:0-808 GCA_038117225.1 Rhodospirillales bacterium
GGCCGTCCTATCCACGGAGGACAGATGGATTTTCCGAGAATCTGATCTCCTCTGAATCGTTTCTAAATCAAATATGATTGTATCCCGCGTGTCCGAAAATAATATACAGCTTACCGTCGTAATTCCGTGTTTTAACGAACGCGGTGCGATCGTTGAAACGATCACGAAGGTTCGAGAAGTGCTCGGCACGTCGATGCGGTTCGAGATGGTGGTCGTCAACGACGGCTCGACGGACGGTTCGGATGAGGCGATTGGCGAACAGGCCGCGACCCATGATGACGTGGTGCACATCCGTCACGCCGAGAACAGGGGTTACGGTGCGGCATTGAAATCCGGGATTGGCAAAGCAACGGCGGAAATTATCGCCATAATCGATGCTGACGGCAGTTACCCGATCGATAGACTTCCCGATTTAGTCGACGGCATGAAAAATGCCGATATGGTGGTCGGCGCGCGCACCGGCGACGACGTAACTTATTCAACGGTGCGAAGGATTCCCAAGCAATTCCTGATCTGGTATGGTTCCTGGATATCCAATCGGCGAATTCCGGATATAAACTCGGGCATGCGGGTGTTTCGGAAATCGGTGGTGAAGCGATACCTGCATATCTTGCCAAACACGTTCAGTTTTACCATGACCATTACCCTGGCGATGCTGACGGACAACCGCGAGGTCGAATTCTTGCCTATCAATTATTCTGCCCGAGTCGGAGATTCGAAGATTAAGCCCATTCGCGATACGTTGCGGTTCTGTCAACTGATTTTTCGTACCGGTATTTATTTCGCGCCATTGCGGGCATTCCTGCCC
>JAYOFM010000221.1:818-2881 GCA_038117225.1 Rhodospirillales bacterium
TTCCTGCCCATCGTATTGTTGTCGGGCCTCGGTTTCGTTATCAGCCTCGGCCGAGATGTTTTCGTCGAACAGAACATTACGGATAAAACGATAATTCTAATGACGTTGACCCTGAATATCGGGTTGTTTGCACTGTTGGCGGATTTGATCGACAAGCGAACCCAACGTTAAGACAGCGGCGCGGGAGTCGACATGGAGGGGCTGCTGAAACAACTTGCGGCCTTTGCCGTCACCGGCGTAGTCAGCCTTTTGTGCAATCTCGGCGTAACGTATGCATTGCATGAGATTGTGGGAGTAGCCGTTGAACTTTCTTATGCTGGTGGCTATGTGACCGGCATTTTTGTCACCTATTTTATTTGCCGGTACGTTGTTTTCGATGCGTCCCACGCGAACCCTGTATCGCAGTTCACACGGTTCATGGTTTCGTCGCTGCTGTTTCGTGGCGCGGAACTGCTCGTGACGATATTGCTCTATCGCCTGGCTGACTTGCCGTACCTCGTTGTTCCCGTCATGGTCGTTTCCGTATCATTTTTCGGAAAATTCTTCTTCTATCGCGCGCGGGTATTCGTCGATAGAAGTAAGGGTAATCGCTGAGTTCCGATCAACAGCCGTGGCTACCGTCGGCGCGTCACCCACTGCCGTCCTGACGGGGAAATGTGGCGGTTGCCGTCAATAGCCAACTCAGGCGGGCTAACGGGCCGGCCAAGAGCTTTTCGATCAACGGTTCCATTGTCACGGCCAGGCGGCTGAGGGGATGGAAAACCGCTTGCGGGTTTAGAATCACAGTGGCGAACGGTTGTGTCAGGAATGACTGAAAAACAAGCTGGATTTCGGCGAGATTAGAATTTTCCATGACCGCCTGGAGTTCCGAGCGATCGAAGAAATGTTGGTCGGGGCTGTAACTCGGGTCGATCTTGGTTCGAATCCATCGCAACCCCTGGATCAGCGGGTTGCCCCGTTGTGGTTCGATGGCGATCAGGCGGCCTCCTGGTTTGGCAACGTGCCGGGCCGCGGCGAAAACTGTTTCGATGTCCGTCATGTGATGGAGAACGTGTGCGAACAACACGGTGTCGACACTACCTGGTGGTATATCCGCGTCCTTAAAGTTGGCGCAAACAAACTCCACGTTGGGCATTTTCTCGGTCAGCCGACTGGCGATATCAACCATGGCTTGGGATTGGTCGATCCCGATGTATCGATCATAAAGTCCCGCGAGATATATGGCCTGACTGCCAGCACCACAGCCCACATCGACCAACGTTCCAAGTCGTTCGCCTGGCGGCAGCGCCGTTTCAACGGCGCGCACCAATACAGACCGGCGGGCGATCCGCGTGCTGGCAACAATATCCTTTCGCGCATACTCGACGCCGATGGCATCGAATAATTCGCGATCAGCTCGTTCTCTATCGTTCCCTTGAGTCGTCGTGCTCATATCAGTCGATACCGCTATCCCGGCGTGAAATGTTGATCGTTGACGTTGACCATGCCGCGAGCCGCGCCGAGGATCAAGGCGGATACCATTGTGCCCGGTCGATCAGGCCCCCCTGTGCGCGAGATTTATCAGGACGGCAGACTGTCCGCGGCTGTTCGGTGGGCATTGGCCATGATTGTGAAGGTTGGTGAAATTGCCGGAAGCGATGGAAACACGGTCGAGTCACATACGTACACACCCGGCGAGACCTCTCCGGATACCGGAATATTTAGCGGCGGACTTCCGTAGGCAAAGGTACAGCCATAGTGTGAACTGGTGCCATGCGAAATCGGCTTGATGGGCGGTATCACAAATCCCGCCTGTCGCGCGGGCAAACGTAATCTGTCGGCGATTTTTTTGATTGTGCTTGGCGGCGGCGCGGGGCGGGCCAAGCCGATTTGATCGGATTGCTCGCGTGACGCAGCAATCGCGTACATCTGCGAGGCATCACTTGGCAGATATACGCGCGCCCAGAACAATCGCCGCCTCAAAATATTGCCGAGTGGGGACAGAAACCGCCAGATGGCCGCCGGAGCGTAGAAACGCCAATAATAATCCGACGTCGTATATACTTGGACCTGAATCGTCGGTT
>JAYOFM010000222.1:0-2840 GCA_038117225.1 Rhodospirillales bacterium
CCGGCGCCAACACAGTGGTGAGGAAGCGAGTAGCCGTTTCAGTGAGAACTGACTCCGGCGACGCGTCGGCATCTGCTGACCCGAGAACCGGTCGCATCAGGTCATCGCATTTACAACTGACGATGGCTTCGAATAGAGATTCCTTGGAACCGAAATGGCTGTAGACAGTCTGCTTGGCGACGCTCGCTTCGGCGGCGATAGCATCCATGCTGGCATTGCCGTAACCGTTGGCTAGAAACACCCGCGTTGCGGCCGCGATGATGGCATCGCGCTTGGGCGACACCGAGTCGCCAGCATCGAACTTCTGGGCGATCATCGTCGCAGTTGCGTCTTTGGACGGAACCACCCGCTGGTGCCCCTTTCCCTTTTTCCTTTCCTGACCGTCGACGTGCCTCAAAGACTCCGTCGCAGCCAAGCCGAACGCTGAATTCCTATTGAACACGGTCGGCGCTTACCTTAATCTAGACTGGACCGTCCAGTCTAGTAATGATTCACGATAAAATAATCACCGATGTGCGCGAGCGACAGGCCAAGGTGACAATAGCGAACCGGCGGCTGATCAAGCGAGCCGAACATTGAGAGGTTTTGCGGCCATGATGACCAAGCACATTTTTCCTCACGGCTCGCGGCGTTCGTTGATCTGTGTTGTCGCCGTTCATACATTTTTGATCGCCGCCATCGTTACCTGCGCTTTCTCTACCGCCGCCCAACAGAAAAATGACGCCCCCCCTCCAACACCCGTGGGCGTCGACACGGTCAGCGAGGAGACGATGCGCCAAACGGTTCCCGTCATAGGCCGCCTGGTCGCACGCCAAGCCGGCGTTGTGGCGGCGCGCATTGCCGGCCCCGTGGAAACATTCAGTGTAGAGGTCGGCGACCGCGTCGCCGCCAACGACCCGATTGCGACCCTTGTCGACGATACATTCAAGTGGCGAGTCACCGCGTTCAAGGCGGAAATGAACCGTTACAACGCCGAAATCCGCACTCGGCAGGCACGTGTGAAACTGTTGACGCAGGAGGCCCGCCGGTTCGAGGATCTAAGAAAATCGCCAGCTTTCTCGCAAGCCCGTCTGGAGGATAAACACCAAGAGGTCGTGGTATCGGTCGCCGAGGCGCGAGGCCGATTGGCCAAGGCGCGCGCGGACTTGAGTCTTGCGGAGCTGGAACTCGGGTACAGTGAGATTCGTGCCCCTTATCCCGGCGTTGTCACCCGGCGCCACACGGAAGTCGGGGCCTTCGTTGGTGTCGGGGACCCGATCGTCAGCCTCGTTGATGACACTCGCTTGGAAATCGAAGCCGACGTGCCATCGGTTCGCATCGGCGGGCTGGAAATTGGTAGGGCGATTGATGCCTCGGTCATTGGCGGCGTCAAGGCGAGCGCCGTGGTTCGTGCCGTGCTGCCCGAGGAAAATCCGCAGACCCGGACTCGCGTTGTTCGCTTTGTGCTGTCTGATGCTGGCGACATGACCAGCCTCGCGACGAATCAGAGCGTAACGCTAGCTGTTCCCGCTGCGGCGGCGAAAGCCGTATTGACGGTGCACAAAGACGCAATCCTCAATCGAGGCGGCGGCACACTTGTCTATCTAGTCGTTGACGGCAAGGCCAATATTCGCCGCGTGCAACTGGGTGAAGCCGTCGGCCCGCGCTTCGTCGTCACGCGTGGTCTAAAGGCCGGGGATATTGTCGTCGTACGGGGTAATGAACGCCTGCAGCCGGGCCAGGCGGTCAGCACCAAGGATGCGGGAATCGTTAAGCCGGCCGGCGCCCAACGGGGATAGGCGGGACGTCAGACCATGAACCTTATCCGCATCGCCATTGAACGTCCCGTCGCCGTCATGGCGGCCGTATTGATGGTGGTAATGTTCGGATTGGTGGCTTTGCACACGATCCCGATTCAGTTGACTCCTGACGTGCGAAAACCCCTCATCAGTCTGCTCACCATCTGGCCGGGTGCCGCCCCGGCGGAAATCGAACGCGAAATCACCAATGAACAAGAGGAAGTCCTGAAAGGCATTGAGGGCCTGGAGGAAATCAGAAGCGAATCGCAGGATGGGCGTTCGCGTATTAATCTGGAATTCGCCGTCGGCACCAACATGGACAAGGCGTTGCTGCTGACATCCAATCGCCTCGATAGGGTTGACGGCTACCCGGAAGAAGCCAACGAACCCACGATCCGAACAGCGGGTTCTGAAGACAATCCGATCACCTGGATCGTCATGCTACGGACCGGCGATAACAAGCGCACGATCCACACATTTGGCGACTTTGCGGAGGACGTCATTCAGGATCGTATCGAACGTGTCGCCGGCGTTGCCCGGGTCAATGTTTACGGCGCCGCCAATCGGGAAATGGTGATCACCGTCGATCCCAATCGCATGGCCCGCTACAACCTGACTGTAACCAAGGTTGTCGAGACCTTGCGCGCCGCCAACTCATCCGTCAGCGCCGGCGACGTGGATGAAGGCAAGCGGCGCTATGTGGTCCGCACGGAGGGTGAATTCCAACGCCTCGATGATGTCCGTGACGTGATTCTGAGATCGACTCAGGATCCGACAACCGGCGCCATGGCCCGCGTCACTGTCGGCGACATCGCCGACGTTCGTTTCGATTATTCTGAACCCACGGCAACCATTCGCTTCAACGGTCAACCGGCCCTGGCCATCAACGCCATTCGAGAAACCGGCGCCAATGTCATCGAGGTCATGAAGGGCGTTCGCGCGGCGATTGCCGAACTCAACGAAACGGAATTGCCGGAACAGCAGTTGCGACTGCGCCAAGTCTACGATGAAACGATCTATATCAACTCCGCCATCGATCTGGTTCAGCAGAACATCTTCATC
>JAYOFM010000223.1:0-1621 GCA_038117225.1 Rhodospirillales bacterium
GAGTAGGTTCTAGAAGTGTATGTCTCGCCCATTGTGCTTCTAGGTTGAGGAAAATTTCGTGGAAAGGACGTCCGGGCAATTTCCGGGCGGATGCCGATGGCACAAGTGCCGAAGCTAATATCGATCTCGCAGTCACCGGCGGCGCTGGCGAATAATCGCGTTGCTGCGGGTAATCGCGTGGCGTCAGTCCTTGAAGGGCCGATTGACCAGATTAGCGGCGGCGGTGCCGTTTCGATCGACTCAAATGCCGCGGGTTTCGATGAGCGACAAAATTTCGAGGAGGCGCTGCGCCACCAAACGCGCGATCGGGAGCGGCGCGGTAGCGCGTTCGCGAATGGCCGGCTGTTCACCGCCAATAGCTCGGTATTTGCTAGTATTCTTGAACGACCCGACGAGCCCCGCACATCCAGTGAAGGTCCGATTGGGCCACGGCGCGATTCGGAAAGCGTTAGTAAGATCATCAGCACCTATGAAACGAATGCCAAGGTGATTACCGGTACCAACCCAATATTGGGCACCGAATTGAGCATAAGCTTGTAGGTGCTTGATCATCATGAGTTTGTTGTTGGTCGCCGATGGGCGGCTTTTTTATTGATTGTCGGATACCGAATTAGGCGACAGGGGTGATCCCGATCACTGTATTGAGCCGGCCGGGATGGCAGTCTGCCGCCTCGTCAACATTCATCGACACCGGGATCCTCGCGTGACCATTGCGCCAGCCTTAACCACTGCCATTAATGGCCTCCAGATTTCGGCTTATCGGGCCGATGTTGCGGCGAGAAATATCGCCAACGTAAATACGCCGGAATATCGAGCGGAGGTTCCATTTCGGGGAGCGGCAAACTCGGCTGGCAACTCGACGGCACTGGCGGCCAAGACGGGTATTGATACGCAATCGATCGGCAGTTCCGGTGTCAGTATCGCGGGCGAGTTCACCGATCTGATTCGCGCCGAAACGGCATTTAAGGCATCAGCGGCATTGGTTCGCGTCGCCGATGATCTGTCGAAACGCCTGATCGACGTGGTCGGGTAGTCTAGTTTCCTGGCTCGCGTTGATTTTCGGAACCACATCTGATTCACTTGGATCAACGGTGCCGTCGGTGCCGAGCAGTGGATGAAACATGCCGGCAGACATCAACAACGCTTTTGATATCGCCTTCTGGTTCCTCGATACCGCCGAGGCGCAACATGAATATCTTCAGCCGCAGAAATTGCAGCGGCTGATGTTCATTGCGCAGGCCTACTACGCCGTGGCCTTTCAAGGTCGCAAATTGATGCCGGCGGTTTTCGTCGCCGACGAATTGGGGCCGATGGAGCCGAATATATATCTGGCGCTCTCCAAGGGGCGCCCAGATATCGATACGGAACTGTTCCTGCCGTTCGAGGTTGAGGATTTTTTATCGGCGATTTGGCGCCGGTTCGGCCATTTTACCCCCGAACGTTTGAACCGCTTGACGAACGAGACGACGGCCTACAAGCACGCCCGCTCGCGCGGCCCGCGTGCGGAAATTACAATAGATGCCATGCGTCTATCATTCGCCCGCGCAGAGGTGGCGCCAGCGGCGGATCAGGTCGTCAAACCAAAGGTTTATCGCACGCAGAGCGGCAAGCCCGTTCAGGT
>JAYOFM010000223.1:1631-2445 GCA_038117225.1 Rhodospirillales bacterium
AATGAAGACTGGTTCACAGAAGCCGACCCAGTAATGCCGTCCGCACGATAGAAAGCTATTTGTACCGTTCCTGTTGCGCATCGTGACAAGACCGTTAATATCTCACGGCTGTATGTGTATCCGCGTCGCTAGGCCGACAATGTCGGTACTTGGGGCGCGTTCGATAACAATCTTAGGGAGGAATTACATGTCAGACCGCAGAAAATTCGTGGGCGCCCTTGCCTGTGGCGTGGCCGCGATCGGTCTTATGGCGGCGACGCCCGCCAGTGCCAAGGTGGCCGGCGATACCATCATTCTTGGTTCGGCCATTTCGTTCACCGGCAAATATTCAACGAACGGCATTCATGCCAAGAACGGCTATCTCCTCGCCGCTGAACAGATTAATAAGATGGGCGGCGTCAAGATTGGCGGCAAGAAATACAAGCTTCAGATCAAGTTCTATGACGATGAATCGACACCGGCTCGTACGGCTCAGCTACTTGAGCGTCTGATCAAGCAGGATGGCATCAAGTATTTCCTCGGGCCGTACAGTTCCGCCACCACCAAGGCGGCGGCACCGATCATGGAGAAATATAAAATTCCGATGGTTGAGGCAGAGGGCGCGTCGCGTTCATTGTTCAACAAGGGTTACAGGTACCTGTTCGCGGTGCTTTCGACGTCGGAACAGTATCTTGCCAGTTCCATCGAACTCGCGGCTGAAATTGCCAAGAAGAACGGCAAGAAGCCCGGCGACGTGAAGGTAGCAATGTCTTTCGAGAACGATCCGTTTTCGCTCGACGTTCGTGCGGGTGTGCTGGAAGACGCCAAGCGATTC
>JAYOFM010000223.1:2455-2801 GCA_038117225.1 Rhodospirillales bacterium
GTCGTGATCGACGACAAGATGCCGCGAGATCTGTCCGACATTTCGGCGACCCTGACGAAGGTCAAGGCTCTCAAGCCCGACCTGTTGGTGCTATCCGGCCATTCCAAGGGGGCCGCGACCGCCGCGCGTCAGATCAAGGAAATGAAGGTCGACGTGCCGATGATCGCCATGACCCACTGCGAAGCGGCGAAAATCGTCACCAAATTCGGTGCGTCGACGAACGACTTTCTGTGCCCGACCCAATGGGCAGAGACTCTGAGTTACAAGGGCGCTTACTTCGGTACAGCCGCCGAATACGATGCGCTCTTCAAGAAGACCTATGAAGGTTACACGAACGTACCATACC
>JAYOFM010000224.1:0-2778 GCA_038117225.1 Rhodospirillales bacterium
CTTTTCATGCTGCCTCACTGGATTTCGAGCTCTCAGTCCCGTGGCGCACCCTATGACGATAAGTTCATCATTAATCACCAGCAAATACTCGATGCTGCGAAATTGGATTACGCAGGTGGCTTGATCGCGACCTGTGTACTGTCGCTTATACTGTTTGCAACCCTCCTGGCATTCCGGCAACGGTCAGAAACGAGCACTTTTGTCGTAGCAAGCGTGATCGCAGCCGCTTTATCGGCGCTTTTTCTAAATTATATCCGAGCGTCAAAACTACCCTGGGCTAGTCTGCAAAATATCTTGAACCATATAGATAAATCTCCAATGGCGACGATCATCATTCTCTTCATGATCGTTCCGGCAATAGGCTTTAGTGTTTATCGCCTGTGGCGATTGCTGCCGCATGTGATCTTGATCGGTATTCCCATTGGCCTGGTTCTCTTCGCCAACGGTATAGGCGCGATGGCACGCATCGGAACCGATTCCCTAAGCCTTGGCCCGAGGACATTGGCTAGCGCGCCCCCGGGGAATATGAGCGACAACCGCCGGGTTATCTGGTTGATTTTCGATGAATTCGATTATCGCTTGGGCTTTGAGAAGCGTCCGCACGACGTCACGCTGAAAACGCTGGATAAACTGCGTGAAACGAGTTTCTTCGCGACCAATGCCAAGACACCGTCGTCGTCAACGACCGTCTCCCTCCCGTCGCTGCTGTCGGGCATTACCTACCCTAAGACCACTATTTCCGATGACGGAATCATCGTCACTTCGCCTAAATCAGGAGAGATACGCCCGTGGTCGAATGAGACGTCCATTTTCAAGGCTGAACACGATGCTGGCCGTCGTATCGCGGTGTTCGGGCAGGATTACATACCGTATTGCCGACTATTCGGAGCCTTCGTGAACGTATGTTGGGAAATCGGCGAGGACTGGTCCGCTAATCAAGGGTTGTTTCACCGAGCGCTATCAATGTTTCGCCAAGCCATGGCTTATGTGCCGCTGCTCAATCGGCGAATTATCCCGGAAAATTTTGACCATAGTATTCAATATAACGCCTTCAGAGATGCTGTCACACAAAGTGTTCGAGACCACGGCTTTGACTTGGTATTTGCCCATTGGATGGTTCCACATTCGCCCTATGTCTTCGACCGCAAAACGGGTCGTTTCGCCACGGTGATCAATGAAAATTCCCACGACGGCTATTTCAGCAACATGGTGCTCGCCGATCTACTTATTGCAAGGGTGTTGAAATCGCTCGAGGAAACGACCAGAGAACGAGATTGGGCCCTAATAATCAGTTCCGACCATCACTGGCGGCGCTCGAAAGATTTCTATGATGGGGTCTCCGATACGCGTGTCCCGTTCATCGTCCACCTTTCCGGTTCAGGTAACGGGGCGGTCCAGTATGAACGGCCCGTCCGAACCGTCGCGACGCGCCAATTGGTTTCCGCACTCATGAACGGAGAGATCAACGATCATCGCGATGTTGCAAACTTCCTGGAAGGTTGGCACAACCGTCATACATTAGAAACGAAACCGTAGCATTTGTCATGAAAAACGCCGTAACCGTCATATCCCTGGGTATCGTGCTGCCAATTTGGGCAACCGGCACGGCCCATGCGTACCTCGATCCCGGCACGGGCACATTTATACTGCAGATTCTTGCAGCGGGTCTCGTTGGCGGCTTATTTTACATTCGCCGCATCGGGAAGGCCATCAAGGGCTTCTTCATCAAGGAAGACAGCAAGCCGGACGCCCCTCCGCCTGCATGATCGGCATAATGGCCCCCAAGCTACGCTCATTTCGTGGTCGTCGAACGTAATCGCGTCCTGCGTTTCGTTTCGGCGGACGCCTGGAAAGTCCTTAATGAATTCGCGCAGAGTGAAACCGCTCGCCAACTGATTTCAAACGGGCATGTAATCGGTACGACGCCACTCACTGGGAGAGCTTTGGATGACGCCCGCGCCGGTCATGCCGAGGACATCAATGCGTTCGGTGGTGACGCCTGCGTCGTTGTCGAGCATGAGCGCATCCCCTTTCCCACCTACCCTTACGAATGGCCGCCGGGGATGTTACACGCGGCCGGCCGACTGACGATCGACGCTCACACAGCACTGCTTGCGGCAGGCCACGGCCTGAAAGACGCGACGCCGTTCAACGTATTGTTCCGCGGACCGACACCGGTGTTGATCGATGTCCTGTCGATTGAAGCACGGATATCCAATGATCCCATATGGCGCGCCGATGCTCAGTTTCTCTGCACTTTTGTTCTGCCACTGCTGGCATATGGAGCACTCGGATTGGCACCGCATGAACGCTTCTTCGTTTCACGAGAGGGTTGGGATCCCGCGGCATTGTACCGCGCTCTGGGAACGATGCAGCGCCTCTCGCCGGGTACATTCGGCGCGGTAACCCTGCCCACGTGGCTATCCAGTTCCGCCAAGGCAACTGACGCTGAATTCTTTCGCGCGCGTAGCATGGACCCGGCACGCGCTGCCTTTACGCTTAAACACAATGCGAAAGCTCGCTCGAAGCTATTGGACCGGTTCGCCCCCGGAACGCCTTCGGCGACGGCTTGGACGGCCTACGAAAGTGATTTGCCTTACGACGCGGCCGATGGCGAGCGGAAGATTGATTTCCTGAGCCGTGCATTCGATGATCTGAAGCCCGATGCCGTCCTCGATCTCGGTAGCAATACAGGGCGTTACAGTTTAATGGCAGCCGCCGCGGGGGCGCGCGTGGTCGCAATCGACAGCGACCCGGCAGTCGCGGATATTCTCTGGC
>JAYOFM010000225.1:0-2772 GCA_038117225.1 Rhodospirillales bacterium
ATTGTTGACAAAGTAAATTGGGTAAAGTTTTTGCTGTGGGTGTAGGACCAGGTTCGCCAAAATATGTGACTGAAGTTGTTGCCGACATTCTCCGCAAGCGCCTCCTTCAACTCTTCATAGGCGGGAATATCATATTCAGCGAAAGTCAGCAGCATGACGAAGAAGGCCATAAGAAGGGTTATGGCGTCGGCATAGGTCGTCAGCCAATCTTCCGCTTCTTCGCATTCTTGCTGCTTTACTGGGGCTGCCAATTGATCCTCCGCACCGTCCGTCGGGCGCCTTTGCGGTCGGCGTTGCGATGTCGAACTGCTACTTCTTCATTTTGTCTATGTTGAATTGGATCGAGGGATCGAGGTAGCTGTTCATCTTATCTTGGATATAGCGCGGGCTTTTTTTATCGGCGAGCAACGCGAGGCCTTCGGCGATCAGGTAATTACGAAATCGGACGATCTGTTCGCGCTGCATGATCTTCGTCGCCGCCGGCATGAAGACGATTCGCGAGAACAGGACACCATAGAGAGTCGTTAACAACGCCACGGCGAGACCCTTGCCGAGGCTGGAGGGGTCACCCCCCATATTGTCGAGCATGATGATGAGGCCAACCAGCGTACCGATCATGCCGAAGGCGGGAGCCGCCGATGCCATGTTCTTAAGGATGTCGACCTGAACCGTATTTCTACCGAACGTCGTTTCGATGGAGTTGGTCATGATCTCGCGGACTTCTTCACCGGTGTAACCGCTGATCACCATCTCGACACCGAAACGCAAAAACTTATCGCCCTTGGTCGCCTTCATGGCTTCCGCCTCTAGCGCGGGGACACCCTTTTTCTGCACGGTATAGGCCCATCGGATGACCCGTCCGACCTCATTCTTGAGGACATTTCGGCCGACCTTTGGCGAAAACACGATGCGCCAAATTAGTTTCAGCGACAACAGAACGTAACGTGGTTCATAGGAAATGAAGGTCGCGGCGAAAGTGCCACCGCCGACCATGACGAAACTGGCGCCGCTGAGAAAGATCAGATAGTTGTCCGTGCTGAGCAGAATCGAGCCGACGAATAGGCCGAAAGCGGCGAACACACCCAAAATCGTCGTAAAGGACATCTTTTATTCCATACCCGTTCGTTCAACGAGACCCACGGCACGCCACGCTTTGCCATGAAAACCGGCCGGCCTATTGCCCACAACAAGCGTTGCTTGGAACCCCAGTGATATCACGGCGATTCGGTCCCAGACTACACCGAAAAGTACAAGGGCTCCAAATCGTTAGAGCGCCACAGTGACTTTAGGTCCCAGGAGGGTACGGATCGTGCCAAATCGTGATTATCTGCTTAGCGTTCGCGGAACGCCTCGTGACGCAGTTTCAGCACTGGCTTGATCAGATAATCGATCACCGATTTACGCCCCGTATGAATATCCACCGTCGCCTGCATACCTGGCGTGATCGGCAATTCGCCTTCCTGACTACCGAGATAATTCTTGTCGGTCTGTACGATGACACGGAAATAAGGAGCGCCATTTTCGTCTGTGCTGGAATCAGGGGCCACCTGTTTGACGAAGCCGTTGAGGCCGCCATAGCGGGCGTAATCGTAGGTCGAAATTTTAACCACGGCTTTCTGATTTTCCGTCACGTAACCACGATCGATCGGATTGAGCTTCACATCGATGACCAACTGTTCGCCCGTCGGCACGAGTTCTAGAATCGGCTCCCCCGGGCGCACGACGCCACCAATGGTGTTGTAGCGCATATTTTTGACGATACCGTCGATGGGACTCTTGATTTCCGCACGGCCGCCTTTTTCAGCAGCTTGGGACAAGAGTTCATGAATTCGGGCGATTTCTTGTTCCGTGCGGCCCAATTCCTCCTGTGCCTCACGGCGAAAACGGCCCTCGGTCTCTTCCAGCCGCTGACGGGCTTCCTCGATGGCGGCTTGTGCCTTTGGCAGCGATGGCGCCAGACTTTTCATCTCGCCATCCAGGTTTTCCACCTCGGCTTCCAGTTCCAGATGCTCCATTTTAGCCGTCAAACCCTCCGCGAGCAGCGACTTGGACATCTTCAGCCGCTCGGACGCGAGGTTGAAGTTCCGCTCGACAGCCTTGCGGCGAGCGTTCAGTTCCTGGACTTCCAGTTCGCGCTGTTTGATCTGCTCGCGCATAACCGACAGGGTCGAATTGAGTTCGCGCTTGCGGGCTTGGAATGCCTGACGCTGCGCGGAGACGATCGCTGGCTGGCGCTTGGACGTCTCGGGCGGAAACTCCAGATTGCCACCCTCGGCCTCCGCAGTCAGGCGTGCCTTCACCAATACCTGACTATCCAGACGCACCTGCAATTCCTCGCTGTTGGTGCCAGTCGAGGCAACGTCCAATTGCAGCAGTGTTTGACCCTGCTTCACAATGTCGCCTTCGGCGACGAAAAGTTCCTCAATGATGCCGCCTTCCAGGTGCTGGACGACCTTGACCTTGCCCAGGGGAATAACGAGACCGGTCGTAACCGCTACCTCGTCCAGCTTGGCGAAGTTTGCCCAAATAATGGCCACGGCCATCAGGATCATGACCGGCCAGGCGACAAGGCGCCAGCCGGGTAAGGGATTGGTGACCAATAGGGCGTCGAGCCGATTATCTCCCGCGGCTGATTGAGCGGGCGCTTCCGTTTGCGGTGCTTGTCCCGATGCATCGGGGCTCATGTCTTGCCCTCCACCATCGCTTCGTCATCCTCGGTTTTTGACTTGCGGTCTTTGTCACGGGCTGCGTCGATTAAATCCGCATACGGGT
>JAYOFM010000226.1:0-2770 GCA_038117225.1 Rhodospirillales bacterium
GAGTCAGTTCTCACTGAAACGGCTACTCGCTTCCTCACCACTGTGTTGGCGCCGGACGCGACGACTCTTTACCGCATCCTTATCGCCGAATGCTCCCGTTTTCCCGAGCTTGCCGCGACGTTCTATCGCGTCGGTCCGCGCTACGCGGCGGACGGTCTGGCTGACTATTTGGCCGAGGTCGATCGAGCGGGGCAACTGAGCGTGCCCGAGGCGACGAAATCGGCGGAATTGTTCTTTGCCATGCTGCGAGGGGACCTCTACATGCGTCGTCTTCTAGATTTATCGCCAGCACCTACCGCCGCGGATATCAACGAGGCTGTGGTACGCGCAGTGGCGACTTTTCTCGCCACGCACGCGGTCCGCTGATATTGGCTAAAACCTGGTTGGCATTCACCGGCGGCTTGCGTCAAAATACATATATGAATGGACGCGTCACCCGCGTCGCGGCTGTCGCGGCGCTTTGTTTATCCGCGTGGAGCGGCCCCGGATACTGGCACTCGGCCCGGGCCGATTTGGTCGGGCACGGCGGTATGGTGCGGGCCGTTGACGTTTCACCTGATGGCAGTCGCGTGTTAACCGGCAGTTTCGATTTTACGGCGCGGTTATGGGATTTCGGATTGCAATCGGAAATTGCGGTCTTGAATGAACACGCGGGCCCGGTAACCAGCGTCGCATTCTTGCCTGACGGACGCCGCGGCCTCACCACGAGTGACGATATGACGGCGATTCTTTGGGACCTGGAATCCGGCAAGCTCGTCAGGCGGTTTGTTGGCCATAAGCACAAAGTCATGACTGTTGCGGTCGATCGTGAGGGTCGTCTCGCCGCGACCGGAGGTTGGGATAAGACCATTCGCATCTGGGATCTGGCGACCGGAAACACTCTTCGTGTCATCGAACTGCCAAGTCCAGTCAATGCCGTCGCCTTTTTGGACGACGGACGGGTGGTGTCGGGTAGCCATGACGGAAAGATTCGGTTGTGGAACGCGGCGGGCGGTATTGATGGCACGCTCGAAGGCCACGCCATGGGCATTACACAAATTAACGTTTCGCCAAATGGTGGCCAATTACTGTCATCCAGCATCGACAAGACGATCCGGGTGTGGGACGTCGCCAGTCTCCGCGAATTGCGGAGCATCAAGGTGCATGACGGCCAGGTCTTTGGCGCGGTGTTCTCGCCGGACGGGCGATCGGCGCTGACCGCCGGGCGGGACGGATTCGTCGTGCAATGGGATCTGGAACGCGGGGAAGCAACGCGGCAAATCCGCGCCCATGATCGAATTGTCTGGGCGGTTCGGTTTACTCCTGATGGCCGTTTTGCCATTTCCGGCAGTTCCGACGATCACGCGCGCGTCTGGCATCTAGAGACCGGCGATCGTGTCGGCCAGACCGATGAAGAAGCCGAATCCGAGGAAGCCAAACCCTGGCTAACCAGCGACCATCCCGGTGCCAAATTGTTTACCAAGTGCGCCCGTTGTCACGCCATCAGGGCCGAGGACCGACAGCGCTCGGGCCCGTACCTGAAGGGTTTATTTGGTCGTCGAGTTGGTTCTGTCTCCGGGTATAAGTATTCGCCGGCGCTGACCGGCGTTGATTTCGTGTGGAATGAGCAGACTCTATTTGACCTATTCGATCGAGGTCCGGACAAGGTTCTGCCCGGCACGAAAATGCCGGTGCAACGCGTCCCGGATGCCACCGAACTTGGCCATTTGGTCAATTATTTAAAAGCGCTTACAGGCGGGCAGGGATCGCCATGACCACTTTGTTGTACACCCATCCGGCCTGCATCGAGCATGACCCGGGGAGCTACCACCCGGAAAACCCCGGCCGCTTGAAATCCGTGCTGGCCGGTTTGGAAGCCGACGAGTTCAGGTTCTTGGATCGATTGGAGGCTCCAGAGATTGATCTCGCCGAAGTCGAACGCGTGCACAAGGCATGGTACGTCGAGCAATTGATCGAGAACATTCCGGCGGCGGGCCACGTTCATCTCGACCCGGACACGGTGATGTCATCGGCGTCGGGCGAGGCGGCGCGCCGCGCGTCGGGCGCGTCGTGTGCCGCGGTTGATCAGGTATTGGCGGGAACGGCCACGAACGCATTTTGCGCCGTGCGGCCGCCGGGGCACCATGCGGAGTCCGGTAAGGCCATGGGTTTCTGCCTGTTCAATGGGGTGGCGGTCGCCGCCTTTCATGCCCGCGCCGTACATGGGTTGGAGCGAGTCGCGGTGATCGATTTTGACGTCCATCACGGAAATGGCACGCAGCATAGTTTCGAGAATGAGCCCGGCTTGTTCTATGGTTCGAGCCACCAGTTTCCGGCCTATCCGGGAACCGGCGCCGTGACCGAGACGGGCATCGCCGACAACGTCTGTAACCTGCCGCTGGCGCCCGGCGCCGGGTCGAAGGAGTTTCGCGAAGGATACGAAAACCGCATCCTGCCATCGTTGCGCGCATTTGATCCGGAGTTGCTGTTGATATCTGCTGGATTCGATGCTCACGCGGCCGACCCATTGGCACAACTTAATTTACAAACCGAGGACTATGCTTGGGTGACCGAGCAGCTTCTCGACGTTGCGGATGAATGTTGCGACGGTCGCGCCGTTGCTGTCTTGGAGGGCGGCTACGACTTGGATGCGCTTCGCGACAGCGCCATGGCCCACGTTCGGATGCTGATGGCGCGTTGACGTCGCAAGCCTGGGCTAAATGTGTTCAAGCCGCGTTGGCTACGCTCGTCTGGCCGGCTAGGGCCTTAACCTCGCCGGCGACCACTGTGA
>JAYOFM010000227.1:0-2250 GCA_038117225.1 Rhodospirillales bacterium
GCTCTTTCAGGCGTGGAAAATAGTGATAGACCTTTTCGAGTTCACGCGCGGCGCCGCCATCCGTGCGGGTATAGGCGCCGGTCAGCAGGTTTTCCTCGATGGTCAAATGTTCAAAACAGTGGCGGCCTTCCATCACCTGGATCACACCCATCTTAACCAGATCATGGGTCGTCAGGTCGTCGACCTGGCGCCCCTGAAATATGATGGAGCCCTTGGTGACTTCGCCGCGTTCCGCCTTCAGCAGGTTCGAAATGGCCTTCAGCGTCGTCGTCTTGCCGGCACCGTTGGCGCCCAACAAGGCGACAATCTTGCCCTCGTGCAGATCGAGCGATACGCCCTTGAGAACAAGAATAACGTGGTCGTAAATGACCTCGATATTATTGACGGCGAGAAGGGGGGCAGCCTGGTCGGCCGCCCCCACATCGTCGTTTATAGCTACGTCAGGAGCCATATCAGCCGCATTTCCTCGGCGTGATCTTGTTCTCCTTGGCGTAGGCCGCGGCAGCGGATTCGATCATCGGACGCACCACGTCGCGCATGACCGGGATCCACTTGGACGCGAAGTTCCACTTCTGACCGTCCCACTGTTGGATCATGACCGGGCCGGAACCTTCGTGATCCAAGCAGGTTACGCTGACCGGCTGGGTAAAGCCGGCCATGCCGGCCGCATCCAGACGGACCGGATCGATAACCAAGCTTTCGAGGGCATCGCGAACCTGCTTGCCGGACGGCCGCTTACCGCCAGCGGCCTTGACCGCGTCGCGGATCGCTTCGGTCGCGAACATGGCGTTGAGAATGGCGCGGTTGTAGAGCACCTCGCCGATATTGTTCTCCTTGGCCTTGGCCGCGTCGCCGCCATAGACGTGCTGGATGATGTCGTCGAACACCGGGAAATTGGTGCCGGCGGCATGCATGGCGGTGGACTTGTAACCCTTGGAACCGTCACCGGCGGGGATCACATCCGCGTCGGATCCGGACCACCAATTGCCGACGAACCGATCCATCGGGTAGTTGATGGACGCGGCTTCCTTGATGGCCACCTGGTTCATAACGCCCCAACCGGACATAAAAATCCAGTCAGGCTTCGCGCGGCGGACCTGCAGCCACGTCGCCTTCTGTTCCTGACCGGGGTGATCGACGGCAAGCAGGGTCAATTTGAAACCATGTTTCTTCGACAACGCTTCCAGCGTCGGATTGGCTTCCTTGCCGTAGGCCGAGTTGTGATAGACGTGCGCGATGTGCTTGCCCTTGAGCTTGGCGATACCGCCCTCTTCCTGCGCCACGTAGTTGACGAAGGCGGAGGCTTGGCTCCAGTACGTGGTCGGGAAATTGAACACCCATGGGAAGACGCGGCCATCGGCGGCGGCCGTGCGGCCGTAACCCATGGACAAAATTGGCACGCCATCGACCGGCGCCTTGGGAATCAACTGGTAGGTCAGGCCGGTGGAATACGGGCTGACGATGACAGCGCCGCCATTCTTGTCCTTGAGCTTTTCGTAGCACTCGACACCGACCTTGGTGTTGTACTTGGTCTCGCACTCCTCAAACACGATCTGGTGGCCTTCGATGCCGCCGTCACGCTTATTGAGCATCGTATAGTAATCGCGGAAACCGTTCGCGATCGGCACACCGGAGGGCGCGTAGGCGCCGGTACGATAGACCATGACCGGGATAAAGATCTCCGCGGCGGCGGCCACCTTGGCCTCCATAACACCACCAACGGCGATGATGGCTCCGACGGTGGCCAGAAGCATGTTACGAAGTTTCATTTGGGGTTCCTCCCATTCAGTTACCCAGTTCAACGCGAAAACTTATTATTGTTGTGCACTCTAGCAAGCGTTCCCTCGGTCGTCCAATGCCACGTCAACGGCGCAACTTGACTTACGCCGTTAGTACGGGAACGGCCAACGGAGCAGTTTCTCCTTCACAATTTGCCATAGACGCGCCAAACCCAATGGCTCGACAATCAGAAAGAATATAATCAAGGCACCGAAGATAATTTCCTCGACATGTTTCTGCAGGTCGGCGGCGATGTGAATCCCGACCATCGGCGGCGCATTAGTCAGGAAGATCGGAAACAATACGATGAACGCGGCCCCCATGATCGAACCCATGATCGACCCAAGGCCGCCGATGATGATCATAAACAACACGGGGAACGAAATATTGAGGATATCGAAGGCCTCGGTCTCGACGCTGCCAAGCCAGCAGAAAAGATAGAGCGAGCCCGCAACACCGCAGTAAAACGAA
>JAYOFM010000227.1:2316-2701 GCA_038117225.1 Rhodospirillales bacterium
TATGCAACGGGCGGATGCCAATGATCTCGGCGGCGATGTCCATGTCGCGGATCGCCATCCAGGACCGGCCGACGCGGCCACGCACCATGTTTTTGGCGGCCAGCGCGAAAACGACCAAGAAACCAAGGCAGACGTAGTAGCGGGCCAGAGGTGAGGCCTCGGGACCGGTGACAAGGATCCCGAAAATCTCACGCGGCGGTGCCGTCACTGTGCCGGACGGGCTGTAGTTGTAAAACCAGCCAACCTTGTTGAACAGCCACAGGATGAAAAACTGCGCCGCCAACGTCGCGACGGCCAGATAGAACCCCTTAATCCGCAGGCTGGGCAACCCGAATACCATCCCAACGGCGGCCGTGATGATCCCTGACAACAGAAAGACGAAGAG
>JAYOFM010000228.1:0-1450 GCA_038117225.1 Rhodospirillales bacterium
GCACAACCGTGGCGACATCGACTGGGCCGGGCGAGAGTTCAAGATGAGTGACGTGGATGGCGCCATGGCGGTCTATGGCGCCACCGGGCGCGACGAGGTCGATCGCCATGTTTCCGAAGTCGCGCAAGCCGCGTGTGTTCCCGTGAATATCGTCGATCGACCACGGCTATCGACCTTCATCACACCGGCAATCGTCGATCGTGCGCCGTTGATCATCGCCGTATCAAGTGCCGGAAAGGCACCGGTACTCGCCCGTAATGTACGGCTGAAGATCGAGAGTCTGCTTCCGGCGCGACTGGGACGCTTGGCGGATTTCGCTGATCGTTTCCGGCCGGCGGTCACGGCGCTGGTGCCGGAAGGGCTAGGCCGTTTGAGGTTCTGGGATCGCTTTTTCGACGGCCCCATCGCCGACGCGGTGCTGGATGGCGACGAGCGCTTGGCATCCGAGAAAATGCTGGCGGTGATCAACCGGCAGGCGCCGGAGGATGACGATGCGGGGACCGTTTATATTGTCGGCGCCGGTCCCGGGGATCCTGACCTGTTGACATTCAAGGCGCACCGCCTGCTGCAACGGGCCGATGTTATCGTACACGACCGATTGGTCGGTGACGGTATCATCGATATGGCCCGACGCGACGCGGAGCGCATCTTCGTTGGCAAGCGCGCCGGTGATCACAGAAAGACCCAGGACGAAATTAATGCCATCCTGGTCGCCCAAGCGGCGGCCGGGAAAAGGGTCGTGCGTCTCAAAGGGGGCGACCCGTTCATCTTCGGACGCGGCGGCGAAGAGGCGGAGTACCTTCGCACCCACGGTCTGCGTGTCGAGATTGTTCCCGGCGTCACGGCGGCGTCGGCATGCGCCGCATCGGCCGGAATACCGCTCACACATCGCGAGGCTTCGGCGGCGGTCACGCTCGTGACCGGGCACGGCAAGACGGGAGCGCCAGACGTCAATTGGCGCGCCTTGGCAACGGCAGGGCATACCCTTGCCGTCTACATGGGTGTAGGGCGCGCCGCCGCGTTGTCCGAGGAACTCATCAATGGCGGCATGGCAGGCCATGTGCCGGTCGCCGTTATTGAGAATGGCACAACGTCGCGGGAACGCACGGTGCACGCCGATATCGGAACACTCCCGTCCGTGGTCTCCGCGGCAGGCATCGTCGGTCCCGCGCTGATTTTGATCGGCGAGGTCGTCAATCGAGGCGTGAAATTGGATCAGGTGGCGCCAAACCGTGCCGCCGTCATTTGAGGATATGATCGTGATTAAACAAATACTTACTGCCAACAGATTGAGTGACGGTCTTGTCGTCTACCTGACATCCGCAAATGTCTGGAGCGAAAGCGCAGAAGATGCGCTGATCGCGGTTACGGATGAAGAGGCAAAAGAGCTCGAAACCTCCGGCAAGCTGCATGAAGTCACCCAGGTTTCTGGTCCCTATCTCATCACCGT
>JAYOFM010000228.1:1460-2349 GCA_038117225.1 Rhodospirillales bacterium
TCGAACAAGAAGGCAATCTTATTCTGCCGGTCAGTTATCGTGAGCGTATCCGAGCCCATGGGCCGTCGATCCGCGAACCTCGGGCGGTCGAGACTGTGGCTGGACATTTTAAACCGCCTGCCGCCTCCATTCATCAGGCCGCGTCCTAAGGAGTACGAACGATGTACCAGTACGACAGTCATGACCATGCGCTGGTCCAAGATCGCGTCGCCCAGTTTCGGGATCAGGTCGCGCGCCGCTTGACGGGCGAGTTGACGGAAGAACAGTTCCGACCGTTGCGGCTGATGAATGGTCTTTATCTGCAATTGCACGCGTACATGCTGCGCGTCGCCATTCCGTATGGACTTCTATCGGCGACCCAACTACGCAAATTGGCGCATATAGCGCGCACTTATGACCGAGGCTACGGCCATGTAACGACACGCCAGAATGTGCAGTTCAATTGGCCGAGACTTGAAGACACACCGGACATCCTGGCCGAATTGGCCAGCGTCGAAATGCACGCCATCCAGACCAGCGGCAACTGCATCCGCAACATTACCGCTGATCCCCATGCCGGCGCGGCGGCGGATGAGGTCGAGGACAGTCGCGTATGGGCCGAGATCATTCGCCAGTGGTCGACCCTGCATCCGGAATTTTCGTTTCTGCCGCGCAAGTTCAAGATCGCGGTTTCCGGTTCGCCGGCGGATCGCACGGCGGCCCGTGTTCACGACATCGGCCTAGTTGCGAAAAAGGACGATGCCGGCGTGGTCGGGTTTGAGGTCATGGTCGGCGGCGGTCTCGGCCGGACGCCGATGATCGGCAAGAAACTGCATGAATTCCTGCCGCAACAGGATTTGCTGTCTTACCTGGAGGCCATCCTTCGCGTCTACAATCTCTATGGCCGTCG
>JAYOFM010000228.1:2359-2700 GCA_038117225.1 Rhodospirillales bacterium
ATCCGTGGTCAGTGTTTGGAACCTGTTGGGTCGTCGCGACAACAAATATAAGGCACGGATCAAGATCCTCGTTCATGAAGTCGGCATCGACAAATTTCGCAACGATGTCGCGGCCGAGTGGCAACGCATTAAAGACGGCGCGCTAAAGTTACCGGACGCGGAGATTGCGCGAATTCGGGCATTCTTCGCGCCCCCGGCTTTTGAAACCCTGGACTCCGCCGATCGCGGTTTCGAAGTCAAGCGGTTCGAGGATCGCGCCTTCTCGCGCTGGGTCACGACCAGCGTGTCCGCCCATGCACAACCGGGCTATGCCATCGTTACGCTTTCGCTTAAGCCGACTG
>JAYOFM010000229.1:0-2697 GCA_038117225.1 Rhodospirillales bacterium
CCGGCCGGTGTGCTGTCGGGCACGAGAATCTTAAGTTCGGCGATGAAGCGTTTAATTTCGGCGTCATCGTCGGGCTTGGTATGCAGGTTTTCAACCACGACCCGCGTGCATTCGCGCAGCGCCATCGGCGTCGGCGCCTTCAGGATGATCGGAATCAGCCCGGTTTCCGGATGTTCGAACACGGTCTCCCAGTCGGTCGTACCGCTGGGCGTTTTCGGCCAGGACGTTGGTTTTGATTTCGCCATTGTCCTGGCATCCTAGCATGAAAATGGATCGTCAAGTCGCCGTCCAGCCGCCATCGACCATCAGCGCTCGTCGTTCACCCATCGCCGCGTAACAGGTAGCTGATCATGGGCAGCCGTCCGATTTATTCTGCGATCAGGTTTCGGGAAATTGCCCGCGCGCCGTCGATGGTCAGGTCGGTCATCAATGGTTACTCCAATATCGCCATCGCCGCGAGGTCATCGCGGTCGAGACCGAGGGCGGCCCCGGCGTCGAGTATGCTGTTCCAGGCGTCCGTCGACAATGGCAACCCGTCGGCCCGCCGCGCCGCTCGCGCCTTGCGTTCCGGGTCGCCCGGCACCATCACCGGCTGGGCCGGGTCGACTGGCCGCGCGCCGCGAACGAAATTGATGTAGTCGTTGACGGCGACGCCGAATCCATGGCCGTCGTCGATGCGTTCCGGTTTCACGTAGATCGACAGCATGCCGTTGTGAGTCTCGCTGCCCGGTCCGGTAGCGCCCGATCCGGTCAGCGCACCCGCCAGCAGTTCGCACGCCAACGCCAGGCCAGAGCCCTTGTGATCGCCCATGGCCAGCAACGCGCCGGCGCCGGCGCGCGGGTTGGGCGCCTGGCCCGGCCCGACATCGCCATAGAGTGCCGAGGGATCGCGGGTCGGCTGGCCGTCGCCATCGATCAGGGCGCCTTCCGGCGGCGGTTTGCCGCCCTTCAAGGCGACCAGCACCTTGCCCTCGGCGACCTTGGAGGTGGCGAAGTCGAGAATAAAGTCGTCGCCGCCCGGGTTGACCACGCCGATGGCGACGGGGGCCGTCGATACCCGACGCTCGGCGGCACCGAACGGGGCGACCAGCATGCTCTGCGCCACGTTGACGAAATGCACCGACACTAGACCGGCGGCGCAGGCCACCTCCGCCCAGTGGCCGATGCGGCCGAGGTGGCCGGAACGCCTGAGCGCGATGACCGCGACGCCGTGTTGCTCGGCTTTCTTGATACCGATCTCCACCGCCTGGCGGCCGATTACCTGGCCGTAGCCCTTGTTGCCGTCCAATAGCGCGAAGGCGTCGCCGTCGATGACCGTTTCCACGTTGCAGCCGAAGTGCAGGTTGCCGACATCGGCCCACATCAGATAGCGCGGCACGCGCACAACGCCATGGCTGTCGTGTCCGGCCAGGTTGGCGCCGACGAGATTGTCGCCGATGGCATGGGCCTCGTCCGCGCCGGCGCCGGCGGCCTCGAAGATGCGCGCGACCATCGCCGCCATGCCGTCGGCGGAAAGGCGAACCTCGGCGCTCATGACGGCGCCAACCCGTCGAGATTGAAGGTGCAATCGGGCGCGAGCTTGCCATCGAAGCTGTCGAGAATGTTTTGTGCCGCCATTTCCGCCATCGCCCGCATGGCGCCATGCGATGCGGCGCCGGCGTGCGGCGTCAGCACCACGTCGGCGCGTGACAGCAGGGGTGAGTCCGGCGGTGGCGGCTCATCGTCGAACACATCGAGCCCGGCGGCGGCGAGCAGGCCGGCATCGAGGGCGGCGACCATCGCCGTTTCGTCGACGATGCCGCCGCGGGCGCAGTTTATCAGCACGGCACCTGGCTTCATGCGCTCGAGTTCCGCCGTCGACACCAGATGTCGCGTGGTGTCGTCCAGCGGCACGTGCAGGGTGACGAAATCGGCGCCCGGCAGTTCCGGGCGGAAATCCTCGACCGCGCGGCAACCCAGGTCGTTGGCCAAGTCGCAGTCGAGAACGATATCAGCGACGGTGACGGCCATGCCGAAGGCGCGGGCCAGCGGCGCCACCTTGCGGCCGGCACGGCCGAAGCCGACGATCAGCAAGCTGGCGCCATGGAGATCGGTGGCGATCCGTTGAAAACGGGCATTGAAATCGCCGGCGCGCACGGCGGCGTCCTGCACCAGCATGTGGCGCGCCGTTGCCAGGATCAGTCCCATGGTGTGTTCGGCGACCGAGGTTGCGTTGGCGCCAGCGGCGATGGCGACGGGGATACCGCGTGCCGTCAGGTAATCGACGGCGACGTTGTCGCAGCCGACCCCGTGGCGCGACACCACTTGCAGATCATCGGATAATGACAGGATCTCCGCCGGCAACTTGACCGTGCGCACGGCGATGCCATGGATGCCGGCCATGGCCTCCGCGATCGCCGCGTTGCCGGTATCGCGCGGTACCACGACCTCGATATCGTCACGCCCGTGCAGCAGGGCCATGCCGGCCTCATGGATGGGCTCGGTAACAAGAACACGTTTCATCTAGGCAGAATGCCTCCGGGTGACGGGTGGTGCGGTCAGGCGGCTCCGTCCGACGCGTCGTCGATGGCCGTGAAAACGGCCTCTAGAAGCGGGCCCAGTTCGTCGATCAAGTGGCCGGCCTTCTCGCCGTCTTCGTCGCGCGCGGCCTGTTCGAGGGTGGCGGCAAGATCATAGACCGTGGTCACGCCGAGGCTG
>JAYOFM010000230.1:0-490 GCA_038117225.1 Rhodospirillales bacterium
CCCGCAATCAAGCACAAGGCTTCAGGTCCGGCCGTTGGCCGCAAATTAATCTACGTTGCCCTTTGCAATAACGGTCTTCAACTGCGGTGGGTTTCCCAGCGGCAAATAGCCGGGCATGAGCACCATTCACGATGTATCGAGGATTACCGTCATTCGGCGACAGCTAAAATCTAGCCGAAAGCCTTTGAAAAATTGGAGCGGGCGGAGGGATTCGAACCCTCGGCTTCAACCTTGGCAAGGTTGCGCTCTACCCCTGAGCTACGCCCGCGTCCTAGGGTATCGCTGTCCAGCGACAGCGCGGCGATAATACAAATTCGCGGCGCCTTTGCAACACTTGCGTTCAAGCTCGTATTGCCCGCCCCGTGCCGATTGCGCTACAAGTTCCTTCTATGACGAAAGCGCTCAAATTAGATACTGACGGCCTCTTCGCGCGCCTTGGCATGCTCGGCATCGAATTCCTCAATCATCAGCATCCGCCACTCCACACAGT
>JAYOFM010000230.1:500-2687 GCA_038117225.1 Rhodospirillales bacterium
CGCTTCGGGGCGAGTTGCCGGGTGCACACATTAAGAATTTATTCTTGCGGGATAAGAAACGGCGATACTTTCTTGTCACCGTATCGGAGGACCGCGACGTCGATCTGAAATGGCTGCGGCGTGCCGTCGGCGCTCAGGGGACTCTATCGTTTGGCTCCGCCGACGCGCTTATGGACCTCCTTGGTGTCCTTCCTGGCGCCGTGACACCCCTCGCAGTGGTCAATGACCGAGAAGGCGCTGTCACCGCGTTTCTCGATGCATCGCTCGCCGACGCCAACCCGATAAACGCACACCCGTTGCGCAACGACATGACAATCGCGCTCTCGGGCCCTGATCTGATCGAATTTATGGGCGCCGAAGGACATTCACCTGAACTTCTGGATTTCGGCGCCGCTCATTAATAGACCGCCGTCCTTAAGCGATCATCGGCCTTGCAACCGCGTCACGAATCACACATCTATCGGTTAAAGCTCAGTTAAGAAATGGAATAATCTACCATGGAACAAGTTATCGGCGGATCTTCGAACGGATCTGGCGCTTCAGCCGTCATCAAGGACACGACAGCAGCCAACTTTGCTGTCGACGTACTCGATGCGAGCCAGGAGTTGCCCATTATCGTCGATTTTTGGGCTCCTTGGTGCGGCCCATGCAAGCAGCTTACACCGGTCATCGAAAAGGCCGTCGCCGAAGCCCGTGGGTTAGTGCGTCTCGTCAAACTGAACATCGACGAGGCGCCGCAGATTGCACAGCAAATGCGTATCCAATCGATTCCCGCCGTCTATGCCTTCTTCCAAGGCCGCCCCGTCGACGGGTTTATGGGCGCCGTCCCTGAAAGTCAGGTCAAGACGTTCATCGAGCGCCTGGTCGAGATGGCGAAATCGGCCGCCGGCCCCACACCGATCGACGATGCCATGGAACAGGCGAAGGCCGCTCTTGACGCAGGCGACGCGTCGACAGCGGGCGCGATTTACAGTCAGGTCCTGCAGCAGGAGCCGGACAACGTCAAAGCAATGGCCGGCATGGGCCGATGCTATATCGCGACGGGACAAATCGACGGCGCAGAGGGCGTGCTCGCGTCTATTCCCGAAGACAAGCGTTCGGATCCGGACGTCACCGCGTTGCAGACTGCGCTGGAGCTCGCAGTCCAGGCGCAAGCGTCGTCGGGCGCGCTTCCCGGTCTTATCGAGAAGGTCGCGGCGGATCCGACCGACCATCAGGCGCGCTTCGATATGGCTCTCGCCTACTACGCGCAAGGAGACAACGCGCAAGCGATCGACGCGCTGGTGGAAATCTTGCGCAAGAAGCGCGACTGGAACGAAGGAGCCGCCAAGGAACAACTCGTCAAGATTTTCGAGGCGCTTGGCGATGCGCATCCCGATACCGTTGAAGGGCGGCAGAAGATGGCGTCTGTCTTGTTTGCATGAGCGCCACTGTCGTCACGTTCGACGACCTGCCGGCCACGCTGCCGGTTTTTCCGCTTTCCGGCGTGTTGCTCCTCCCGCGGGGCAGCCTACCCTTGAACATTTTCGAGCCGCGCTACCGCAACATGACAGCGGACGCTATGGCGTCCGACCGATTGATCGGCATGGTACAGCCGATGGCACCCGAGGAAATTCCGGTTACGCCGACCGGCGAAATTAAGAATTTGGATCGAGAACGGTTGCCCCTCTACAGTATAGGCTGCGCCGGTAGAATCGCCGCTTTCGAGGAAACCCCCGACGGACGGTATTTATTGTCTGGGTGGGCGTCCCGTCGAACGGGTCAAGTTGCTCGCGGCCATGCGCCGCTTTTTCGATGCGCGCGAGATCAGGGCGGACTGGACAGCGATCGAGGCCGCCGACGACGAACGACTCATCACGGCGCTGGCAATGTCGAGTCCATTCGGGCCCGCGGAAAAACAGGCGCTTTTGGAAGCGGCAGACTTGGCGGCGCGCTGCGATGTTTTGACTGCCATCGCGGACATGGCCGCGCTTGATCCGAATTCCGACGGTACCCGGCCACAATAGCCCTCAGATTGTCTCCTTAACGGAAGGACCACCCATGCCGCAAGAAAACTCGGGACTAGACCCAAAACTCTTGGAGCTATTGGTCTGCCCCCTGACGAAGGGACCGCTGCGATATGACCGCGAGCAAAACGAGTTGGTGAGCGAACAGGCGAAGCTCGCCTACCCCATTCGCGACGGCATA
>JAYOFM010000231.1:0-2617 GCA_038117225.1 Rhodospirillales bacterium
TTACGTCCGGCAACACCAACGCGCCGGCCATGATGATCGGCGAGAAATGCGCGCACATGGTGTTGGAAGATCACTCGAACGATTTCAAAGAGCATCAGCCCGCCATGTAGGCGCCATCGATGGCAAAGGCCTGGCCGGATGCATAGGATGCGCGGTCGGACAGTGCCCAGCAGGCGAATTCCGCCATTTCTCCCGGGTCAGCCAGCCTTTTGAATGGGATCTGCCCCAGGATCATCTCACCGCGCCGCGCCATCGTGTCCTTCAGCATGTCAGTGTCCACGAACCCGGGGCACAGAGCATTGACCCTTATAGAGGGCGCGAATTCGAGGGCCGCGGTCTTGGTCATGCCGACGATGGCGTGCTTGCTTGCCGCATAGCCGGTGGTGGTGATGAAGCCGGCGATCCCGGCGAGCGAGGCGGTGTTCAGGATCGTGCCGCCACCCTGTCTCAGCATCTGCCGGATCTCGGCCCGCATGCACAACCAGGTGCCCTTCAGATTGATCTGAATGATCCGGTCGAACGCCTCCTCGTCCCATTCAACGGTATCGCGCCCGCCCTGTCCAACCTGGCCGCCGGTGATTCCCGCATTGTTGAAGGCACAGTCCAACCGGCCGTAACTCTTTACGACCGCGCCGATCATCGCGTCGATCTCGGCGCCAATGGCCAGATCCGCCTGAAATGTCAGAACCTCGCCACCATCGACCCGTGCGAGTTCGGCGGTTCTCTCAAGTTCCTCGGCATTGATGTCGGACAGCGCGACCCGAGCGCCTTCGCGTGCGAACAGGTGGGCGGACGCACGGCCAATCCCGCCTCCGGCACCCGTCACCAATACAACCTTGCCTTCCAGCATTCCCGCCATCGCTCACTCCCGTCAACAGACCCGACTACCCGACAATCATAGGCCGATACCGGCCATCGTCGCGTATCGCCCCGCCAAGCTGTCGAGACTTGCCGGCAGGCCCGATTCATTCGCCTGCGCCTGATAGGTCGCCCGGACTTCGTTGAGGACGAGCATCGGCGCACCATGACGGAAACCAAGATGCGTCAGTTTATTCAAGGTCTCGACCATGCGCCCGAGCGTAACATTGGTCGCCTGCTCACCTGAGCCTATGGCGGTCAGGATGCGTTCGCCTTCCGCGCTCCAGCCGGATCCGTTCATGACGATGGTCGTCATCGCCTCCAGATCCAGGCCGAGCTTGCGGCCCAAAGTGGCGTTTTCGTAAGTGATCAACCGGTTGCATGCGGCGGCCCCGTCGACGATCAGATCCATCGCCTCGTCCGTCGCAAGGTCCTGCATGCCGGCGGCCCCGACGTCGGTTCCAAGCAGACTGGATTTGGAGGTCCGTTCGACGAAGCCGACGATGTCGTCCAACCGTGCGTCCGTGCCGAGGGTGTTCACCGCGATCTGCATCACTCCGCGCACGAGGTTGGCGATTCTCAGCGGAACGTCATTTTCCAATCCGAGGGCGATCACCTGGTTCAGATCCTTGACCATCAGCGCGAGCGCGAAATCCGCCGAAGGTTTCCGTTCGAGCAACGCCGGAAGGAGGCGTTTCGCAGTGAAATTACCACCCCAGCCGGCATTGAGCGCGTCCGTCATGGCTGCGAGTTCAAGACCAAGCTTTGCCCCCAAGGCGACCAGCTCCAGCGTGGCAATACGCAGGCCGGAATTGATTGAGTTGTTGATGAGCTTTACCGCCTGTCCATCACCGACGCGGTCACTCGCCCGATAAACCTTTGAGCTAAGAGCGCTTAGAACCGGGTGAGCCGAGGCGTAGGCCTCGTCCGGGCCCGAGGCCATGATCGCAGCGTGCCCCGCTTGCGCGGCAGGGACCCCGCCCGCCACCGGCGCGTCGATCAAAAAGATCTCGAGCCTCGCAAGTTCTCGGGCCATCTCGGCGGTCTCGCTTGGGGTGCCACTGGTCTGGTCAATGACAAGCTTTCCCGCGGCAAGGCCCTCCACCAACCCGCCGGCCCCAAAGAGCACTTGCCGCACATCTGCACTACGCGGCAGGCAGAGAATGATCACATCGCACTCCCTGGCCATGGACGCGGCCGACTCCATGGCGACGGCGCCTTGGTCCACCATGGCACGAACGGCTTGTTCATTGATGTCCCAGACCATCAACGGATGCTTCGAAAGCAGGCCACGCGCGAGGGCGCCGCCCATGGCTCCAAGGCCGATATAACCGATCTTCATCCCAATGCTCCCAGCAGTGCGGGCGGGGCCAGCCCAATGAGTGGTGCACCATCAATGCCAAGGGATGCGGATGCGCCCATTGCCTTGGTTGAACAGGACCAGCGCATGACGTCCCCACCATCACCTTGTCCAAAAGAGCGCCAAAGTGTCTGTCGAGCGGACAGTCCTTGCGGATGCCTCAATCAACACTTCGAAGCGATCTGGAGCCTATATTTCCCACTCAAGAGAATCTGGATACTGGCACGGGTATTGCCGCTTGATATTTTGGAATTACCCATAGCCGGCGTGGCGAAAGACGAGGAAAAACGATGACCTTTTCCAAAGATGCATTGGCGGGGCGGGTCGCCCTGATTACGGGCGGGGCGACCGGGATCGGGTTCGGGATTGCCTCAGAGTTCGCTTCCCTCGGCGCCAGGG
>JAYOFM010000232.1:0-2611 GCA_038117225.1 Rhodospirillales bacterium
TAGCGACCGTAGCGGCCGTTCCAACCAGCTCTGGATACCTTGCCCGGCGCCGTTGAGGGCGACATTCGCACCCGCGATCTACTGATCGGCAAGGGTGCCAACGTCAAAGGTGAAATCGTCGCCGAATCCATCATCGTTCACGGCAACATCAATGGTCAGATGAAAGCACGCTCGGTCCGTCTAGCCGATAGCGCTCACGTGGTTGGTGACATCGTTCACCAGGATCTGGCGATCGAAAAGGGGGCCTTTCTGGAAGGTCACTGCAAACGTTATGTCGATAAGCCGGAACCGGCCAAATTGCCGCTATCACCCGTCAAGGACGCGGCGCCAGAGAAGCCCAAGGGCGACGATAAGAAAGCGGCTAACGCTTGATCGTTGCCGTGATTAGCGGTCAATCCCAATCCGTTTTAAGTTCCAAGGCCCGTTGGTAAACATCGGCATCGACATTACCGCCTGAACATACGACGGCGATCGTTTTTCCCGAAATTTCCAAATGGCCACCGAGGACCGTTGCCAGGGCAGCGGCGCCACCGGGTTCGACGACGAGCTTAAGATACTGGAACGCGGTTTTCATCGCGACCAACGCCTCATCGTCCGTCACCACGAGCCCGCCGCTCAAAAGTTCCGCGTTCAGCGGGAAGGTCAACGCACCCGGCATCGGCGCCAATAGCGCATCGCATATGGAGCGCGCATCGGGGTCTGCCTCTTCCCGATGTCCCGAACGGAGTGAACGCGCGGTGTCATCAAAGCCAGCCGGTTCGGCCGCATAAACCGGCGTATTCGGCATGTCATGGATGATGGCCAGCGCGGTACCGGAAATCAGACCGCCACCGCCACACGGCACGACGACGGCATCCAACTCGGCGCCAACCTCGCCTGCCTGCTCGGCGATTTCACGACCGACAGTTCCCTGGCCGGCGATGATGTAACGATCATCGAAAGGACTGACGAGAATCATGTCGCGCTCCTCGATGAACGGTCGCGCGACGTCTTCGCGACGTTCGCCGAAGCGATCAAAGAACACCACCTCGGCGCCTAACGCCCGGGTGCCTTCAACTTTCGTCTTCGGCGCATCCGCTGGCATGATAATCGTCGCCGCAATGCCGAACAGACCCGCCGCGGCCGCGACCCCCTGTGCATGGTTGCCCGATGAAAAGGTAACGACACCGCGCCCGCGATCGGCTTCCGGAATGCGAGAAATTCGATTGTAAGCGCCTCGAAACTTGAAGGCGCCGGTTCGCTGCAGCGGCTCGGCCTTGACCAGCAGGCGCCCGCCGAGACGATCGTTCAATAACGGGCTTTCCAACAGCGGCGTTCGCACGGCGTGGCCCCGCAACCGTTCGGCGGCATCGACGATATCGGCGTACGTCGGCTTGTCAGACGCATCGAAGGAATTCATCCATCGCCTCCCGGGCCTCGGGTTCATGAAGACTGGGCGCGTGACCGACCCCTGGCACCGTCGCCGTCACCAAATTAGGCAGCACCTCCGCCATATCGGCCATCGTCGATGCCGGCAATACCTCTGATAATTCTCCACGCAGGACCAGTGCCGGCAATGACGCCAATCCCCGAAACAGCGGCCAGAAGTCGTAGCGCGCGCCCGGGTCGCGCTCAAGTGGTTTGACTATTTTCGGATCCCAATCGAAGTGGACGCGACCATCGGCGTCTTCGCGATAGGTCGTACCGGCGATAGCACGCCACTGGTCGTCGGTTTCGGCGGGAAAATCGGGAAAGGCGCGGCGCATGTGCTCCGTCGCTGTATGCCAATCGGAGAACGTCGACGGCCCCTTCATGTAGGCGATGATCGGCGCCAGCGCCCCTGGTTCGACCACAGGGCCGACGTCATTGAGGACCGCGCCCCTGATCACCGTCGGCATTGCAGCCGCCATCCCGGCGGCCAAGATACCGCCCATCGACGTACCGACGACGACGACAGCGTGGATTCCGAGCGCGATCAGCACATGGCGAATATCGCCGAGATAGACCACGGGATCGTAGTTGCGCCAGTCCACGTCGTACGCCGAGCGACCGCGCCCGCGATAATCCGGCGCGATAACGCGGCGTTTGCTGGCGTATCGCATGGCGACGCCGTGATAATCCTTCGCGTTGCGCGTCAAGCCACCGAGACACAGCAGCGGGATTGCCGGACTGCTGGCATTGTTGTAATCCCGAACGTAGAGCGACAGTCCGTCACCGGCCGAGATTCGGTGCTCGGCAAACTCCGCATCGGCATCCGACATATTCCGTCAACCAGCTAACATCAAAGTCCGAGAAGTGGCGGCAATTCGGAGAGGTCGTGCAGGACGTTCTCGTGGTCGCCCGGTAGGCGTTCCTCGGCTTGACCAAAGCGGTTTACCCACTGCACGCGGAAGCCAAAGTTGGCCGCGCCACAAGCGTCCCAGGCGTTTGACGACATGAAACAGACGCGACCGACCTCCACATCCAGGTCATCAGGAACCATCTGATAGACGCTTGCGTCCGGCTTGAAGATGCCGACTTTCTCGACCGAAAGAACACCATCCAGTAGGTCACCGATACCAGCATTGCCGACTGCCGCCGCCAATCATACGCCTGAATGGAAATCTCTGGTCGCACGGTTGGCGCGCCAATC
>JAYOFM010000233.1:0-2583 GCA_038117225.1 Rhodospirillales bacterium
GATGCGAATCCGTACAGTGTCTGTGCCGCCAGCAATCGACGTCACCGTGACCGTTCCAGCATCCTTGTTGTACTTAATGGCGTTGCTTTGCTCAGCAGATTGATGAAAATTTGCTTTAGCCGCAACTGGTCGGCGACCACGGTGGGAATATCCCGCGTTTCATTGTTGATGTGAATACTACGCCGCTCGGTAAGATTTGCGACCAACCCTAACGCGTCTTCAAGCGGGTGGGTGGGGTCTACCGGTTCGATATCCAGGTCCAATTGTCCCGATTCGATCCGCGCCAGGTCGAGAATTTCGTTAATCAAGTTAAGGAGATGGGTGCCGGCGGTAATGATCTCACCCGCGCATTTTTCGCCGGAAAGGCGGGCGTCGTCAATATTACCCATCTGCATGATCTGAGCGAAGCCGAGAATCGCGTTGAGCGGTGTCCGCAATTCGTGGCTCATGTGTGACAGGAATTCGGATTTGGCGCGGTTTGCCGCTTCGGCGCGGTCGCGGGCGATGCGTAGTTCGTGAACGGATAGCCGTTGATCGGTGACATCCGTATAAACGGAGGCATGGCCACCGGTCGCCATGGGGAAACGTTCGACGACGATGGTGCGGCCCTCGGGGGTCTGGAACTCGTCTGTCGACTGATGGCCTTCGGCCATCAGCCGCGCCAGTTCTTGATCCGCCAACGCCTCCGCGTCGCCCGGACCACAGGCCTGATTTTTGGCGAGGTGCAGCATCAGGTCTCGCATCGGCATGCCGACGCTGACATTGTCGGGCCGCAACCAACGATCGACGCAGATGCCGTTCCAGGCTTCCAACTTGAAATCCTTGTCCCAGACGACGAATCCCTGGTCGATTGAGTCAAAGGCGGTTTGCAGCAGCGTATTCTGTCGTGACAGCGCCCGCTCACTCTCAGTCAGGTCGCTTTCGACTTGGCGGCGGTGGGTAATGTCACGAATGATGGCGGTAAAATAATCCGTATCGGATACCGACCACCGGGAGATGGATATCTCGGCGGGAAATTCCGAGCCGTCACTGCGGCACGCCTCGATTTCTGCCAGCGTACCTTCGTTTACCGAGGAATCATTTTCCGATGCGGAAAGCATGCCCAGGAATTGCCCAAGGTGGCGATTGGGAATGATCCGGTCAATTTGTTCGCCCAGGGACTGCTCTTCGCTCAATGCGAAAATCCGTTCGGCGGACGGGTTCCAATAGGTTATGACCCTGTCGGCGCTGAAGGACACGATGGCCTCGGCGGCGGACCGAGACGCGGCTTGGAATTTTTCATCATGTTCCTCGCGTTGCGCGGCGACGATGTGCCAGTCACGAAACCGTTCCGCCCGCGATCGTACGGAGGACAGCAGCAGTTCGTAGTTGGCGCCCTTCTTGACCAGATCGTCCCCGCCCGATCGGATGGCCAGCAATTGGCTGCGCTGACTGTCCTCGCTGGTTAGAAAGACGATCGGGACGCGGGAAAACCGGCCTTTCGTTTGGCGGATCACGTTGGCCAACTCGAAGCCATTGAAATCGCCCATTTTGACATCGGCGACAACGACATCCGGTTCGAAGGCATCAAGAGCCGCCAGCGCGGCTTCCGGGTCACTGAAGGTGGCCGTGACGAACCCGTCCTGCTCCAGGACGGTGCTGTAGATGTCGAGGGCCACGGCCTCGTCATCCACCATCAAGACGCGGTAGGGCGTTGTTAGTTCGCGACCGAGCAGCCGGTGCAGGATTTCGACCAACTCGATCAGATTGACGGGCTTGACGATATAGCTGTCACCGCCATTTCGCACCGCTTCCAGGCGCGCCGCGAAATCATCCCGCGCCGACACGAAAACCACCGGCGTGTCGTTGCCGCTGTCGCGCAGAGCGCGGACTGCCTTCAGTCCACCGGCCCGATCACCCTCGAACATGATGTCCATGACGATGACGCTCGGGCGTTGATCCTCAACCTTGCGGGGTAGGTCGTCGGGCGTCGAAATAATACTGACGTCAAAGCCAAAATTGGCGAGCCGCCGGTCTAGAGCATCCGCCAGTTCGGCGTCGTCCTCGACTAGGAGAATCCGATTGCTGGACCGCGATGTTCATGCCGCGACGGCCTCGGCCCGGGCCACCGGCATCCAACTATCGTCGACGAGTTCGTCCGGAGTGGCGGCAAGGGCGTCGAGACGGTTCAATGCGTCGCCAACAATGGCGCCGACACGGCCGCGAAATAAATCGGCCCCATCCGAGGATACGCCATCCCCGATCAGGCAAGCCGTCTCGATCCGTTTGCTAAGCTCCGCAACCTCTTCCAAGCCGAACGATGCGCTCAGTCCCTTGAGGCTGTGGGCCATGGCGTGAATGTCATCAGCCCCGGTCTGCAGTGCGTCCGGGTGCTCGGCCTGCGAGAATACCTCGAACTGATGGCGTAACGCGACAAGCCGTTCCGGCAGGTTGTCGACGAACTTTCGGCGCAGCGTTCGCAACTGCGCATTGATATCGATTGGAGCGGAGGTCATGGATGCGAGCCTTGGCGCTCAATCGATTATATGTGTATGCATAGTCTTTTGTGAGAGGAATAGATAGGTGGCGTGGTCGCAGGTCAAT
>JAYOFM010000234.1:0-2572 GCA_038117225.1 Rhodospirillales bacterium
TGCCTGTACCTCTGATCCAACAACTCCGTGTCGGCGCATACATTACGGCGAAACGCCTCAAGGGAATCGAGCGATATCCCCTGGTGTTGATGCTCGAACCGTTGTTCCGCTGTAATCTCGCCTGCCCAGGCTGCGGCAAGATCGACTACGAAGATGACATTCTTAATAAACGCCTGACTGTCGACGAGTGCCTGGGCGCCGTCGATGAATGCGATGCGCCGATCGTGTCAATTCCGGGTGGTGAACCGCTGATTCACAAGGAAATCGTCGAAATCGTCGAAGGCATCGTGACGCGTAAGAAATTCGTCTATCTATGCACCAATGCGCTGTTGATGGAAAAGAAGCTCGACCTGTTCACGCCATCGCCCTATCTGACGTTTTCCGTCCACCTTGATGGCCCGGAAGACCACCACGATGCGGCGGTCGCGCAGAAAGGCGTATTCAAACGCGCTGTCTCAGCCATTCGCGAGGCAAAGCGCCGGGGGTTTCGGGTCAATGTCAATTGCACCCTCTTCAACCAGCTCACGGCAGTCGAGGCCGCCGCGTTCTTCGATTTCTGTACCGATGATTTAGGTGTCGAGGGCATCACCGTTTCACCCGGCTATGCCTACGAGCGCGCACCCAATCAGGACCATTTCCTGCACCGCAATCGGACCAAGGAACTGTTTCGCGATATCTTCCGCCTGAAAGGCGAAAAGAAATGGCGATTCAGTCAATCGTCGTTGTTCATGGATTACCTTGCGGGTAATCAGCAATATCACTGTACGCCTTGGGGCAATCCGACACGCAATATTTTTGGCTGGCAGCGCCCCTGCTATCTGCTTGGCGAAGGTTACGCTCCCACATTCCGCGCCCTGATGGACGAGACCGAGTGGGACAAATACGGCACCGGCAACTATGAAAAGTGCGCGGACTGCATGGTCCACTGCGGCTACGAAGCGACTGCCGTCGCAGACACCGTCGCCCACCCACTCAAGGCGCTGAAGGTCTGGCTTGGTGGCATTGAGACAGAGAAACCGATGGCACCCGAAATTTCTCTCGATAACCAGCGCCCGGCTGAATTCATCTTCGAAGGACTGGTGAAAACCTTGTCGCAGCAGCTAGAGGAGCGGAAAGCGGAATCCGGCGCCAAGGATCGGAACGAGGCCGCGTAGGCTTTCCATGGCGCGCCCGTTGGCCGCCCCAAGCCTTAGATAACTCCCAAGTGACCACGGCCTTATGATCAGGCCGGCAATGATCGGCAGCAGGCTGATGCTGCCGTCAGGCCGGACGGCATCTAAAGCGGCGGCGGGACTGGCGGTATCGGCCTCGTCGGCGATAATGCGCATAGCGATGAACGGAATGCCTGCCGCATCGGCGGCGGCCGCGACCGCGTGGCTCTCCATATCGACGGCGCTAGCGCCGCTCGACCTGCTAGCGGCCGATTTTTCAAACACTGTTGTCAGCGCTTGATCACTTCCCAATAGCGGTGAATCGCCTGGAATCAAGCACCTTTCCTCGCAGGCGGCGATAACCTCGGCTCGCCATATCTCATGAACGGACCATTGTTGACCGCCAGCCGATAAAACGGTCCGCGGTATCACGAGATCGCCGGCATGCAAATCTTCGGAAAGCGCACCGGCGAGGCCGAAACTGACCAGCCCCCCGCATCCCAGTTCTAACAATTCCTCAGCAGCACCGCGCGCTCTGCGCGTCCGCGCGCCAGAGCAGCGGACCATCGGGGGAAGATCCGCCGCGATCAAGGGATCAAGGCAATCCGCCTCGGATTTCAAGCCAGTGATGACACCAATGAACGCCAATCAAATTCCGAACTGCGGCCGGCGTTTATTGCTCTTCTGCAGATTTCGGAAGCGGGCCAGGGTCCACAAAGGGAAATAGGCGCGGTAGCCATGGTAGCGAAGATAAAAGACCCGAGGGAATCCGACGGCGTTGTAGTATTCCTCATGCCAGTCCCCGTCAGTCCGGGGAGCTTTCAAGAGAAACTCAATACCTCGACGAGCCGAGTCGCTATCCGCCTCGCCGACAGCCATAAGCCCCATGACTGCCCATGCGGTTTGTGATGCCGTGCTTTCCTTTACTTCGTCCTTACGGCCGTCCCAGTAGGAGGCGCAATCCTCGCCCCAACCGCCGTCCGCCCGTTGACGGCCCTTGAGCCAGTAGACTGCCTTACGGATGTAGGGCGCGTTCATATCCTCGCCAGCAGCATTGAGTGCACAAAGGACGGACCACGTACCGTAGATGTAATTCGTGCCCCAGCGGCCGAACCACGACCCATCGTCTTCCTGTTCGCTTCGCAGGAAGGCCAGCGCTCTCGTCATGGCCGGATTATCCTGGCCATAGCCAAGTTGCGCCAACATACCGACACAACGAGAGGTCACGTCAGATGTCGGAGGGTCAAGCAACGCACCGTGATCCGCGAACGGGATATGATTCAAACAATAATACTCGTTATCGGAGTCGAACGCGCCCCAACCGCCGGACTTGCCCTGCATACCGAGAATCCATTCGGCGCCACGGTCAATAGCGTCCTTGAATCGGTCCGGGTCGGCGCGATGCAACGCCATAACCACCA
>JAYOFM010000235.1:0-2548 GCA_038117225.1 Rhodospirillales bacterium
GAATACGGGGTCCTTCAGAAGGCATGCCGGATCATAATACCGCAAGTTATGGATCGGCAACTGTTCCCGACTCGCTGGCGACGTAGCCTTATACTCATACTTCGGTTATCGGAAGCCGTCTCAATGGATCCAGCCGTCACCCTCGTCGTCCTCGCTTCGGCGCTCATGCATGCCAGTTGGAACGCAGTCGTCAAAGGCAGCGCCGACGGACTCGCGACGCAAGGCTGGGTGGTGTTGGGCGGCGCGGCCTATGCCTTGCCGCTGCTACCGTTCGTGCCGTTTCCAACCGGAGAGGCATGGCTCTACATTGTGCTCAGTGCGGTGATTCATTGCGGATACTTCGCCGCCCTGGCGAGCGGTTACCGTATCGGAGACCTGAGCTTCGTCTACCCGGTCGCACGCGGCAGCGGCCCGGTTCTGGTCGCCGCCTTGTCGGCGCTGCTGATCGGGGAGTTCCTGTCTCCCTACCAACTGCTCAGCATCGCCATCGTTTGTTCCGGTCTCTTCGTGCTGGCTTTGAGCGGCCGTCGAGGAGGGGGTCCCAGGGCCTTTCTCTTCGCACTGCTCATTGCGGCCACGATAGCCGGATACAGCGTGACCGACGCAATCGGCGTTCGTGTCGCCAGTACGCCTTTGTCTTACATTCCTTGGCTCATCGTCGTGCAGGCACTTCCGTTCGGGGCGTTTGTCCCTTGGTCGCGCCGCGGAAACCTGAACGGATTGCGCCGTGGGCAGGCGCGCAATTTCTTCCTCGGCGGCCTGTTGATCGGCGCCTCCTACGGCCTGGCCATGTGGGCCTTCAGCCAGGAACGCGTGGCAGTCGTGATGGCGCTGCGGGAGACCGCGGTGATCTTCGGCGCCGTCTTAGGCGCTCTGGTATTCAAAGAAACGTTCGGGCTCAGGCGGCTCTTCGCCTCGCTGCTCATTGCCGCCGGCGCCATATGTCTGAATCTGGTCCCATGACATCCGGCCTTTCGTTTACCGGGTCGGAAGCGATATAACCGCGGCCATGGAACCTTCCTCGCGCCCGTGGCTGAAACCCCTTGTCGATTATGCGCCGCTTGCGGTCTTCTTGCTGACCTATTGGCAAATGGGACTCTACGCGGCCACAGCGGGATTGATGATTGCCGTCGCTCTCGGCGTTGTCCTCTCCTATGTGTTGGAACGCTCGGTCCCGGTCATGCCGCTGGTCACTGCGGGCCTGGTTCTTGTCTTCGGCGGCCTCACCTTGGCGCTCGACGACGAGCGCTTCATCAAGATGAAGCCGACCATCGTCCAGGCCCTGTTTGCCGCCGTCATGTTCGGCGGCCTGATCCTCGATAAACCAGTCCTGAAACCGTTGTTCGGGCGCGCCTGGAATCTGCAGGATGAAGGATGGCGAAAACTCACCTTTAGGTTCGGGATATTTTTCGCCGTATCCGGCGCGCTCAACGAAATCGTGTGGCGCACGCAGACCACGGACGTTTGGGTGAACTTCAAGGTCTTCGGCCTGATGGGCCTCACCTTCATGTTCATCATGACCCAGGTGCCGATGATCCAACGCTATCATATTCCCGAAGACGATACACCGCGCGACGCCGAGCCTTAGAAATTGCCGGTTTCGCCCTCGGGATTCGAGTACGGCGCAAAAGCCGCGACCCCTTCGACACAGCGGTAATGGTCCAAGGCCCAATGGACGGAAGGAAAGGCGATTTCATCGCGCGGAATATCCTCCCAGTCGAATAGACCCACTTCCTGTGTCTCCTCGCCAACGCCAAAACCGGGTTGCCTGAGCGTGGCTCGATAGATGATCTGGACCTGGCTGATGCGCGGCACGTTATAGATGCCAAGGACGCCGTCGATCGCGATATCGGCGCAGACCTCTTCCCGGGCTTCGCGGCACGCACCTGCGGCGGCGGTCTCGTTCAATTCAAGAAATCCGGCCGGAATGGTCCAGTAGCCGCGTCTTGGGTTTATATCCCGGCGTGCAAGGAGAATTTTACCTTCATGGCCGATGACCGCGCCGACAACGATCTTCGGATTCTCGTAATTGATAAAGCCGCAGTCGGGACACACGAGCCGCTCGCGATTGTCGCCCTCCGGCACTTCGCGAATGCGCGGGCCGCCATCGCGGGATTCAGTCTGGTCGGCAGGTGGTGTCATGCCGCCAATTTGGCGGCCATTTTCATCGGCGACAAGCGCCATTTTGCAGAAACCTGTCAGACGAGAATATTCAGGAAAGACCCGCGCGGTGGCGTCTCCCCACTCGCCACCAGGGCTTCAAGACTCGCTTGTATCTCCGAATCCGATGCCGCAGTGGCCGGCGGCTTTTCGCTCTCCACGCGGGATTCCGACGGCTTGGATTGCGCCGACGGCCTCGGTGTCACCGAAGGCTGTGGCCGGGAGGGTGCGTAAATGCCTGAAGCCGATTCGACCATGGTTGATTCCGATTTGCGTTAAGGATCGGTTGAAGGGTACCCGCCAATCCTGACTAAATCGTTAAGCGTTCAGGGCCGCGACGCCGGGCAGTTCTTTGCCTTCGAGCCACTCCAGGAAGGCGCCGCCCGCC
>JAYOFM010000236.1:0-2526 GCA_038117225.1 Rhodospirillales bacterium
CCACCTGGGGCCGGCGCATGCGCGGCGACGGCGCCTACGCGGCGATGCTGGCCAAACGCTTCGCCATCGCGTGTCGGCAACTTGGCCTCGACCAGAAAGCCGCCCGCGCGCGCCGGCACAGGACGGACCTGTTCCAACCGCCCCCCAAGGCCGGCGATCAGTTGTCGTTGTTTTAGGTCCCCATTCATTCGTCGTCCGCGAACGCGAAAGCAGGAAACGTCATTCCCGCGAACGCGGGAATCCAGGCCTGCGTTGAGGAAGGCACCATTCCATCATGGCCAAGCCCGGATATGTCTACATCCTCGCCAGCCAGCGAAACGGCACCCTCTACATCGGTGTGACATCCAACCTGATACAACGTGCCCATCAGCATCGCGAGGGAACGGTCGACGGATTTTCATCCAAGTACGGCGTACGGCGGCTTGTCCATTTCGAGGCGTTTGATGACATCACCGACGCCACCCAACGCGAAAAGGTGCTGAAGAAGTGGCGTCGGGCTTGGAAGTTAGAGTTGATTGAGGAGTCCAATCCCGAATGGGACGACTTGTATCCGGCGATCACTGGATTCCCGCTTTCGCGGGAATGACGGGTGGATGGGTTTTCTCAATATGTAGAATCACAAACGAGAATACTTACGGCGAAAGTTGACCGTTGAATCAGCCCTCACCGTCCTCCGCCGTATCCCGCGCCTTGCAGGGCGCGTCTTCGGAGATCGCCTTGGGATCGGCGGCCGGCTGGGCCGGATGCGGTTTCGGCTTGGCGTGTTCGATCTCGCGGATGTTCTCAATGCCCTGGCGGATGTCGGTCATGATGAAATCCGCCCGCCGGGACAAGCCGCCGACGCTGGAATTGGGGAAGTGCTCGCGCCAGGCGTCCATCTTCACCGACAGCGAACAGAGCTCGCCGCCGATGGTGGTGTGGTAGCTTTCGATCATCGCCTCGACCTCGCGGAACTTCTCGGCCGAGATGTTGTGCCACATGTTGCGGGTCGAGCGCTCGAAACTCTCGAAGCGCGCCGCCAGCGCCTTCATCAACCCCGACACCGTGCGGTGCATGGTGCGGCATACCTTCATCAGGTTGACGTGGTGGGTGAACTGCGGGTGCTTCTGGATTTCCTCGACGGAATGCAGGAAGTCGTCGATGGTCGGGCGGATGTCGTCCAGGCACTGCTGGTAATAGGAGAGCGACAGGAAGATGTCGCCGTAGTCCTCCAAAAACTTCGGCAGGTCCTGGAGCTCGATGCCGAGCCGGTCGGCCATGATCCGGAGCTTCTTGCGCGCCTCGTCGACGTTGGGCTGCTTAAAGAGCGCGATGACGTCCTCGAAGTCCTGCACCTCGACGTCGTCGCCGCCGTAGATTTCACCGATCAGCGGGCGGGTGAATTCCTTCATGTAGTTGGTCAACAGCTTGACCCGCTGCGGCGACAGCTTCAGCGCTTCCAGGTCGTTGACCTGGATGCCAAGCTCGCGCAGCGAATACCTGAGACTGAAGACATCGTAGGAATGCAGCGATCCAAGCGCGCTCAGCACCATCATGTCGGTGCGCGAGCCGCCGGACTGCGGCCCGAACTCCTTCTCCGCCTCGCCCACCGGCAACTGGCCGGAGCCGGAATGCTTGTCGTGAAACACCTCGACGACGCTTTCCAGGTGCGCGTTCATGATCAGCCGCGCATGGCGGAGCGATTCGTTCTCGAACGGGAAAATCGACAGCGGCAAGACGTTGAGCGAGTCGCGATCGTACTCCTCCTCGCCATCCAACTGGGCCGCCAGCTTGCCGCCCGGAATGATCGGCATGCCGCCGCCGTTCGTTGACTTTTCTTCAGCCATGCCATGAGCTTAGCCTCTGGCCCGCGGATGGGCCAGCCATTCGGAAGTGTTTGTTTTGACCCGGCGCGCCCTGAAAGCGACACTCTATCCATGCTGGCGACGAGAGGAAGACCTTGGCCGAGCCGACGGACCCCGTGAACGCCCCCAAGAACGCCGACACGATGTTCGACGAAGCCGCGCGCCTGCAGGGCGCCGGCGATCTCCCGGCCGCCGAGGCCTGCTGCCGGCAACTGCTGGACGCCCATCCCGCCCACGCCTGGGGCCGCAATCTCCTCGGCGTCATCCACTGCCAGACAGGCCGCGGCGAGGAAGGCATCAAACTGATCGCCCAGGCCGCGCAGCGGGAACCCGGCGAGGCGACGTTCCTCAACAACCTGGGCACCGGCCTCACCGGCCTCGGGCGCCACGCGCAGGCCGTCACCGCCTTTTCCCGGGCGCTGGAAATCGATCCCGCCTACGCCGCCGCCCGCAACAATATCGGCGCGCCGCTGAAGGCGCTGGGCCGGCTCGAAGATGCCGCCGATCACTACCGCGAGGCCGCCCGCCTGGCGCCCGACAACGGCGAGATCCAGGCCAACCTGGCCAACGTGCTGCTGGATTTAGGCGACATCGACGGCGCCGAACGGGCCGCCCGCGAAGCCCTCGGCCTGGCGCCCGATTACGCCGCCGGGCACAACAATCTCGGCACCGTCCTGCACCG
>JAYOFM010000237.1:0-2520 GCA_038117225.1 Rhodospirillales bacterium
CCCGATCCGCACATCTTGTTGATGGTCGTGGCGCCAACAGAATCCGGAATGCCGGCGCCGCGCAGGGCCTGACGCGCCGGCGCCTGCCCCATACCGGCCGGCAGCACGACGCCCATCAGGACTTCCTCGATATCCTCCGGCGCGACGCCGGCGCGCTGCAACGCCGCGCGGATGGCGACTGACCCGAGTTCTGGCGCCGCGACATCCTTCAGCGCGCCTTGGAAGCCCCCAATGGGTGTACGGGCCATCCCGGCAATGACGATCGGATCTTCATACATGTTGGCGCACCCTATCTTAATCTTTAGCCGAGCAGGCCGTACCGCACCGGCGGCACGATGATTATCAATGCATAACTGATCGCGAGAACCCGGGCGGCATGTCCCCAGCGACGGTCTTCGACGTTATAGGCGCAACGCCAAAGCCCAATGCCACACCAGGTTCCGAACCCCAGGCCGACCGCGCCCAGCGCCACCATCCCCGTGGTCAGCCCCGCCAACCCGGAAGTCAATGACCCCGGGTCGGCCGCGAAGCCCAGGATCATGAACACGACGACGACGCCAAAGCCGATTCCATAGACGACACCATGGCCGCAGACGAAGTAGAACCAGAACATCTTCCACAACGGTTCGCGGCCCATAAGGCAACGCCGCCACGTGGGTTCGTTGCCATCGTCGGGGCCGAGGCCGTGACCATTGTTGCCGCCGTGACGCCCGGTGCCGAACTGATCAATGAAAACAGGCCCGCCGCCATCCGGCATCATGACGGTTCGTCCATTGCGTAGGGTGTCCCGTCCTTCTGTGTGAATCGCGTCTGGCCGTCCTTGCGGACGACGTGAAGATCGACGTCGGGAAGCGTACAGACCTCATCCACGGCGCGGCTGCCGATTTCCAGATAGACCACGTCGGCATCGCTTTCATTGAGCATTTGATGAGCATCGGCAACGCCGGCGGGATAGCCGGCAGCCATGCCCGGGCCGAGAGTCTGGCGACCGGCCTCACTTATCAGTATCGGTGCGCCTTCCAGGATATAGACAAACTCATCCTCGTTGGCATGCCAATGGCGTGGCGATGAGGCCGCACCGGGCGGCAACCGAACCAGATTGACGCCGAATTGCGTCAAGCCAAGGGCATTGCCCAGGGCACGCTTCTCGCGCATCTCGAATGGCGCCTTAAACGCCGTGGGGAAGCCGCTGCCGAACTTCCCTTCCACGGCTGCCGGATCGAGCGCTGGGCGTTTCATTCGGACACCTCATCAAACGGCGCGCCATCGCGGCGGGTAAATTCGGTCCGTTGACCGGCGGCCCGTTTACCCAACAGATCGACGTCCGGGTACTTGCAGAAATCCTTCGGCGCACGCGTGCCGACCTCCAGATATCGGACGTCAGCATCGCTCTCATTGAGAAGATGATGGCCATCCTCGACGCCGGCCGGGAAGCCCGCCGCCATGCCAGCGGTCAGGGTCTGCTTGCCGCCTTCGGTGACCAGCGTCGCCATACCGTCCAAAATGTATATGAATTCGTCCTCATCGGTGTGCCAATGGCGTTGAGCCGACGCCGCGCCCGGCGGTAGGCGCACCAGATTGACGCCGAACTGATTCAAACCGAGGGCGTTACCCAGGGCCTGCTTTTCGCGCTCGCCAACGATGGCGTCATGCGGCGCGGGATAATTGGTGCCCTTGGCGACGGCGACAGCCGCTGGATCAAGCGCCGGCTTATTGAGATCGCGAACACTCATTCCGTTTCCTCGAACAGTTCCCTGCCGATCAACCAACGACGGATTTCCGACGTACCGGCGCCGATTTCATATAACTTGGCATCCCGCAGCAATCGGCCGGTGGGGCTGTCATTGATGTATCCCATGCCACCAAGCGCCTGGATCGCCTCAAGCGCCATCCATGTCGCCTTTTCGGCGGCGTAGAGAATGGCTCCGGCGGCGTCCTTTCGCGTGGTCTCCCCCCGGTCGCAGGCCTGCGCGACGGCGTAGACATAGGCCTTGCAGGCGTTCATGGTCGTGTACATGTCGGCGAGTTTTCCCTGCATCAACTGGAAACTGCCGATGGGCTCACCAAATTGCTTGCGCTCGTGGACATAGGGCACCACGACATCCATGCAAGCCTGCATGATGCCCAGCGGCCCGGCGGCCAGCACCGCGCGTTCGTAATCCAGGCCGCTCATCAACACGTTGACGCCACGCCCCAACCCGCCGAGCACGTTCTCTTTCGGTACCTCGCAATCCTCAAAAACTAGCTCACAGGTATTGGAACCACGCATGCCCAGCTTGTCGAGTTTCTGTGCCGTGGAGAAACCCTTAAAGTTTTTTTCAATCAAAAAGGCCGTGATACCGCGCGGGCCGGCGTCCGGATCGGTTTTGGCATAGACCACCAGCACCTCGGAATCCGGGCCGTTGGTGATCCACATCTTGTTGCCGTTGAGCAGGTAATAGCCGTCCTTCGCCTCGGCGCGGGTGGTCATGCCGACCACGTCGGAGCCGGCGCCGGGCTCGCTCATGGCCAGCGCGCCGA
>JAYOFM010000238.1:0-2519 GCA_038117225.1 Rhodospirillales bacterium
TATAAGTATAAGGACCATGGTGCATCGCCAACTACAGGGCCCCATCGTAACGTTTCCGCGTATATCGCGTATATATTGATATGTGGCGACCCGCGATCATGATGTTAACGCACACCTAGATTCGTTTTCCGGTGAGCGCTGCTACTCGGTGGCCGATGACCGGACCATCGGCTAGTCTGTCGGGCTGTTGTAACAGGTTCGGCAGATATCTGGTATCTTGCCATCGATATGTGCCCGTCTGAACGACCCCAGGTCCGCGGCGTTCCAGGTTTCTGTCAGGCGCCGCGCGCTTCCGACTTCCAACACATCGGGGTTGGAAATCATGCAGCACGGCACGACCCGCATGTCGGACGCGATGTAGGCCCGCTCGAAAGGCCAGGGGCAAAGCGTTTCCAGGGAACCGGTGTCGTACTTGCGGTCGATATACCAGAACGTCACCTCGACACCCCGCGCGGCACCGTCGGAGACGAGAGAATCGACCAGGGCAGGATCGATCGTGTTCTGGACATCGATCTGATCGTTTGAGTTCCGCCAACGGTCCTGACCCCAGTCATTGAGGTCGACGGAAAGCGTGAGGCGCGCGAAACCGAGTTCCGCGGCGAGCGCGGGAAATCTCATCAACTCGCCGACGTTTCGCTGTTGGACGACCGTCCACATTCGTGTTCGGAGTTTGCCGACTTGGATGGCGTAGTCGTTAAGCATCTTGGCATTTCGTGTCACCATGTCAAACTTGCCGCCATTGCGGATGGCCTCGAAAGACTCCTTGGTGGCGCCGTCGATGGATATCTGAATCTCGCAGATGTCGGTATCGATCAGTTTCTTGTGATTGTTGTTCAGGTGCAGCAACGAGGCGTTCGTCGTCGACCGGACCCAGATGTGGCGTTCTCGCGCCAGACGGATCATTTCGAAATACGGCTCCGCGGCCAGCAGCGCTTCTCCCATGCCTTGCAGTTTGATTTCAACCAAACCGACCTGCTCGTCCAGCAGGGCGCGGTAGTTATCGATGGTCATGTCCGCGGCGCGCTGCATCTTCGGCCATTCGCTGACTTGGCACATGGCGCAGCGGAAATTGCAGCGGCTGACGGGCTCGATATCGAGCTTTATGGGCAGGTGATCCACGTGTTCGCCGCGAGTGCCATGCTGAAAGGCTTGGTAGTTGGCCTTTCGCTCCGGGTAGGCGGCGAATCCAGCCTCCATCACGGAACGGTATAGTTCCGGGTCGGGGTATGGCATGGGCATTCGCCGCGTTTCGCTCGTCGCGGTTAGGACGTTCGAGGTCATGTCAATTCATCCTCGCGTTACTGGGGGGCGGGCACGCCGTCAAAGGGATATGTCCGCGCTTAAAACCGAATGCCGATGCGACGGGTTGCATCAAGCCACGTGAGCATCCGGCGACGAATTTTCGGAGACGAACCTGCGCAACATGTCATCAATGTCCATCGGTGCATAGCCGTATATTCCAGCCGCTTTGGTGCAGTCGATGGAAAACGAAGCTCTATCGGAAGGCTCGACCCGCACGGTGGAACTTGAACCCGCGCGGCCGATCAGCGTTTCGACCGCCTCATGGACCGTCGTCCGGCCGCCGGCGCCCAGGACCAGCATATCAGCGCCGGCCATGTCCCTGCGCATCGCGGCGCCGAACCATTTCGCCAGGTCGTCTACATGCACCGCGTTGTTGAAGGGTTGGTCAGGGTTGAAGATGGAGATATCGGCGCCACGAATTGCCGCGTCCAGGACTTTTGCCAGCCATGGCGTCATGGCGCCGGGCCCCAGTACGCCGGGCAGCCTGACCGACAGGGACGCGATGGTGTCGGACGCTTCCGCCAGTGCCATCTCGCAGAGATGCTTGCTCATGCCGTAGGCGCCGGCCGATACTGACGGTGTCGTTTCATCAACGCGGCTCGCCGCGATTTTACCGAAGACCGAAATGCTGGAAAGAAAGATCACCCGTTTCGTGCCGCTTGTTTTCATCCATGTCAGCAATCTCCCCGTCGCCATGACGTTGTCCCGCATGTAGGTTTCCACGGCCGGTCCGTCGGGCCGCGATTGGGCGCCGGCGTGGATGACCCCGTCGACGGCCGGCAGGTCGGGCCACGGTTCGGCCATGTCGAACACGGCGTGGCGCAAATTGTCCCCCGCCGGAAGATCGCGCAACGCGGCGTCCCGGCGCGTCGCGGCCGTGACGGTGATGCCGTCATCCAGAAAACGGCGGCAGAGTTCCCGACCCACGTATCCGCCGGCGCCGGTCACCAGAAGATGCATGACCCGACTGTCGTCCCGTCGCCCCGCGCTCACCGAAGCGCGTCGGCCACGTCCATGGCCTGGGCGATGCAGTCGTCCACGTCGACACGGTACTGGTAACTTCCCGCCCGTCCGATGGAGAACACGCCCTCGGGCATGTCGTCGAAATACTTCTGGGCGCGAGCGTATTCCGACTGCAACGGCAATGGATAGTAGCGACCGCGTTTCGACGGTATCTCCATGCCCACGATGGTGCTCGGCTGATCCCAATTCTGGCG
>JAYOFM010000239.1:0-2506 GCA_038117225.1 Rhodospirillales bacterium
TGAATAGAGGCAGCAGGGAGCCCTTGAATATCTGCGTAACGGACTGGCTGACGTTTCGAACGAGGTTCGCGGAGTTGTTTCCGACATGGAACAGGTAACCCATGGCGAGATAACGCTCGAATAATTGATTTGCGACCTTGGCTTGGCTTTGCCAGATGAAACGATTGCGGTAGTAAACCGAGGTGAGCAGGAACGCCGCCTTGCAAAGGAAGAAAACAAACATCGTCGCGACCAGCCACAACACACTTTCTTCCTGAGAGTCCGCGCCGGCAAACTCCAGCAATGGAACGGCCCAAGGGTTCTTCGATCGCGCGTCGGCGTCGACCGCGAACTGGACAACCGGAAAAATAAGTCCGACGCCAATCGTATCGAGCACACCCGTCACCAGGACTAATACGATAGTGACGAGACTCTGTACCCGCATGGGAGCGTCGAGTATTCGCCAAGTGCTGCGAAGCACGTCAAGCATTGCTGATCAGGAGTGATTCACGACGGGAATGCGAAATGATTGGAGGCGCTACCATAGCGGATAAAGGTCATCCGACGACGCTTTTCTCTTGCCGTCCGAACGTCTCGCGCGCCGACCGGTCAATCGATGCCAAAGACGGGCAAGGATACGGAAAAGAATCGTGCCACCGCCGGATCGCCTGCCGGAAGGCGGCTGATCAGTGTTTTCTGAAATTTTCGTTTCAACAACGGGCTGGTCATCGGAGTTCATCGCGGGAGCCTCTCGTCATTATCCAGGTTTGCTCAACCTAAACGCTCACCGAACGGGGGCCGGTCCGCTGAAAAACGTCCTCGAGCGAGTCCGCCAATTGATCCGCGATCACGGCCGCGAAGGCCTTACTATAGTGGCACGTGTCGACGTAAGCGATGCCATCGAACGTGTCGCCCGCCCGTGTAAGGTCGAGGAAATTGCTCTTTCTTCCCAGTCCGGGGAAGTCGCGTGCCGCGATACTGCGGTAGACCGGCCCACACAGCGTGGCATTGGGAAACGCCAAGTGTAGGCGTTCAAGCGGGCGCTGTTCGGGGCGGGTGCGGTATAGGGCGATTGGTTGCCATGCGAACAGCGTGTCGAATTCCTCAGATGAAGCCAAACCCTCAATGAGCGAAACAGATCGGCGATAGTTGCCCCAAACCAGGTTGGCTATGGTGTCATCGTCCGCGCTGGACGCCTCATCGTCAGCAGTTTGTAAGGCGCGCTCCACGCCCGCTTCCGACAGATACGCCGCGAACCCCTCGTACGGCGGAGGGATTTGGTAACTGAACGTATCCGGCATGGCCTGGCGGCGTTCTCCGCCGACGTTGACCGCATAGTCGAGGGCCGCCCGAAACAATGACATCCGCCGTCGCCGTTTCTCGTTTCGATAGAGTGAATCCAGCATGCGGACGAGGCCCGGGTTGCCGAAGGCATAGAAGCAGTCGTTAAAACCATCGAGAAAGATGGCGACGTCCGGACGGGTACCTTTATCGAGAAGATCGAGTAGAAGTAACATCTCGTGCCGGGCCGTGTAGCTGTTTTGGCCAAAATTGTAGACGTCCACCTGCATCCCGCGCGCTGACAGCACCGCTTCCAACTGGGCCGGAACCGTGTCCGCGTCACCGACGTTGAACCCCAGTGTGGTGGAACCACCGAAGACGAAGATGGTCGGGCGATCCTCTCGGGGCGGCCAAGGCTGGTCATGGCCGGGGGTGCGAAAGCCCGCGTCCGTGAAGTTGAAGAAGCGGGACCTGCATGGTGTGATTCCCAATAGACCATACGGCTTGACGGGTCGTTCCTGTGATAGACCAATGTCGACCCAAAGTTCTTCCAGATCCGATGCGCTCAATCCCGGATAGGCATCGAGGATGTCCTCCGTTCCCAGCCCAAGGCGGCGCATGCCCTCGACGATATTGTTGGGATGCCGCGGCACGGTCTTAGATAGCCGCGTTTTTGCGCGAACGCTTCGGTGCTGCGACGAACGCGGAGCCGAGAAATCCGGCGTTGACCATTTCGTTGAACTGGAATGAGGAGGATTCGCGAAAATCCCGGAATGCGGCGGCCGGCGTGTGGTTCGGATCGCCGCGATGCCCGACGAACAGGTTCCTGAGATAAACCACGCTGCCGGTCTGCAGAAAGGGTTCCAAGAAAGAGAGTACGGGGACGTAGGATTCGAAGGTGTCGCAATCGACGGTGACCACGGCAATTCGCCGCCCCTCGTCCCGTAGGCGTTCCGATAGTGCGGGCGTCAGCGAGTCTTGGAAGTAGCCCTTGATGGTTTCGACCTTGTCGGCATAGACGCCCTGGGCCTGAATCAGGCGGCTAAACTCTTCGGTCGTCGTGCAGAGCGCGCCACCGCCGAGGCCGGTGATGCTGGCTTCCGGGTTCGGCGCGGGCATGCCCTGGAAGCTGTCAAAGGCCAGGAAACGCATGTCCTCCAGGTTCTGGCGCCGCGCCTCGACCAACGCGATCCGGAACGTGCGCGCGCGGTGGCAGCCGAATTCGAAATAATCACCCTGGACGTTG
>JAYOFM010000240.1:0-2473 GCA_038117225.1 Rhodospirillales bacterium
TCGCGACGCCACGGTCCAGCAATGTCTTGGCGATGTAATGCCGACCGGCGCGGGCCAGGGCTTCGCCTTGCAGTGTTTCGCTGGTAACCGAGCGGTCGGCGAGGTCGATATGGAAATAGGTACGCATTGATGGCATCCCGTCTTGTGACGCTCGAATCGGGTGGACCGTCGAGCCGTAAAGCCATGGCATCCGTCGCGCCGGTGCCGGGGAATTCCGCGCGACTTGTCTCTTATGTGGGTTCTTTCTTGGCTTTTGAAAAGGGAAAAAACAGACACCGCCGCCACAGGAACAGCTTCGCGGATGCCTAGTCGCCAACTGGCGTGGTGTTCGCGTATCCGTCCAGCGTCCGCGCGATCGGGAAACCTAGGGTAACCGTCGTGCCGACGCCGACCTCGCTCTCGATCGTCATAGTGCCATCGTGCAGTTCAACGATGCGCTTGGCGATGGCGAGGCCGAGGCCGGTACCATCATGGCTTTGCTCCGACGATTTACGAGTCTGGACAAACGCATCGGTAATCGTCGGCAGATCGTCGGCGGGAATGCCCTGGCCGGTATCCGCGATGCGGATTTTGATGATGTCGTGCGTAACCAACGTCTCGATGGTCACGGTGCCGCCAGCCGAGAACTTAATGGCATTGTTGACGAGGTTGATAATGACTTGCTTGAAACGAACTGGGTCTGCCCAAAGGCTGAGAAACGGATCGTCGCATGGCACGTGCTTCAATGAGACATCATTCGAACCGGCCATATCCGTCAGTAATGATTCGACATCGCCCAATGCGTCATCGATGGGAAAGAATTTTTCATCAAGTTCTAGCGCGTCAGACTCGATCTTGCTGAGGTCCAGAATGTTGCCGATGACGTCATGCAAATGACGACCGGAGCGATGAATCAGGTCCGCATAGTGACGGTATTTTTCCGGCAGATCATCCGTCGAATGTTTGGCGATCAATTCCGAAAAGCCGATAATCGAATTTAGCGGCGTACGTAACTCATGTGACATGTTCGCAAGAAAGTCGGTTTTCGCGCGACTAGCGGATTCCGCCTTGCGTTTCTCGATCTGTAACTCCTCATTGGCCCGTGACAACGTGCGCGTGGTTTCTTCCTGTTCCGTGATGTCTGTGTAGACCGCGACGTATCCGCCGTGTTCCAGCGGAAAACGTCGCACATGCATGTGTCGATTATTGGGTGTCGTAAAGATATCTTGGGAGGCGGCGCCGGCGATGGTTATGCGTTCGAGTTCCTGTTCGACGACAGTTCCGTCCGCATCCGACCCGAAAGCGCCAGCGCGGGCGAGATGTTCCAACAGTTCGCGAATATGCATGCCGACGCGCAGAACGTCCTTCGGCGGCTCGAGCCGGAAGTCATAACAACGCCGGCTCCATACCACTAACCGTTGGTCCGCGTTCCAGACCGCGAAGCCCTGGTCGATGGAATCCATGGTCAGTTGGACGATCATGGAATTCTGCGATAACGCAGCCGTGCGTTCGGCGACCTGGGTGTGAAAACGGATATTCTGGAAAACCAGGAAACCCATGCTGCCGAACAGCAGGATCGATAGCAGTGAACCGCCGATCTGAACCAACATGCCGGAAAAATCGGACGGCCCCTCCAGATAATCCGAGGTCACGTCCCAATTCAGGTCCCATCGGGCCTGGCCACTAACCAAGCGGAGTACCTCGGTGGCGACAACGTCCGCGCCCGGTCGGCGGTCGCCGATGACGGGAATGAAGGCTTCCTGACCGCGCGCTTCGGTGTCGCGTTCGATCATTCGCACGGCGAGCCCCGCCGGCAACTGGTCGGAAGCGAAGACATTGAAGAACTCCGTGATATCGAGCACGGCGACCATCACGCCCTTAATGCCCCTAAATTCCGTTGCCGTGGCGATCAGTACCATGCGGTGATCATTGCCATCGGTGTAGGTGGGGCCCAAGACGACGTGGCCGGGCAGGCGAAAGGCGCTCATCACTGCGGATTCCAACGCTGGAAGCGTACTGAGATCGGTCATCGGCGAAAGTACACCATCACCTCGCGATGACATAAGAACGGCGAAGCTCTCGTAGGCAAGGCCATTTACGACGGTCCGGTCGATGCCGCCACAAAGTACTTCAAGCGCGTCGCGTCGTCCGACCTGAAGGGTGCCATCGGACCAATCGTCGATAAGACTCTGGCCGAGGTCGGTGCCATCGCGTCCTATGACAAACTGATCAGCCAGTACAGGGCGATGCCCCTGGTGCCGGACGTCAAGGGCGACCTGGCCGATCACGCGACCGTCAAGGCGATGGACGGCCTGTTCCACTATCTGGCGAAGGAAGAGGCGGCAATTCGCCAGAATCCCGCCATGCGGACGACGGAAATTTTGAAAACGATCTTCGGCGGCTGATCGTTCTCCGTCGTCTGTCGGTCGTTGATTGGGGCTTCCGATAGAAAGTGTCGGATAGGGAACGCGGACCAACGGTTAGTGGTATGGAG
>JAYOFM010000241.1:0-263 GCA_038117225.1 Rhodospirillales bacterium
CCAGGTGTGCAGGCCCAATTGGGCTGACTTGCCCATGGCGCCGATGAACAGCAATACACAACACAGCGTAATGGCATCGAACTCTCCGCCGAACACGTTCATTACCGCACCCGCCTTAGACGGCACGGCGGCGAAAATGGTGTCTAGATGCACGGTCTGGAACAGCACGAAGGTGGCAAATATCCCCAGCGCGAAACCGAAGTCACCGACCCGGTTGACGACGAATGCCTTGATGGCTGCGGCATTGGCCGACGGGCGGTCGT
>JAYOFM010000241.1:335-2463 GCA_038117225.1 Rhodospirillales bacterium
GAACAGACTGAGGTAGCTCATGAAACGGGGAATGGCGTTGTCGTGGTGCATGTATCCGATGGAATAGATGTGCACCATCGCCGACACCACCGTGACAACGATCATCATGACCGCCGTCAGCGTATCGATCTTGAGCGCCCAGGACAGCTCCAGTGCGCCGGAATCAATCCAGGTGAATAATTCCGTGGTCCGCGCGTTTCCGTCCAACGCCACGTCCTTGAAGATCACGCATGCCAAGATCGCGGATAACAGCAGGCCGGCACAGGTCACCCATTGCGCCGCCTGATCGAGCTTGTGCTGCCGTTCTGTGTCGTCGCGATCGGAGGCGAAAACAATGATGCCGGCGATGATAGCGCCAACCAGCGGCGCGAAGACGAGAATGGTTTCAATCATCGCCGCTCAGCCCCGCATCATGTTGATGTCTTCGACGGCAATGGAGCCGCGGTTACGGAAATAGACCACCAAAATAGCAAGGCCGATCGCAGCCTCGGCGGCGGCGACGGTCAGCACGAACATGGCAAAAATCTGCCCCACCAGGTCGTTCAGATGCACCGAGAAGGCGACCAGATTGATATTGACGGCAAGCAGCATCAATTCAACCGACATCAAGATGATAATGACATTCTTTCGATTGAGAAAAATGCCGAAGATACCAAGCGTGAATAGTATGGCGGCGACAGTCAGGTAGTGGGAGAGACCGATTTCGAGCATCAGATACCCTTCCCTACTTCAACGTCTCGAACGGTGACACTTTCCTCGCGGCGGCGACGCAATTGGTCGCCGATAACCTGCCGCCGTACGCCATCGCGCCGGCGATGCGTCAACACGATGGCGCCGATCATCGCAATGAGCAGGATCAGACCCGCCGCTTGGAACAAATAGATGTAATGGGTGTAGATAATGTCGCCGATCGCTTGGGTGTTGCTGACGCCTTCCGGCATGGGAGCTAGACCGCTCTTCGCGGCTTCAGGCGTTATCGTCCAACCGCCTAGAATTACGAGCAGTTCAGCCAATAGAACAAGGCCGATCAGACCGCCGATCGGCAGGTATTGCAGAAAACCTTGGCGCATTTCGACGAAATTGATGTCCAGCATCATGACCACGAACATGAACAGTACGGCGACGGCGCCGACGTAAACCACGACCAGGATCATGGCCAGGAATTCAGCACCTAAGAGCACGAACAACGCCGCTGAACTGAAAAACGCCAGAATTAGGAAAAGCACCGAGTGCACCGGATTGCGCGCCGAAATCACCAGGACTCCAGACGCCACGGTGATGAAAGCGAACAGATAGAACGCGAGGGCTTGGATAACCATGCTTTGACTCGTTCCCCTTGGACGTCCCTAGACTTTGGTGCTCAAGCCGGATCAGCGATATGGCGCATCGGCGGAAAGACGGGCACTGAGTTCCGTTTCCCATCGATCACCGTTGGCTAACAGTTTTTCTTTGTCATACAGCAGTTCTTCGCGGGTTTCGGCCGCGAATTCGAAGTTTGGACCCTCGACGATGGCGTCGACTGGACACGCTTCCTCACAGAGACCACAATAGATGCATTTCGTCATGTCGATGTCGTAGCGCGTGGTGCGGCGGCTGCCGTCGTCGCGTGGTTCCGCCTCGATCGTGATTGCCTGCGCCGGACACACAGCCTCGCAAAGTTTGCAGGCGATACACCGTTCCTCGCCGTTTGGATAGCGGCGCAATGCATGTTCACCACGAAAGCGTGGGCTCAACGGACCCTTTTCATAGGGATAGTTGATGGTCACCTTCTTGCGAAAGAAATAGCGAAGCGTCAGCGCCATACCGGAGACAAGTTCGGCAAGGAATACTGTCTTCGCGCCGCGTGCAATGAAGCTCATGCCATCGTCCCCCTACCTAGCCGCCAACGGTGCGATATCGAACGCCACAACGGCGCCGCCGACGATGGCCACGGCGGCCAGCGAGATCGGCAGGAATACCTTCCAGCCGAGGCGCATCAATTGATCGTAACGATAACGCGGGAACGTCGCGCGCACCCACACGAAGACGAACAGACAAAGTGCGATCTTTCCGGCAAACCAAATTGGTCCCGGAATCCAGTTTAACGGTGCAATGTCCAGTGGCGGCAACCATCCTCCGAGGAACAGCA
>JAYOFM010000242.1:0-2331 GCA_038117225.1 Rhodospirillales bacterium
TCCTACCCCCGCCAAGCAGTTCGCGTGCCCTGGCGACATAGGCGGCGCGGTTGCCGTTGGCCAGCAATCCATAATGGCGGATGCGATGGAAGCCTTTTGGCAGGACATGCATGAGGAAGCGCCGGATGAACTCGCCGACGGGGAGCGTCATGGCGGTGTAACGCTCGGGACCATCGACACGGTAATCCTTGTATTTGAAGGTGACATTCCTGCCATCAACCTTGATCAGGCGTTGGTTGGAGATGGCGACGCGATGGGTGTAGCGCGACAGATAGGCTAGCACGGCCTCCGGCCCGCCGAACGGCTCCTTGGCGTAGACCACCCATTCGGCCTGGCGCACCGGCTCGAGGTAGGTGTCGAACGCCGCCCTGTCGGTGAGATTCCGGTGTTTGCCGAAGAACGCCAGGCGGCCGGCATCGAAGGCCGAGATCAGCCCCTTGAGGAACAGCCGGCGGAACAAGCGCGACAGCACCCGCACGGACAGGAAGAAGGTGGTCCGGGACGCGATCCAGCTCTCGCCATCGGGCGCGATGCCGCCACCAGGCACGATCATGTGGATGTGCGGATGATGGGTCATGGCCGATCCCCAGCTGTGCAACACGGCGGTGATCCCGACCTTGGCTCCGAGATGCCTGGGATCGGCGGCGATGGTCAGGACGGTCTCGGCACTGGCCTTGAACAGGAGATCGTAGATCACCGTCTTGTTCTGGTAGGCGATATCGGCGATCGCGCCCGGCAAGGTGAAGACCAGATGGAAGTAGCCGACCGGTAGCAGTTCCGCCTGCCGCTCGGCCAACCAGGCATGGGCCGCCGCGCCCTGGCACTTGGGACAATGGCGGTTGCGGCACGAGTTATAGGCGATGCGCAGATGACCGCAGTCGTCACAGGCTTCCACATGACCGCCGAGCTCCGCCCCTCGGCAGCGTTCGATGGCGCTCATCACCTTCATCTGCTCAAGGCTGACGTGGCCGGCATTGGCCTGACGCCAAGCAGGGCCATGATCGCGGAAGATATCCACGACTTCCAGCGATTGCCGGGACATGGGATCGCGGCGTTAGCCCGAGGCTATCCTCCCGTGCTTGCGGCGTCGCTTGCCGAGATCGTCGAGCGGACTGTCGACGCCGGAGATCATGCCGGTGGCGACGCGGGTGTAGCGCGCCGTGGTCTCCAGCTTGTCATGCCCCAGGAGCGCCTGGATGACGCGGATGTCGGTGCCACGCTCAAGCAGATGGGTGGCAAAGGAGTGGCGCAGCGTATGCAGGCTGGCCGGCTTGGTGATCCCGGCCTTCCTGACCGTCTCTTGAAAGAGCCGCAAGAACTGCCGCGTGGTCAGCGGCCGGCCCGCGCGACGGCCGGGAAACAGCCACCGCTCGGGCGTGGCGATGTCTTCGTCCTGATGCCTCGGGCGTTGCTTCCACCATTGCCGCAACAGACCCAGGATATCCGACGGCAGCATCACGTTGCGGTCCTTGCGGCCCTTGGCCTGGACGATGCGGATAATGTTCTGGGCGCTGTCGATATCGCCGACCTTGAGCCGCACCACCTCGCCGGCGCGCAGGCCGCAGCCATAGGCCAAGGATAGCATCACCCGTACCTTGATGTTCGCGGCCATCAACAATAGCCGCTTGATCTCGTCCGGGCTCATCACCACCGGGACTTTTTGCGGTTCCTTGAGATGATAGATCTCGGCGGCCAGGTCATGGCGTCGCAACGTCACCCGGAACAGGAACCGCACGCCGGTCATGATCCGGTTGCGATTACAGATACTGATCCCGCTCTCGGCCAGATAAAGCTGGAACCGGCGAAGGTCGTCCGCCGTCGCGGTGTCGGGAGAGCGCTTGAGAAAGGTGGCAAAACGCTCACAGCTCGAAAGATGACTACGCTGCGAATAACGGCCGAGCTTGCGTGCGGCCATATCTTCAACCATGCGCTGACGCAGTGTCGTGGTCGAGATCGGGTTCTCGATGGTCATGGAAGCCTCCTCTGTCAATCAAGGCAAAATCGCCTCGACCAACAGCACAGACCCCAAAACCCCCAAATGCCAAAACCGAACCCCTCAATCCTTACGTAAACCTCAAGCAACGAATATCGCGCAGCGATTTAGTGCTCTGGCATTTTGGCGACATTGAAATTTCCGTCTAATTAAGTCGTTTTTACCGCCGAAAGCGGACAAACTGCTCAATGTCGAAAAATCTTACCTCATTCGAAATCTAGACTAAGCTATTGTTTCGACGAGGATTTTGTCTTCCTGCCAGCTAATCGAAATGGTGTTCGGCATAGGTGGCATCGTGCCCCCGATTTGGACCTCCGGGCATGTAAATTTCCCGTTTC
>JAYOFM010000243.1:0-992 GCA_038117225.1 Rhodospirillales bacterium
GTATAATTGTCAACCGCGATAATTTGGACCGCAGAGTGCTTTTAAGGCGGCGTCAACCGCCGGGAAAAGTTCGCCCGGCTTTGTCCCCGCGCGAGACATCAGGGCCAACCCGCGTGCCAGGGACACCATCAGCAATCCCATGCCGTCGGCATCGATGGCCGTCGAGACTTCGCCTTTCGACTGACTGTTGCGAATGGCATTCGCGAAAAATCCCGTATGCTCCCGGTCGATCCGTTGCACTTCGGCGGCGATATCGGCGTCATGGGGCGCGACCTCGGCGGCAACGTTGACGATCAGGCAGCCGTCGCAGAATTTCTTGTCCTCGGCATAGGCGCTGATCGTTCGCCAATAGCCGACGATATCCGAGACGTCGGCGTCCGGGCGGCGCAGATTTCCCATCAGGAGTTCGCCCATCGTCAGCTCATAGTGCCGGATCGCGGCGACGAGAAGTTCTTTCTTATTGCCGAAAGTTCCATAGAGGCCGTACCGGCTGACGCCTGTCTCGGAGACAATATCCTCCATCGAGGTGTCTGCATAACCGTTGCGCCAGAAAACCTGCATGGCGTCGGCGAGGGCGATATCGGGGTCGAATTCTCTGATGCGTGGCATAATTTTCAGAATAGTTGTTCTGGAAAATTTTTCAATCCCAAGCCTCTATATTGGGACCATCGCATGCATTTTCACCTCTAGATGATGCCGCGCTCGCGAATATACCGAACGAGCGCGCTTGCGCTTTCTTCCACCGACAGCTCCGCGGTCTCCAAGCGGAGCTCGGGGTCGACCGGCGGCTCGTAGGGAGAGTCGATTCCCGTGAAGTTTGCGATCTCTCCCGCACGGGCCTTCTCGTAGAGGCCCTTGGGGTCGCGCGCCTCGCAAAGCGCCAGAGGCGTGTCGACGAATATCTCGATGAACTCGCCGTCCTCCATCATTCTTCGCGCCATTTCCCGCTCGCTTCTAAAAGGGGAAATGAAGGAGACCAGGACAATCAGCCC
>JAYOFM010000243.1:1040-2293 GCA_038117225.1 Rhodospirillales bacterium
TTGAGGCCATGGCGCACATTGTCGCCGTCCAGAATATGGGTGTGGTATCCCAAGGCATGAAGTTCGGACTCGACCCGGTTGGCGATTGTCGATTTTCCGGACCCCGAAAGCCCGGTGAACCACAAGACGCACGGATTCTGGTTCTTGATCCGTGCCCGCGCCGCCTTGTCCACGTCCAACGCCTGCAGGGTGATGTTGGTCGCTCTGCGCAGGCCGAAAGCGATGGTGCCGGCGGCAACTGTCCGTTTTGTGTATCGGTCGATCAGAATGAAGCCGCCGGTCTCCCGATTGTCGCGATAGGGGTCGTATGCCACGGCGCGGTCGAGCGACACATTGCAGACCCCGATCTCGTTCAGCGTGAGCGTCTTGGCGGCGATCCGTTCCCAGTTGTCGATGTTGATCTTGTGGCGAATATCCGAAATGGATGCGGTGGTGGATTGCGTGCCGATCTTGATCTCATAGCTCCGCCCCGGAAGCATGGGCTCGGCGTCCATCCAGAGCAGATGGGCGCGAAACTGATCGCTGACGCCGGCGCCGTTACCGGCCTCCGAGATGACGTCTCCCCGCGTGATGTCGATCTCGTCCGCGAGCGTGAGCGTCACAGCGTCTCCGGCCCGGGCGCCGGGCATGTCGCCATCGGCGGTAGCGATACGTTCGACACGTGTGGTTCTTTGGGCGGGCGAAACGATCACCGTGTCGTTCACGGCGATGGCGCCGGAAGCAATGGTGCCGCTGTAGCCGCGGAAATCCGGGTCGGGGCGATTGACCAACTGCACCGGCAAGCGAAAGGGCAGGCCTTCGCGGTCGCCCGCAACGTCGATTGATTCCAGATGTTCGAGTAGATAGCTGCCATCGAACCACGGCATCAGCGCGCTGCGTTCTGTTAGATTCTCGCCGTGTAAGGCCGAAACGGGAATGCAATGGACCGATTCAAAACCGAGTGTCTCGACGGCGGCCCGATAGGCGGCGGAAATGGCGTCGAAGGGGGAGCGCGCGTAATCGACAAGGTCCATCTTGTTGATCGCCAGGACGGCGTGGCGGACGCCGAACATATCAGTGATATAGCTATGCCGTAGCGTCTGCGTGAGCACGCCCTTGCGCGCGTCGACCAGAATGATGGCGACTTCCGAAGTCGAGGCGCCGGTCGCCATATTACGCGTATACTGCTCATGGCCGGGCGTATCGGCCACGATGAACCGGCGCCGCCCGGTGGTGAAGTAACGATAGGCGACATCGATTGTAATGCCCTGTTC
>JAYOFM010000244.1:0-2255 GCA_038117225.1 Rhodospirillales bacterium
AATACCTCGTCATAGGCATCGGTGTGCAGCGATTGCAGGCCGCCAAAAATGCCGGCCATCGCCTGAACGGCGGTGCGGGCGATATTATTCAGCGGCTGCTGGCGGGTCAGATCGACGCCAGACGTCTGACCGTGGAACTTGAACCGCCAAGAGCGGGGATCCTTGGCGCCGAAGCGCTCGCGGGTGATACGTGCCCATATCCGTCGCCCGGCACGCAATTTCGCGATCTCTTCGAAGAAACTCATGGAGATGTCGAAGAAAAAGGTAAAGCGCGGCAGAAACGCATCCGGGTCGAGACCGCTCGCGGTCAGGTCTTCCACGTACTGTATCGCCGTCGACAAGGTAAATCCCATGGCCTCGGCGGGGGTGGCGCCGGCCTGCTGCATGTGCTGACCGACCACGGAAATCGGATTCCAGCGAGGCACCGACCGACTTGTGAAGGCCACATGGTCGCAAAATACACGCCGGGCCCCGTCCAATGCCAACCGAAAGAACATGTGATTAGCGACAAAATGCGAAATGTAATCACTCTGGTTCGACGTTCCGGTGATTGTGTCCCACGGCACACCGCGCCGTTTCGCTTCGGTCAACAACAGCGCCAACAGCGTGAACGGTGAAGGATCATTCAGCGCCACCGAGGTGTGCTCGATCGGCACTCCGTCGAGGCAGACGCGCATGTCATCGCTGGTGTTCACCGTCGTTCCGCATGTTCCGAGCAGGACGGAGTCGACCTCATCGATATCAAACCCCCGATAGACCGAATTGCAGGGAATTAGGCTGAGCGCGGTAGCGCCTGCATCAACGATCTCGCGCATGCGCGCGTTGTATTCGGTCGGCGTCGCCAAGCCAATCAGTTGGCGCTGCGACCAGGCGCGTCCACGATGCATGCTGGGATAAATTCCCCGGGTGTAGGGCGGCGACCCTGGATAGCCGAGCGCGTCGTCACTGGATGCCCAATCGCCGTTGTCATAGAGCGGCTTGATCTCAATACCCGAACGGTTGTGCCGTAGGTCATCGGTCGGCATTTGAGCGGCGTAATCTTTTTCCCACTGTTTCCTGGCATCATCGCTCATCGGTCATTCCCCTTGACTGCCCATTCAACTCTCAACCCATAGCGGACTGGCGAGCGTCAACCAGGGCGCGGATGCCATCGACGATGACATCCCTTGAATCTCCTGGCTGATACACATTTGCGACGCCCGCCTGCAGCAACATTTCCTCGTCCTCCGGCGGGACGATGCCGCCAACGACGACGGCGATGTCATCAACCCCGCGTTCACGCATCGCGTCCATCAACTTGGGTACCAGCAGATGGTCTGTCGCCAGCGAGCTGATGCCGATGACGTCAACGTCTTCCTGGATCGCCTGGTTGAGAACGCTGTCGACGGTCTGCCAAGGTGCGGTATAGATCACCTCCATACCCGCGTCGCGAAGGAACGCGGCCACCAGACGCGAGCCCCTGTCGTGTCCATCGAGGCCGATTTTCGTCACCATGACGCGGGCACGCCGCCCGTAACCGCGAGGTTTCTCATCAGACATCTGATCTTCATTGGTTTGCGGTGTCATCACTGTCCAGTCTCCTGTCGTCACATTGCCATGCGTAAATAGCCGACGAATTTTTCCGCGATGCGCGCCGGCGGATCACCTTCCGGGCGGTACCACGCACGCGTCCAGTTCAAAGCGCCGAGCAGCATCAACCGCAATGTGCCTCGATCGACCCCCGTGGGCAGCGGCAAGGCATCAACCAGAGCTCGAAATTTGTCCTCGTAGCCATCACGCAACGCCACCAAGGGTGATCGGGCGACGTCGGTTGGCATGTCGCGGATGACCACCTGGGCGAAATCACCGCCTTCCAACAGAGATTCCAGATGAGCGCCCATGGCGGCTTCCAGTTGCCCCCAGGGATCACCGGCGACCGCGGCGGCGGCATCAACGGCGGCGCTGATTCGACGCACGCCCTCGGCGTGGACAGCAACGAAGAGATCTTCTTTCGACGGGAAGTAATAGTAGATCGATCCGGCAAGCATGCCCGCCTCCTCTGCGATATCACGCAGCACGGCGCCGCTGTAGCCGCGCTCGCGGAAATGCCGCGCAGCGGCGGCCAACAAGACGTCGCGGCGGTTGTCGCGGCGCGATCCGCGCGCTCCCTTGGCGGCGCCAGGTTTCAACAATTGATCCAAGCTGGTTTCGGTGACCGCCACAACAGGCTCCAGTAAAAAAAACAAACATTTGTTAGGTTATCTATATCCACCGGC
>JAYOFM010000245.1:0-1943 GCA_038117225.1 Rhodospirillales bacterium
GGGGATGGTTCTCCCCGCGCTACAGCTACCTCATGATGTCGGTCTGCGCGATCATTCTCATTTGGAGCACAAGCATCTTCGAGATCGTTGCCTATGCGTCTCGTGCCTTCGCGTTCTATTACTTCGCCCAAACAATTATCGCGTTTCAGGCCGTCATCACGTGGCCAAGCGGTTGGAAAAAATGCGGCGCCTTGGCGGGCTTTGGCGTGTTGGCCGTCGTTCTTGCGTTGGTGACGCTATTTGCGATTCCCGCGGATTAGAGCCGCACTCGCGCCAAACCAATCAGGCAAGGGCGCGCCTCTCAACCCGACACCGCCAGCATATCCTCCGCATAGCCTCGCAAATTGCCGATCAGCATCCGGCGTTGGTGCTCGTCGAGCGCCGCGACGACATCGAAGGTCAACGTTGCGATGCCGGCCCACCATCGGTTCGCCTCGTCGCGGTATTGCGGGCCGACGATGGTTTCGGCGCGCATCAGGGCGTTGAAGATGAAGGTCTCAAGTCGCGGTTCGCTGGGGTTGCTGGCCAAAGTATCGAGCAGGGCCTGGCGGCGTTTGGCGCGATAGCCGCGCCAGCGCGACCGGCTGTCGATGCCGGCGCTGACATGGCGCCGGATGATGGCGGCCTGGGCGTCGGTCAGCGGGCCGGTGAAGCGTTCGAAATTATCGATCATGCGTTCGCTGCGCTCATTGATGTGGTTGTTGCGCTGGGCGATCAGGACGGCTTGCGAGACCGGGGCCGTTTCGGATTTGCCGTCGTCGAGCAGTTGTCTGGCCAGATAGGCGCGCCGTTGCGGTGTCGTCTGGCGGGCCAGCACCGGGGCGGCGTGGCGGGCGACGCCGGCCACGGTGTCGTCCATCAGCCGGCGCAGATCGTCGACGCCGGCCTGTGCAACCGACGGCGACCAGCGGCCGTCCTCGATGGTCGCCGCCGCCCCATTCAGGAACGTCGCGTAGCGCGGCAGCATCGCCATCCGGTGCCACGCCACCAATGCTGCCACCTGGCGTTCCAGGTGTGCCTCGTCGGCGGCATCCAGCTCCAGGTAGTCCGCCGCCTCGCGCTCGATGTAGGTATCGGCAAAACCGTAGAGCAGCTCGAAGCGGGAGCACCCGGCCGTCGCCAGCAGGGCGAGCAGGGCGAGAACGGGACTTGACGCGCGACGCATGACGATGGCGACGGGCGGCGCGTTATTCCGCCGCGTTGGCGGCGCGCGACGGCATGGTGCCGCGGATGATATAGGCCAGTGCCTCGACCACCTGTTCCGGTTGCCGCGCGACCGCGTTGGCGGCGGCATCGACTTCCTTCAGGGCGTGGTCGTGTTCCGGCGGGTGCAGGGTGATAATCGGGGTGCCGATGGCGGCGGCGAACCCGGCGTCGAAGGCGGCATTCCACTGCTTGTACTTCTCGCCGAAGCGGACGACGACCACGTCGGCTTCCTCGATCAGCGCGCGGGTACGGATGGCGTTGAGCTGAGCGCCCTTGCGATCGTGCCAGATCTTGTTGTCCTCGGGGCCGAAGATGGCGACGCCGCAGTCGTCCGAGTCCTCATGCACGGTGATCGGGCCGGTCAGATCGACCGGCAGATTTGCCGCCGCCACGCCATCGGCGATGCGTTCGCGCCAATCGGAATGAATTTCGCCGGAAAGATATACGGTCCAGGTGCGCTCGGTCATGGGGAACTCCTCAATGTTGGTTGACGATTGTACCTTACTCGCGAGGCATGCCGCCAGCGGACCGTTCGAGCATGAAATTCCACCCGTGGTTGGTGTTTCTGGACCGCGCCATGTTACTGTGCCGCGTCGTTGTCCGCGACGGCATAAGGAACTGAAGGCCCGCAAGGGGGGAACCAATTGACGGTTTTAGACGGCACGTTCCTAGATGGCTGTTCCATTGAGAACGATACCCGTATCGAGGGCGAGGCATCGCTGCGCGCCGTCGATTTC
>JAYOFM010000245.1:1953-2253 GCA_038117225.1 Rhodospirillales bacterium
GTTCTGGGCCGAACGATTCGGGCCGACATCGACCGTGACGCCGCATTGGGGTGACCATCTGATGGCGGCCTTGGATATCGCGCCGCTGTTGATCGTCAAGGACGTGATCAATGGCGGCGAGGCCTACGTCAATCGGTTCTGGGGCACGCGGCTGACGGCCGCGTTCGGCTTTGACGCCACGGGAAAGCGGCTGGAGGATTATTACAGCGACCCCCATGTGGAACAGTTGCGCAAGCTCTATGACATGGCTTGAGGGATTGATCCGCCTCAAGTCTCCAAAACGTGGAAGCTTAAACGGTT
>JAYOFM010000246.1:0-2252 GCA_038117225.1 Rhodospirillales bacterium
TTATGACGAACGAGCGCCACGTCCGGCCCTTGATGCGCGCCGCCATGGACTGGATGGAAAACCAGAATCTCTTTTCCGGCGAGCCGCCCGCCGTCTTCCGCGACGATGTGATCTTCGAACCCTCGCGCGAGGAGAAGATCGCACGTATCCGGGATCTGGGATGTACCCATTTCATCGATGATCTCCCGGAAGTGTTCAGCGAACCGGCGTTTCCTGGCGGCGTAAAGCGGTACCTGTTTCTCGGCCGCCGCGCCATTGTCCGCCCGGGCCCCTTTGGGCGATACCGGCGCTGGACCGACATTCGAAACGAGATTTTTGACCAATAGTCCTGATATGGATATTTCCACCAATTGGCCGGCCTTGCACGAGCTGGGCGCGGACGACGTGGTCGATATCCAGGCCGCCGGAACCGGTGGAAACAACCGTATCTACCGCCTGTTGATGGGCAACGGTAATATACTCGCGTTGAAGGTCTACCCAGGGGGCGCCGATGACCGTGACCGACTCGAAGCCGAGTTCGGGGCCCTTCGATTTCTGACCGACGGGGGCGTGGACTGCGTGCCCATACCGGTGGCGAAGAACGCCGAGGCCGGTATCGCGCTGTACAGTTGGATCGATGGCCAGCCCATCGAGTCCCCAACCGCGGCAGACATGGACAAGGTGATCATTTTCATCGGTCGTCTGCATGCCATCAGCGCCGCGACCAGCGTGGCGGCCCTGCACCCCGCCAGGGAAGCATGCTGGTCCGCCGCGGAACTGATACGGCAAGTCGAAAAGAGAACCGCCCGTCTGGCGGAGGTGGCGCCGGATCACGCGGAACTGGCGGATTTTCTCGATACGCGGTTGCGGCCGGCGATAAAACATGAACGGCGAGCCGTCTTCGACGGCTATGATCGCATGGGTTGGGATCCGAACTCCGTGTTGCCGCATAACCGCCTTGTCCTCAGCCCATCCGATTTCGGTTTTCACAATGCCCTGCGGCGGCGCGACGGAGACCTGGTCTTTCTGGACTTCGAATATTTCGGCTGGGATGATCCGGTTCGATTGGTGGCCGATTTTGTTCTTCATCCGGGCATGCGCCTCGAACTTGAGCAGCGAAATGCGTTTGTCCGGCATGCGTCGCGCATATTTGCGGACGACGTCGATTTCAAGATACGGCTGCGAATATTGTATCCGTTCGTTGCTCTTCGCTGGTGCGCCATACTGCTCAACGAATATCTCCCCGACCGGTGGCTGCGCCGGTCCCGCGCAGGCGAAGCCCGAAGCCGCGGCGATGCGCTCTCTCGACAAATGGCGAAAGCCAGGCACTGTATCGGCCGAACACAGGAGCTTGCAGAGCTAATCCACGATGACCGCTGAATCCCCGACTCCACCCGCACTGCCGAATTCACCGCCGCTCGACGAGCGTTCACTACACCTGCGTCGATTGGTTATCGAGGGTATCGACGGTGGTGGACGCGGGCACCTCGGTTCATCCATGTCGCTGATCGAGGTGCTGCGCGTACTCTACGATGAAGTCCTCGATCATCGCCCGGGAGAGCCCGGATGGGCCGAACGGGACCGCTGCGTACTCAGCAAGGGTCACGGTTGTCTCGCGCTTTACGCCATTCTTGCGGATCACGGGTACTTCGCGCGAACGGAGATGGCCACCTTCTGCAAGAGAGACAGCATCCTCGGCGGCCACCCGGAACGGGGCAAGGTCCCCGGCGTCGAAGCCTCGACGGGGGCCCTCGGGCACGGGCTTTCCATCGCCGTCGGCATGGCCTTGGCGGCGCGCATCAAGGGCCGGACGTGGCGCTCGTTCGTCATAACGGGCGACGGGGAGATCGATGAAGGATCGAACTGGGAAGCCGCCATGAGCGCCGGCAAGCATGCACTTTCCAGCCTTACCGTGTTGGTCGACTACAACAAAATGCAGTCTTATGGACCGAAGTCCGACGTCCAGACACTGGAACCCTTGGTGGACAAGTGGTCGGCGTTCGGATTCGCCGTGCGCGAGGTCGACGGACACGACACGGCGGCGCTGGGCCGGACATTCGCCGACCTGCCGTTTTCCGGCGACAAGCCGAATGCCATCATCTGCCACACGGTAAAGGGAAAGGGCATTCCCTTCGCCGAATACAACGCCGAGTGGCACCATAAATCGCGGGTCCCACCGGCCCAGATCGCGGAAATCTATGCCGCCCTGGAGAGCGGATAATGCGCCGCACTTGCCTTGATATGGTTCACGAGCTCGCCAAGCAGGACCCGCG
>JAYOFM010000247.1:0-2247 GCA_038117225.1 Rhodospirillales bacterium
TCTTCCTTGAACTGACGGACTTGGTCGGTGGTCAGGGATTTCAACATGTTGGCGTTCGCTCAGGGTTTCTTGGGCCGGACCTTGACCTGATTGGTGACCCCGTTGACGCCGGCGATGCCCTTCACCAGATCAATTGCCTTGGTGCGTTCCTGGCCGGACAGCGCGCGACCGAACATGAACACCCGCCCGTGCACGGAATTCCAGCGGAAGTTGGTGACGTTGACCCCCTGGGCGTCAAGCAGCAGCGCGTTGATCTTGGTTTCGATGACGGTGTCATCGACGAAGCCTTCGACCGCGCCCTTCCGTTTGTCGATGTCGCGCTTGACGATGATCTCATTGATCACCCGCTTGACGCCGTCGACAACGATGGTCAGCGTGCCGGCCTGGGTCTTCTGCGCCAGGGTATCGGCGATACCGGTCAGCAGAACGTCCTGCTCATAGACGATGGCGTCGATGCCGGTGACGTCGGCGCCCATCTTTTCGACCAGGGTGGCGAGGATCTTGGCCTTGATCTTGGTATCCGTGGCGATATCGCCGGCCGAGCGATCCTCGACCGTTGCTTCGAGCGCCCCCTTGATGGCACTCAGCGGGTTGAGGTCCAGTGCCGAAGCCGGCGCGACGACGGCCGCAGTCAACAGAATGGCGCCGATCCACGCAATTCGATACCGATTCATATACATGTCTTTCTATTGGCGTTGACCATGGCTATTCAGCATCTCCATCGAGAGGATTTCACGTCGCGACACATTATATCCGCCGCGCCCACGGTGAACAGCCGACAGTGGAATACTCAATATTCTCAGGAATCGCCGGTCATGTCCCGGATGACCTCTCGATCGCGCAGGCGAACATGCTTGTTCTCGAGGTCAATGGCGCCCTTGGCCTTGAGGCGCGACAGGGCGCGGCTGACGGTTTCCGTGGTCAGCCCCAGGTAGTCGCCAATGTCGGCCCGCGACATGGGCAGCAACAGGTTTTCCGGCGGCTCGCCTCGGGCTTCCGCCTGATCGGCGAGACGCGACAGAAACGACGTTACGCGCTCCATCGCGGTCTTGCGGCCGAGCAGCAGCATATTGGCTTGCGCCTCGACGAGTTCGTGCGAGGTTGCCTCAAGCATGCGATGTTCAAGGCCCGGAAAACGTCGCATCAGCGCCACCAGACGGCCGGCCGGAAAGCGGCAAAGGCAGGTCTCTCCCAGTGCGTCCGCCGAGTACGAATACATGTGATCATCATGCAGGCCGAGTACGTCGCCGGGATAAAGAAAGCCGATAATTTGGCGCCGGCCGTCCGGCATAAGCTTATAGAGCCGAACCGTACCCGAGGTGACCACGTAGTAGTGATCGGCGCCCTCACCCTCATCGAAGACCGGGTCGCCTTCACCATATTCCTTGAACGTCAGAATCGCCGCGAGTTCGTGCACCACGTCTAGTTCGAGGCCGCCGCAAACGGCGTGGCTGCGCACCGGGCAGTCGGCGCAAGAAATTTCGCCGCAATGGGGGACCAGCCGGGGCGACGGTTCGAGCCCCCGCGCAGGGTCGATGCGGGTGCGAACGTTATTGATATCGAAACTAGCCATGCCCGAATTACCGCCGTGACAACGGTGACCCCTGTACCGGACCCCCTCCGGATACTTGTCATCGTAACGCCCGTAACGGGTAGAATCTAATATTTTCTAGGAATTAGTGCCGTTCGCCAGATCGCCGGATCGACTCATCCAGATTGTACATGGCCATGGCGACACCGGCGCCATATTGCTTGATCGCGTTGGTGGCATCAATGGTGAAATGATCACTGGCCTCATCGCGCTTCTCGACGCCGGGGTCGTATTATTTCAGGTCCGCATCCAGATAGGGCAGGATCAACTTGTCTTTGATAAACGCCCAGATGATGCGGGTCATCTCATCACCATCGAGCTCGACGATGGGATTACGTTGATCTTGGACTTGTCTGCTTCCCGGTCTGGATCAATTTCATGATGCGCCACGCCAATTACGGTGCGGTCGACAAGTAGGCAAGCGGACCTCGCAGCGCGCCAACACATATCCGGCGCGGCTTTCAGACCGCGATCGCGTGCGTGTCTTCGTTGGTATCTGGATGGGGAGCTCTCGGCAGACGCACAGTAAAGATGGATCCTTCTCCCTCAATACTTTCGAAGGTGATTTCGCCTCCCATAAGATCCAGTAAATCCCGGGTAATTGCGAGACCAAGACCCGTGCCCTCGACACCGCTGTTTTCCCGACCAAGCCGGTT
>JAYOFM010000248.1:0-2236 GCA_038117225.1 Rhodospirillales bacterium
GCCTCGGCTTGATCGCAATATGGGGGATCACGGAATCGGTTACGGTTGCCGCAGTCGGCACCGCAGTGGAAATCGGCGGGCTGCTAATGGTGGTCTGGGGAGGTCAGAACCAGCTCGGCGATTTGGCGTCGCAGTTGCCGACTTTAATTCCACCCCTGGACGGCAACATATGGCTGGGAATCGTCTCCGGCAGCGTACTCGCATTCTACGCCTTTCTGGGGTTCGAGGATATCGTCAATGTGGTGGAGGAGACCCGTGACCCCGAACGGAACATGCCGCGCGCGATCATCGCGACCTTGCTGGTCACGGCGGTCCTCTACACGCTGCTTTCCGTCGTCGCGGTGCTGGGCCTGCCGGTCGCGGCACTCGGCGAAAGCGAGGCGCCGCTCGCACTGCTCTATCGGGAGACCACGGGCGCGTCTTCGGGACTGATTGCCGGCATTGCAATCTTCTCCATACTCAACGGGGCGCTGATTCAGATGATCATGGGCGCGCGCGTGCTATATGGAATGGCGGCGCAGGGATGGTTGCCGGCCGTTTTGGCGCGCGTCGGTACATGGACTCAAACTCGGGCATGTCGGGAGCGGTTTTTCGATACCGGTTTGGGTGCCCGCCATCGGAATGGTTGCATCGATCAGCCTTGCTTGCTACCAGGTCTTAGGATTCATCGGGTTTCTCGGCTAGAGTGCGCCATGTTCCCGGGACAGAGGCGGAGGGAGCGCGGTGTTGGGCGCACATTTCTGTTGTGCTGAATTTGGACAGTCTTTACCTTCGGCGAAAGGGCGGATGCAGGGTGAACAAAGCTGTCTGCCGGATTAATAGGGACGGCCTTTTGCGTTATTCGAGAAAAGTCATAAGAGTCTTCGTATGAAGTTGGGGATCAACTGGCCCGAATGGCAGGGCAGGGAATTCATACGGGATAGTGCGCGCTGGGTTGGCGCTGTCTTCGATGCCGTTTATCGCGAGCGGGAGCTTATTCTTCGGAGCGACGGGAAGGTGCGTTATCTGCGCCTGACGCAACGGCTTCAGGTTGTCGCCTCGGTTTTTGTGATCGGTGTCTTTTCCTGGGCGTTTGGGATGACCGCGGTATCGGAAATCCAGCGCGATATGATTGATCGAAAGGCGGGCGAGATTAAGGATGCGGAAGTCGCATATGGCGATCTGCTCGACGAAATTCTGACATATCAGGAGAAAGTAACCGATGCGACCGGCAAGCTGCAGGAGAAGCATGCTTATCTGCTGCGCGAACTGACGGACGGGGCCGGCGGTCTCGCAGCAGAGGCGAACGGCTGGGCACAGGACGGACAGTTGCCTGTGCGGGCGCCCTTGCTGGACGGAGAATCCGGGCAATCGCTGCGTATTCATCTGGCGCAGGTCGAGATCGAACTTGAACAGATAACCGAGACGACGAATCTCTTGGACACGTCGCTCTCGAAGGTCAAAGCGCGGCTGGCGAAGGCGGAAGAAGGGCGCGAACCGGGTACGCAGCGCGGCGATTCCGCTCAGGACCAGATCCGCGATTTACAGGACCAGTTGGTAAAAGCGCGCGCGCGCGCAGCGCGTCTCGACCGCATGAAGAAAGACCTTGCTCAAAATCTGCACAGCGCGCGCGACAGCTATGCGCAAATCGTTCAGGAACGGGGCGTTCTCGACCGGCGCAAGCGCGAATTGGAGAATGATCTTGGCGCATCGCGGGCCCGCGGCGACAGTTTGCAGTCGGAGGTCATTAAACTCACGCAGGCCCTCGACAGTTCGCGGGAGAAAATGGAAACGGTGGTCGGGCACCGCAGCGCTCTGCGGGCTCTCGTCTCCCGCATGGAAACGCAGCTGCAGTCCACAGAAACGCGAATTGGCTCTCTTGAGACCGATTTCAGTAAGGTCATCGCAAAACTTGAAGAGACGACCGGCGACCGAGACGGCAATGATGGGGACGTGCCTCTATCGGAAGTATCGTTGCATGACCGGGCTAATATCCTCTTGGGGCGATTGGCCGAATTGCACAGTTCGCAAGAGACGGTACTCGATCAACTGCGCCTTCGAACGCTTGGAAATGTGGAAGACGCCGAGCGCGTGGTCGAAATGGCCGGTTTGGATTTGGCAAGAGTCCTCGAACGCGCGGGCGGCGCACCATACGGAAAGGGCGGCCCGGTAGTCGGAAGCGACGGCGCCTCGACGGCCAGCCCTTTGCCGGACACAAAGGCCGCTACGGCAAGATGGTCGAGGTCGACCATGGCAA
>JAYOFM010000249.1:0-2235 GCA_038117225.1 Rhodospirillales bacterium
CGGGCGCGGTGTCGTAAAGGATTAGATGGTCCGCGGGCAACGTGATCGTCACCGTACCGCCTTCAGCCAAACCAAGATCGCGCATCAGGTTGATGGAGAAGTCCGCACGTAGATTGAGCGCCCCGCTGTTGGCGCTCAGTGTGGCGCGGCAGAATGATCCGAGAAATTCGAGATCGATGATATTGGCCTCGAAGGCGTTCGTGCTTCCGGCATCAACGTCACGCGCGCCGACATCTTCGGGACGGATGCAGACGATGACCGGTTGTCCGGCAGCGAAATCGCGGCGATCCTCAACCGCGAGGTCGATGCCGCCCAGGCGCACGCCGTCGGCTGTCATTTCACCGGACAGGAAATTCATGGTGCCAACGAAATCGGCGATGAACGGCGTCGCCGGATGGCCATAGATTTCTTCCGGCGTGCCGACCTGTTCGATGACCCCCTGGTTCATGACGACGATGCGATCGGCCATGGTCAGAGCCTCTTCCTGATCGTGCGTGACCATGATGGTGGTGACACCAAGTTTTTCCTGCAAATCCTTGATTTCGTGGCGCAGGTGGGCGCGCACCTTGGCATCAAGTGCCGACAGCGGCTCATCAAGCAACAGCAGCCCCGGTGATGTTGCCAGTGCGCGGGCTAGTGCCACGCGCTGCTGCTGGCCGCCGGAAAGCTGCGCCGGGTATTTGTCGCCCTGCTCGGGCAGGCCAACGAGGGCCAGCAATTCGGCGACCCGCGCCGTGATCTCGGCTTTCGGCGCCTTCCGGTTTTCAAGGCCGTAGGCGACGTTCTTGTTGACCGTCAAATTGGGAAACAGGGCATAGGACTGAAAGACGATGCCGAAATCCCGCTCCGATGGCGGCAGCGTGGATATGTCATTGCCGGCCTGACGGACGGCGCCGGCGGTTTGAATGTCGAGCCCGGCGATGGCGCGAAGCAGCGTTGTCTTGCCGCAGCCGGATGGGCCCAGGAAACAGACGAATTCGCTTTCCTCGACACTCAGCGACACGTCGTCGAGGGCGGTAAACACACCGAATTTTTTCGTCAGGGAATCGACTTCGAGATAGGACATGCGGAATTTCTCTCGATGCGGGTCACGGGCACGTACAAACCATAATGGACGCGGCCCGGCGGGGTATTCCCAGCCGGGCCGCGCGCCGGTATTAACCGGTATTGTCGTGGTTCACGATCACGTCTTCTATTTGGGTTCCGACTTGGAGTCATAGCGCTTGCGCCATTCGTCCAGGATGCGAATGCGGTTATCCGCGGCCCACTGGAAGTCGTTCTTGATCATTTTCGCTTCGATACCCGGGGGGAAGTTCTTCACCGGCTTGGCAACACCCGGCATGGCGACGACCGCGTACTCTTCGTTGTAGATTTCGTTCGCCTTCTTGGTCACCGACCAGTCGGCCAAAGCACGGGCGGCCTTCAGGTTCTTGGTGTTGCGCACGATGGCGAAGGCTTCTAGGTCCCAGCCCACGCCCTCGACCGGCGCGACGACTTCCAGCGGCGCGCCGCTGTTCTTCGACTTGGCGCCGCGATAGGCAAAGGAAATACCAATCGGGATTTCGCCCTTGGCAGCCAGCTTGCAGGGCTTCGACCCGGAATGGGTATACCGGGCGATGTTTTCGTGCAGCGCATCCATGTATTTCCAGGCGTTATCCTCGCCCTGCAACTGGATCCAACTGGACACATCAAGGAATCCGGTGCCCGAGGAATTCGGATTCGGCATGATCAGGTGGCCCTTGTAGACCGGTTTCGTGAGATCCGCCCATGATGTCGGCAGCGGCAGATTGTGCTTTCCGCCCTCGACCGTGTTGAAGCAGACCGACGCGATCCAGGCGCGTTGGCCGATCCACAGGGGAGTCTTATTCTTGGTGTCGTAGTAGAGCTTATCGAGCTTATCGAGGCCCTTCGGCGCATAGCCCTGGAAGTAGTTGTGCGTCGACAACAGCAACAGGCTGGTCGCCGCGACGCCCCAGACGATATCGGCCTTCGGGTTGTCCTTCTCGGCCAGCAGCTTCGACGTGATGATGCCGGTGGAATCGCGCACCCACTTGATGTTGATGCCCTTGTTGTCGGCTTCGAAGGCTTTTTTGAACTTCTTCAACTCGTCGGCTTCGACGGCGGTGTAGACCAGAAGATCGGTCGCGGCAATTGCCTGAGTGGTAAAGGTCACGGCCATCGCGGCGGCGCAGGCACCGGCGGTCAGGCGTTTGATCAATGTTTTCTGCATGGAAA
>JAYOFM010000250.1:0-2228 GCA_038117225.1 Rhodospirillales bacterium
TCCTCGCCGATACCATGAAGGCGGCGGCACGCGCCGCGTGATCGTCAGCCCCGCCGCGTAATCGCAAAAACGGCGGCCCCTGCCTCATCGGCGCGGGCCGCCGATTGCGTTGTGTCATCCTAGAACGTGCTGTTGAACCCACCACCGTCGAGCAGGATGTTCTGTCCGGTCATGAAACCGGCCTGCGCGGAGCACAAATAGGCGCAGGCCTCGCCGAATTCGAACGGATCACCGAAACGCCCGGCTGGGTTTCCGGCGGCGCGAGTCTTCAGCATCTCCTCTTCCGTCACGCCAGCATTGTTCGCTTGCGTGCGGATATTGGAAAAGAAGCGGTCCGTTTCAAACGGCCCCGGCAACAGATTATTGATTGTAACGTTGTGCCGCACGGTCTTGCGCGACAATCCGGCGACGAAGCCGGTCAATCCGGCGCGAGCACCGTTTGAAAGCCCAAGAATTTCGATCGGCGACTTGACCGCTGCCGACGTGATATTGACGACCCGGCCGAATTTACGATCAATCATGCCGTCAACGGTCGCCTTGATGAGGAAGATTGGCGTCAGCATGTTGGCATCGACGGCGGCAATCCAGGCGTCACGGTCCCAATCCCTGAAGTCACCCGGTGGCGGACCGCCGGCGTTATTGACCAGAATGTCGGGCGCCGGACAGGCGGCCAGAACCGCGGCCCGGCCATCATCCGTCGTGATGTCGCAGGCCACGGTGGTAACGGCGCCGCCGCCAAGCGCGCGAATTTCGGTTGCCGTCTCTTCCAGCGTCTCGGCCGTGCGTGCGCAGATCGTAACATCGACCCCTTCGCGCGCCAGCGACGTGGCGCAGGCCTTGCCCAACCCCTTCGACGCCGCGCACACGATGGCCGCCTTTCCGCTCAATCCTAAATCCATGTTCTCGCTCCCAATTTTGCTGGCTAATTTCCGGCGCCAAGGCGCAAAGCTACTCGCGCGCCGCCAATTCGTCGAGCACGTCGCGCGCCAGAGGCACGGTGATGTTTCGCCGCCGGGCGAGCGCCGTTGAATCGAGCGCCTCGACCAGCGTCCGCGTCGCCGCGAATGACCTTTCCATTCGCGCCACCACATAGCCGATAACATCGGCGTCGACACGTAACTGCCGGTCGGCGAACAGTTTTACCAGCACCGCCTGGATCAACGCTTCATCCGGTGTGGCGATAGACGCGGTGGCGACCGCTTTCAATCGCGACGCCAAATCTGGCAATATCAATCCCCAGCGCGCGGGCGGCGCCGCGGCGGTCATCAGCAGACAACGTCCGGCCTCTCGTATACGGTTATAAAGATGGAACAACGCTTCCTCGCCAGCAGCGTCGCCGGCAACGACATCGGCCTCATCCAGAACCAGGGCGGGCGCATCGATGTCGGCCGCCCGCGGATCCGGCGCATCGATCGCCAGGGCGCCGCTCTCGGCCATGAACACATGCCCAAGATGGCTTTTCCCGCATCCAGGCGGTCCGGCGATGACTAATGCCGACCCCGGCCAATCCGGCCAGCGATCGAGCCAAGCGACGGCGTCCGCGTTCGGCGGCGCAACCAGAAAATCGTCGCCGCCGAGAGCCGGTCTATGTTCAAATTCAAGCGCCAACTGGCGGGCATCGTTCATCGCGGGATGCTCACGGCGACTCGCGGTCGCCATCACCCGAGCCACCTGAATAAAGCTCGCTATCCCGATAACGCGCCAGCGCGAAACGCACCAATACACCGATAACGGATGACACCGGCACCGCCAGCAACACGCCGACAAACCCGAACAAGGCGCCGCCCGCCAGCAAGGCAAAAATAATGGCGACCGGCGACAGGCCGACGCGTCCGCCGACCAGCCGCGGCGTCAAAAAGTAACTTTCCGCAGTTTGGCCGACCAGGAACACGGCCGCGATTATCAATACCGGTTGCCATTCGGGAAACTGGAAAATCGCGATCCCGACGCCGACCACCATGCCGACCATGGCGCCGATGTAGGGAATGAACGAAATTGCGCCCGCCGCCAGCCCGACGATGAGGCCCGAATTGAGGCCGAGTACGGTCAATGCGACGCCGTACCACACAGCCAAGGATAGGCAAACCAAGCCCTGACCACGAACGAAACCAGCAATGGTCGTATCGATGGCGCGAACCTGTTCGCGAATAGTCGGGGCCGCGGCGCGCGGCAGGTAGGAATCGAAACGCGCCACCAGCAGGTCCCAATCACGCAGCATGTAAAACGCC
>JAYOFM010000251.1:0-2208 GCA_038117225.1 Rhodospirillales bacterium
CCCGTCGGACGTGAAATCGGCTTCGTCGTCACCGCCACGGGGCTCCTCATCGTGTTGTTCTTCGCCCTACCGGGTCCCGTACTTTCCGGGGCCACGGCGGCTGCGGCGGTGTTGTTCGCCGGATGAGAATCCTGCAATGACCCTCGGTCCAAACCGGGCACCGAAGCTACCCACCGCCTACCATCTGATCGCACTCGATAGTATCGATAGCACCAACGCGGAGGCTCGCCGGCTGGCCGAGCAAGGCGAGGATGTGGCACCCGACGGTACCCTGGTGTGGGCCTTGGAGCAGACCGCAGGCCGCGGGCGTCGCGGTCGCGACTGGATCAGCCCCCGTGGAAACTTCTATGCGTCGCTCATTCTACGACCGGATGTGGCTATTGCCGACGCCGCGGGGCTTGGATTTGTCTCCGGCCTTGCGATATTTGATACCATCGGCGAACTTGCCGATCCTGGATATCATGTGGAATTGAAATGGCCGAATGATATTCTGCTTTTCGAGAAGAAAGTCGGTGGCATGTTGCTCGAAACGCAAAGCGGCGGCACGGCCAATAATGGCACGCCGGACTTCGTCATCCTCGGCCTTGGCGTGAATCTCGCTCATTTTCCTAAGGATACGGAGTTTCCGGCAACATCGTTCGCCGAGGAAAACATGCTCATCCCCGACGTGGTGTTTCTGGAAGCCTATGCACGGCATTTCCTTCAGTGGGCGACGCGCTGGGTCGAACGCGGCCTGACTCCCCTGTTGCCGGAGTGGCGGTGGCGCGCGGCGGGGATTGGCAAGCCGATCACCGTCCGGTTGGAAAATCAGACCCTCGAGGGAACTTTCGAGGATATTGATGACAACGGCGCCCTGATCCTGGATCAAGGCGCGGCCGGAACGCGATTAGTGACGGCTGGCGACGTATTTTTCGGCAGAGTGTAAACGGCAGGAACAAGGAAATGCTGCTCGCCATAGATGCCGGAAATACCAATGTCGTCTTTGCCGTGTTCGGTGACGATGGGACTCTGCTGGGTGAATGGCGATCCTCGACCAAGGGAGCCCGCACGGCCGACGAATATGCCGTCTGGTTGGGACAGATACTGACCACCAACGACATCGCCGCGGCCGATATCGATCAAGTGATCATCGCTACCGTGGTGCCGGCGGGCCTGTTCGACCTACAGACGCTGGCCCGGAAGGCATTCGGCTGTGAACCGCAGATCGTCGGTGATCCCGCCCTTGACCTCGGGCTTGCCGTCAAGGTCGACAAACCGAGCGAGGTGGGTTCAGACCGGCTCGTCAATGCCGTCGCCGCATTCGATCGCTACGGCGGTCCGCTGATCATCGTCGATTTCGGTACCGCCACCACCTTCGACGTTATAGACGGCGATGGCGCCTATGCTGGCGGCGTCATTGCTCCGGGGATCAATCTCAGCGCGGAGGCACTTCATCAAGCAGCTGCACAGTTGCCGCGTATCGCCGTCGAACGGCCGGAAAAGGTCATTGGTACGGACACTGTTTCAGCGATGAAATCGGGTATTTTCTGGGGCTATGTGGGTTTGATCGACGGCATGGTCGGTCGCATTTCCGATGAGATGGGTGGTGCGCGACCGAGGGTCATTGCCACGGGTGGGCTATCAGCATTGTTCGCAAACCATACGGAGGTCATCGAACTTGCCGATAGCGACCTGACGCTGCACGGTTTATGGCTAATTCACCAGCGTAACCGCGCATGACTGCGTCTTCCATGGACGAGTTACAGTTTCTGCCACTAGGCGGCACCGGCGAAATCGGTATGAACATGAACCTCTACGGCTTCGGGCCGAGGGACAATCCCGAGTGGTTGATGGTCGACTTCGGGATTACCTTCGCCGACGGCTGGCCGCCCGGCACCGACGTCATCATGCCCGATCCCACGTTCATTGAGGAACGACGCGACCGCCTGCTCGGTTTAGTGCTGACGCACGCGCACGAGGACCACCTTGGAGCCGTACCGTATATCTGGAAGCGCCTCGGCTGCCCGATCTACGCGACGCCGTTCACCCGGGCATTCCTGACACGAAAATTGGCTGACAACGGCATGCTCGGCGAGGTCCCAATCCACGAAATTCCGCTCGGCGGACGCTTCTCGATCGGCCCCTTCGATCTGGAAATGATCACGCTGACCCACTCCATTCCCGAACCCAATGCCATCGCCATCCGCACGCCGCTGGGAACGGTATTGC
>JAYOFM010000252.1:0-2175 GCA_038117225.1 Rhodospirillales bacterium
TTTCTTCGGACGCGGTCGCGGAACGCGGCTCCAAATGGGCACCGCGCGGAGAATGTGGGGTCGGGCAATGACGCAAACCACGGACGAGGCGGATCTCGCCGTCTCGGGAATTCATCACCTGACATTACGTGGCGACGCGGCGGTGCTCAAGACCGAGATCTCGGCGATCATTCTAGAAGCCTTCGGAAACAGCAAGATCTCGTCTATCGCGTCAATGAAAAGCGAGGACTATTATGCCCTGGTCCTCCAAGCGCAGAATAGGGTTAACGCCCTTGATCCAGTTCGACGGTTGGTTCGGGCCCATCATGCTGACTTTTCACGGATTGTCGGAACGAAAGATCTGTCGGCCCAACGTATCTCTTATCTGCGCGCGGTTCGTCCGTCGCGCGAGGTAGGTGACGAGTTCGTTGATTTTCATCGTGAATCGCTATTCAACCCCGATATGGTCCATGCCTTTAACGTATGGATACCCTTAAGCCAGGCAGCAACGGGCGACGCGCTTCGCTACGTACCTTATGGTCACCGTATCTCCGATGAGGAAATAGTTTGCCGGAACGAGGGTGTCGGTATGCGCGGCGTGGAGAAGTTTGGCGCCGGACACAAGATTGGCCTGCTTTACGATCGCAAGACCATTGTTTCAGGCGTCGACTTCTCGACTGTCTACGCGATGCGCGTTCCCGAGGGGCAGATGGTTGTTTTCGATGGCAATCTGATCCATGGCGCGGGACGAAACGACACTAACGATATCCGATTCAGTTTGGATTTTCGCATCATACCGGCGCATCGTGCCTTGAATCACAGTGTGCATTTCGCCGCCGGCGATGCCTACTTCACCGAAATAAGCCAGCCATGATCGCCGAGGGGGAGTTTGGAGCGTGCGTTCTGTGCGGCGCTCTAGCACTCGAAGACGTTGAAGCCTTCCGTGCCTTTCGCCGAGTGACCTCCGATTGTCGCCCGTTCCCCCCGGGCGGGAGATTAGCGCGGTGTTCCGCCTGTGGCGGCGTTCAGAAGCCTCTCGACCAAGCATGGCTGGATGATTGCCAGGCGATTTATAGCGAGTATCAACTCTACGCTCTCAGCGAAGGGCGTGAGCAGTCGGTCTTCGATTTGAGCGCCGATGTCATGCGAACTCGAGCGAGCATTGTCCTCGAAGGTGTTCTGGACCAACTATCGTTCACGGACCAGCCGAGAGTGCTGGATTATGGATGTGGACGAGGGGCCATGGTCGCGGCGGTTTCCGCGCTGTTTCCCGGGGCCCGCATCGACGGGTTCGATCAGACGGATGACTTTGAGGAAGAACTGCGCCGATTGCCGGGGTTTCGCCGGCTTCACACGGATACGGTCGATAGGGCCGAAGGGCCGTGGGATCTGATAACGATGAGCCATTGTCTTGAACATCTCCCACATCCGGTCGCGGAACTCCGGGCGTTGGCGGATATGCTTGATGAACGGGGGCAGCTACTGATTCAGATCCCCAACGCGACCGTCAATCCTTACGATCTCGTCGTTGCCGATCATCGCACGCATTTTTCCGCAGTCTCGCTCACGCGGTTGCTCAACCGCGCCGGATTTACCATTGAAACATTGCGTGACGACGTGGTGGCGACGGAACTAACGGCATTGGCCCGCCCGTTTGCCGCCAGGACCTCTGGTGCGCGTGGCGCCTTGAGTTCCGAGGCGGAGACCGGTGCGGCGGAGGAGGATTTCATCGCCGGCCATTTGTCCTATCTGCAAGATCTGGTGAGTCTTTTGGGCGGCGCGGCACGACGCGGCCCCGTCGCGGTTCTCGGTAGTTCAATTGTCGCGAACTGGTTGATCCCGCATGCGCCTGAATCCATAAATCTTGTGTTGGACGAGGATGCCACGCGTCATGGCAAACGTCTTTTCGGATGTCCGATCATGGCGCCGTCGCGAGCGCCGGCGGGAACGGAAGTGGTGCTACCCTTCGTGCCCGATTTGGCGCGTTCGATCGCGAGCCGGTTGTCCCATCTGCCCCTGACCTTCCACCATATTGTCTGACGTCAGCGTTCGTGGGACGGATTGAGGGGTATTCGTAAGGGAGGATTTCTGGCTCATCGTAGTGACCGAAGGGAACGAAGATGAGACAGAAATTGGTCTGCCCCCACTGAGTGTTCCAGTTTGAATGTTAGTGCATGGTCGGTTTTTCCGCCAAGC
>JAYOFM010000253.1:0-2169 GCA_038117225.1 Rhodospirillales bacterium
GCCATCAGGAAAGCCGGCCAGTAGACCGCATGAAACCGCAGGATATCCTTGCCGAAACCGTGCGCCATCTGGCGCTCATGACACAGCCGTTCATGCCGGACGCATCGTCACGGCTGCTTGATCAATTGGGGGTTGATGCGGGCCAACGCGGCTTCGACCAAATGGGCGATGCGGGCGCCCTCGTCGCCGGTCATCCGTTGCCGAAACCCGAAGGTGTTTTTCCGCGGCATCAGGTCGATGACGGCACCGCCGCGTGAGCGGTCCGCGTTAACAGTTTGTTAAGCGACTGGACGGAGCCGCTCGCTTCGCCTAGATTGCATCGTACAATAATAATACGGCCACAAAATAGAATGGTCGCGCAGTGAGGCTCCGTGAGGCAATACGAAGAAACGTCAAGCGTATACCTATCGTTCCCTGCCATGCGGCGGGGGGGGTAACGGCTTGCGCCGTTTTTATCCATAGAAACAACCCGCAACAGTGGAGGGTAGATTATGAAGCTCAAAACAGCATTTATCGCCGGATTGGCTGGCGTTGCGATGATGGCGTCCGCGCCGGCATTTGCCGAAAGCAAGACGCTGAACGACGTTAAGGCGCGCGGCATTCTGCAGTGTGTCGTCAATCCCGGTCTCGCCGGTTTTGCCGCGCCGGACGACAAGGGCAAGTGGCAGGGATTTGACATCGATCTTTGCCGCGCCATCGCCGTCGCCATCTTCAACGACCCGAACAAGGCGGCCTTTAAGCCGGGTACCGGTAAGACCCGTTTCACCATCCTGCGTTCCGGTGAAGCCGACGTCATCACCCGCAACTCGACGTGGACGTTCAACCGCGACGTCGATCTCGGCTTCGATTTCGTCGGCGTCAACTACTACGACGGCCAGGGCTACATGGTGAAGAAGTCGCTCGGCGTTAAGTCCGCGCTTGAACTCGATGGCGCCACCGTCTGCGTGCAGACCGGTTCCACCACGGAGCTTAACCTCGCGGATCACTTCCGTGCCAACAACATGAAGTTCCAGCCCATCATCACCGAAGATGCGGCGGAATCCCGTCTCAATTTCGAAAAGGGCGCGTGCGACGTCTACACCACGGATGCCTCGCAATTGGCCGCGCAGCGCTCGGCCATGCAGAACCCGGCTGAGTTCGTCATTCTGCCGGAAATCATTTCCAAGGAGCCGCTGGGCCCGGTGGTTCGCCATGGCGACAACCAGTGGGGCGACATTGTCCGCTGGACGCTGAACGCGATGATCGTCGCCGAGGAACTCGGCGTCACGTCGAAGAACATCGATGATATGCTCAAGAACACCAAGCACCCGGAAATCCGGCGTCTGCTTGGCCTCGAGGGCAGCCTGGGCACCAAGCTCGGCCTCACCGACGATTGGGCGGCGAACGTCATCCGCACCATCGGAAACTACAGCGAGGTTTTTGAGCGTCACATCGGCGTCAATACCCCGGTTAACCTTGAGCGGGGCCTCAACGCCCTGTGGAACAAGGGTGGCATCCTCTACGCCGCGCCGTTCCGTTAAGGGTTGAAGGCGCGTCGAGGATTTTCGACACGCCGATGTAATAGGAAATCCGGCCAGGCCATCTCTGGCCTGGCCGGTTTCCCAACGTTTCGAGTTTTATAGTTTCGAGCCATCATGACGGGGGTCAGTCGGACATGGGCACGAAGTCAATCAGCCGTCTTTGGTATGACCGGAAATTCCGCCGGATTTTCATTCAGGTGGTGTCGTTCGCCCTTTTTCTGGCCTTCGCGTTGTTCATTATCGACAATACCCAGACCAATCTGAAGCGGCTGAATATTCAGCCCGGTTTCGCCTTTATGGACGATATCGCGGGCTTCGTGGCGGCCTACCCGAACATGAACCTGACCGGGTTCGATGTTAATAAGAGTACCCATTTCGACGTCTTTATTACCGGCCTGGTGAATACCTTGCTGGTTGCCGTCGCCGGCATCCTCTTCGCCACCATCCTCGGTTTCATCCTGGGTATCCTGAGACTATCGCAGAATGTGTTGATCGGCTTTATCGCATCGGCGTACGTGGAACTCATGCGCAACGTGCCGTTGTTATTGTGGATACTGATCTGGTATTTCGCCGTCATCCTGGCGCTGCCAAGCGTCAAGCAGTCGATCAGCGTCTTGGACATGTTCTACCTCAATCAGCGCTACTTCGC
>JAYOFM010000254.1:0-2159 GCA_038117225.1 Rhodospirillales bacterium
GCATATTGCCGAGGGAAATCCCATTACCCGTCTTGAGGCGCTGATATTTTTTGGTGTCTCAAACCTGACAGACCTCATTACGGAGTTGCGCAAGCAGGGTTGGGTCATCCAGTCCCGAAGTATTCCTTATGCGGCGGCCCTCCGCCGTGTGAACGAACACGCGGTTTTAAAACCTCCACCAAATCTTCCAATTAGAGAGCTTGTCCTGACGGAGTATTGGATGAACCGTTGATGCGATTTTTCTCAAAAAGACAGAGAAGGATTCTGGCCTGGGCCGCTGGTTTTCAATGTCAAGTTTGTGGAAAATTCTTGGGGGATCGTTTCCATGCCGACCACAAAATCCCCTACTCAAAGGGTGGGAAAACAATTGTTACTAATGGCCAAGCCCTTTGCGCGAAATGCAATCTCAAAAAAGGGAGTAAGCTGATGTCAACTCCACTAAGGCCTTGGCAGCAAGAAGCCATAGCAAAAAGTATTCATTGGCTAACTGAGATCGGGGAGGATCGCCATTTTCTGATCAATGCGGCTCCCGGGGCCGGTAAAACAATATGCGCGTGCAGCATTGCGCTAACTCTTATGGATCAGGGCTTCATTGATCGGGTAATTGTCATTGCGCCTCGCTCCGAAGTTGTAAATCAGTGGTCTAGAGATTGTCATGCCATAACAAATCGCTACATGGGCAAAGTAACGGCTTCCGATGAAGAATTTGAAGAAATGGGCATCGACGTTTGCGTTACTTGGCAAGCAGTTCAAGGCTTGGCCGATGTCTTCCATTCTCCCGCGCCGTTGGGTCGTCGAGCGCACCTTTGCATGGCTCGGACGGTGCCGCAGACTGGCCAAGGACTGGGAGCAAACCATTGCCAGTGCCGAAACCTGGCTGCTCGTCGCTCATATACGGCGCGTCAGTAGACTTCTGGCAAGGGGCTGATATCATATGAAAACTTTCGAATCAGACTCTGAGCGTGACGCTCGGTCATTTCCTGAGCGTGAGCTCAATGGTTATCCCCTGAGCGTGACGCTCAGGTAGGAGGGGCTTCGCGAGGCGTCCGCCTCAGTGCGCGTCCGAAACCGACGCGCCCGCCGCAAGCACGTAGTGCCGCGAGCAGTAAGGGCAGGTGATTTCCGCCTTCTCGCCCATCTCCAGGTAGACCTTGGGATGGCCGAGCGCGCCGCCGCCGCCGTCGCAGGCCACGCGCTTGGTGGTCACCTCGATGGTCTCTTCGGTCGCGGTTTCGGCGTTCATGGCGGCGTTCCTTTTCGGCGAAGCGTATGCGGCCTCGATGATAGCGAAAAGCAGCCCCGAATCAACGTCGCTTGACTTCAACCGGCCTTCGCGCGAAGCAATCCCATGGCCTATTTTACCGCCCCCGAGACGCCGGACGCGGCGATCGTCATCGACGGCCTTTCGAAGACTTACGGCAAATCGAAAACGCCGGCGTTGGACGACGTGTCGCTGACCATCCGGCGCGGCTCGTTCTTCGGGCTGCTCGGCCCCAACGGCGCCGGCAAGTCGACGCTGATCAACATCCTCGCCGGCCTGGTCACCAAGTCGGCGGGCAGCGCCACCGTCTGGGGCTACGACATCGACGCCGACATGCGCGCCGCGCGCCGCTCCATCGGCGTGGTGCCGCAGGAACTCAACATCGACCCGTTCTTCACGCCGCGCGAGACGCTCGACATGCAGGCCGGGCTCTACGGCATCCCGGCCGCCGAACGCCGCACCGAAGAGGTGCTCGCCGCGGTCGGCCTCGCCGACAAGGCGGAGGCCTACACGCGCTCGCTCTCGGGCGGCATGCGCCGGCGCCTTTTGGTCGGCAAGGCCATGGTGCACAGCCCGCCGGTGCTGGTGCTGGACGAACCTTCCGCCGGCGTCGACGTCGATCTCCGCCGCCAGCTCTGGACCCACGTGAAGCGCATGAACGCCGAAGGCGTCACCGTGCTGCTGACCACGCACTACCTCGAGGAAGCCGAGGCCATGTGCGACACCATCGCCATCATCGACCACGGCAAACTGATTGCCTGCGAGCCGACGCCGGACCTGCTGGCACGCCTCGACGCCAAGGAGATGGTGATCACGCTCGACCGCGACGCCGGGGAACTGCCGCCGGGCCTGGCCGAATACCGGGCCGAGATGCTCGGCCCCAACCGCGTCCGCGTCG
>JAYOFM010000255.1:0-2128 GCA_038117225.1 Rhodospirillales bacterium
TGAGACGCGTTCGGGTTCGAGGTGGTCACGATGTTCCAGGCCGCCCTTCCGCCGCTGATATGGTCCAGGGAGGAAAAACGCCGGGCGACATGGTAGGGCTCTTCGTAGGTCGTCGAACCCGTGGCGATCAATCCCAGATGCTCGGTGACCGCGGCCAGCGCCGGCAGCAAGGTCATGGGCTCGAAAGAAGTGGCCGTGGCACTTCGTTTCAGCGCATCCATCGGCATGTTCAGGACGGCCAGATGATCGGCCATGAAAAAGGCATCGAATAATCCGCTTTCCAGCTTCTGTGCAAACCGTTTGATATGGCCGAAATTGAAATTGGCGTCTGGATAGGCGCCGGGATAACGCCAGGCGCCGGTATGAATGCTCACGGGGCGCATGAAGGCGCCGAGGTGGAGGCGGCGCGGTCTGTTCGAGGTACTCACAGGTCAATCATCCCATCGTCAGTCATAGCGCAGTCCAGCCTGCCTCAGCAGTGGCATGACGCGGGCGCCGAAATATTCGAGGTCGGGTGCGAAGTCGAAGAAATTGATCTGCATCCCGTCGCACCCGGCGGCCTTCAACTTCACGAATTGCTCGACCACCTGTTCCGGTGTGCCGAAAACATGCAGATTGCCACCGATGATCCGCTGATTGCGCTTGTGCCCGCGCCAGGATGTTTGATCGCCGCTCGTCATTGTGCCCATGAGCCCGTCGACGGCCGCCGAATCCTCGGCTTCCACGATGGCGCGGCAGACCTCTTCGACTTCGCGTTCGGTGTCCCGGCAGATGACGTGCGGATTGATCACCGTGCGGATTTCGCGGCCGTGCCCGGCGGCGAGCTCGCGGATGTGGCGAGTATGATCGGGCAGGGTCCGCAGCGCGTCTTCGATATCGGCGCCGCCGGGACTGGTTATGAAAATCAGGTCGGAGTACTTTGCGGCATAGTCGAGACCGGCCTCTGAACTGCCGGCATTGACCAGAATCGGTCTGTCTTTGACCGGTTTCGGAGAAACGTAAGCCTCGTCAAGCGACCAATATCGACCTTTCCAGGTCACGTCGGCATCTTCGCGCCAAAGACGCTCCAGCATCTCGGTGAATTCGGCCGCCATGATGTAGCGTTCGTCGTGCGGAATGGAGTCGAGGCCGAACATACCCATCTCGTGTGGCCGGAAACCGGTCACCAGATTGAGGCCCCAGCGGCCGCCTGTCATGTGATCCAGTGTCGCACCCATCTTGGCCAGGTGCAGCGGGTGCCAGCCGTAGAGGACATGGACGGTCGAGATCAGCATGATGTTGCGGGTGAGCGCCGCCGTTCCGGCGGTCATCAGTAGGGGATCGAGCGAATACTTCCGGTAGCGCGTCTCGCCTCCGTGCCCTTCGGCCCCCAGCCACTGCGCCAGGGCAAAGACCAAATCAAAACCAAGCTCCTCTGCGCGAACTGTCAGCGCCGCGTTGTAATCGAACGACCAATCCGTACCCCGCGGCGCTGTCGACGGCGTCCAGCCGCCATTCTGTATCGGCAGGAAAAGACCGAGCATCAGCGGCTGGCGTCGAGCCCGCTCAAGTGCGGTCGATCCGTCCGCGGACAGGTCGGGAGCGTTCGAGGGAGTCGGTGGGGCGCTCATGCAAATCCCTCCTCTGCGAACTCAAAAATCCAGATCGGCGTAATGCCTGGGCGGTGGGCAGCCGGGAATATGGTCGCCGAGCAGGGCACGAAAACTCGGCCGGGATTTAACGCGGGCGTACCATTCCTTGGCCGGTTCATGATCGTTCCACGGCACGTCGCCGAGGTAGTCGACGCAGGAGAAATGCGCCGCCGCCGTAATGTCCGCAAGCGAGAAATCATTGCCTGCGAGCCAACGACGTTCCTCCGTCAGGTAGGCGATATAGTCCATGTGGGTGTGGATGTTGGCGCTTCCCGCACGGATCGCCTGACTGTTGGGCTCGCCCATGCCAAGGAAACGTTTCATGATCTTTTCGTCGACCAAATTCCGAGTCACCTCGGTATCGAACTTCCGGTCGAACCAGGCGACCAACCGCCGGACCTCGGCGCGTATAGGGGGACTGCGGCCGAACAGCGGCGGATCCGGATGGGTCTCGTCCAGGTATTCGGCAATCGCGGCGGAATCCGACAGAATCATTC
>JAYOFM010000256.1:0-2060 GCA_038117225.1 Rhodospirillales bacterium
GTGTAGGGCGACTTGGCGTCAATGGCGGACGCGATCAGCTCGATGAAGGAATCGAGAAGCTTCTTCTGCGCCTCCAGCAACTGCTGATTGTCGAGCGCGACGGCCGCCTGCGACGACAGCGCTTCGATCAATGGCTGAATGTCTGACCCGAAGGCGATGACCTCACCCGATTTCCGGTCCTGTGCATTGAGCAACTGCAGGACGCCGATGATCTCGTCCTGGCTGTTCTTCAGTGGGACCGTCAGAAAGGATTTCGAGCGGTAACCGGTTCCCTCGTCGAATTTCTTGGTGCCTGAAAAATCGAACTCATCCGAATCATAGGCATCGGGAATGTTGATCGAATTTCCGGTCACGGCGGTAAAGGTCGCCACGTTCTTTGTGTTGGCCTCGCCCGACGTCGGATCGAAAAGATTCAGTGGCGGAAAGGAAATGGTCTTTCCGGTGGTTCCGCCCATGGCGATGTTCAGCGAGTCTGTCCGCATGATCTCGAATTTGAGGCGATCATCATCGGTGCGCAGATAAAGGGTCCCGCCGTCGGCGTTACAAAGTTCCTTCGCCTCGAGAAGGATCATCTCCATCAGTCGGTTGATATCGCGTTCGGCGGACAGGGCGATGCCGATCTCGATCAGGCGCGCGAAACTACCCGCGTCCGGTCCCGCCTCTGTTGCGCCGACTTCGTTGGCCATCACGCCCCCAAAACATGCCGTTTTCCCGGCTTTTTCACTTTCCACAAAGGCACGGCACGCCGCCGTTTGACAACCCATGAATGCGGAAACAGGAACAAAGTTATCGGTCTTTTTGGCCGAATACAACGGCCTGCATGGTGATATCTCACTTGACCCGACCCCCGGCACAGGCGTGAATCGCCAGTTAGCCGAGAGTGAGGACGTATGCCCTATAAGTCATTGCGGGATTTTATCGATCGCCTGGAGCAGGCGGGGCGGCTGGTGCGTGTATCGACGCCTGTTTCGCCCCATCTTGAGATGACGGAAATTCAGACCCGCGTACTTGCCGAACGCGGCCCGGCGATTCTGTTCGAGCATGTTCTAAAACCGGACGGCGGTCGTTACGATATGCCGGTCTTGGTCAATCTGTTTGGCGATGTGGAACGGGTTGCCTGGGGCATGAACCGCGAACCCCATCAGCTGCGCGAGATCGGCGATACACTGGCTTTTCTGCGCCAGCCCGAACCGCCTGGCGGCTGGCGCGAGGCGCTGGAAATGCTGCCGCTGCTGAAAACCGTGATGGCCATGAAGCCACGCACCGTGTCATCGGCGCCGTGCCAGGAAGTGGTGCTGACAGGCGATGACATAGACCTCGCGTCCTTGCCGATCCAGACCTGCTGGCCTGGCGAGCCGGCGCCGCTGATCACCTGGCCGCTCGTCGTCACGCAGGGTCCTGGGGACGACAGTCGCGATGTCTGTAATCTCGGCATCTACCGAATGCAGGTGACCGGGCGCAACACCACCCTGATGCGCTGGCTGAAGCACCGTGGTGGCGCACAGCACCACGCGCGCTGGCGCGACCGGAAGTCCGAACCCCTACCCGCCGCCGCGGTCATTGGCGCCGACCCCGGCACGATCCTCGCCGCCGTGACGCCGGTGCCGGACACCTTGTCGGAGTATCAGTTCGCCGGATTGCTGCGCGAGGCGCGCCTCGATCTTGTCGAATGCAAGACCATTCCCTTGAAGGTGCCGGCGACGGCGGAAATCGTTCTCGAGGGGCACGTGTCCTTGGAAGAGTATGGCGATGAAGGTCCCTACGGGGACCATACGGGGTATTACAACGCGGTCGAGCCGTTCCCCGTGTTTCGCGTCAGCGCGGTGACCATGCGGCGCAACCCAATTTACTTATCCACCTACACCGGCAGGCCGCCGGACGAACCGTCGATTCTGGGCGAAGCACTGAACGAGGTGTTTATTCCGTTGATGCGCCAACAATTTCCCGAAATTGTCGATTTCTGGTTGCCGCCAGAAGGTTGCTCGTACCGCGTCGCCGTGGTGTCGATCAAGAAGGCTTATGCGGGCCATGCCAAGCGGGTGATGATGGCGGTGTGGTCT
>JAYOFM010000257.1:0-2027 GCA_038117225.1 Rhodospirillales bacterium
CGTGCGCCACGCCGCCAGCGGCGGCGACGCGGTGGTGTTTGGTGACGCCACCCGTGATGATGACCCGCGACGTGGACATTCGGCTGGGAAGGCCTTCGGCCGCAATTTCCTGGAGATCGCCGAATTTGTCCTGCACGGCAAGCCGCGCCTCGACGCCATCAATGCAGACGTAGTCGGCGCGCGGATAACGGGTGACGAGATTAAAGCCCTTGTTGCCCGCATTGGTCTGTGCATTGACGGCGAGGAATTTAGCGTTTTCCACCAGCGTGTTGACTGTCGACGGTGCGATCATGCCGTGGCCGAAATCGGTTACGACCACGAGGTCTGCGTCGCGGGTCATCATCACGGGTGGCGTCACCGGATGCGTGACCTACGAGGCCGGGGCCGGGACGCGCCATATCCCCGTATTTACGAAGACCATCGTCGATACGGTCGGCGCGGGCGATGCATTTCTCGCCGTTACCGCCCCGTTGGTCGCCGCCGGGGGGGAAATCGAATCCATCGGCTTTATCGGCAACGCCGCCGGTGCGTTGAAGGTCGGCATTGTCGGACATCGCGCGTCCGTCGAGAAAGTACCGCTGGTCAAGTTTATCACCACCCTCATGAAATAAGTCAGGTTTCGGAGTAACGACGATGGCAACGGGACGTCAGTGGAACGTATTGGTCACCGGAGGCGCCGGCTATGTGGGCAGCGCCCTGGTGCCGGCATTGCTGGAGCGCGGTCACGGCGTAACCGTGCTGGACCTGTACCTCTACGGCGATGAGGTGCTTGCCCCGGTCAGGGCGAACCCGCGGCTACGGGAGGTCAAGGGTGACATTCGCGACGCTGGCACCGTTGCCGCGGCCTTGGATGGATGCGACGCGGTCATCCATCTGGCCTGCATTTCAAATGATCCATCCTATGACCTGAATCCCGACCTCGGGCGATCGATCAATCACGATGCCTTCCGTCCGTTGGTTCGCGCCGCGAAGAGCGCTGGCGTGGCACGTTTCATCTATGCCTCATCTTCGAGTGTCTATGGCGTCAAGGAGGAAGCGGAGGTCACCGAGGACTTGCCGCTCGATCCATTGACGGACTATTCGAGGTTCAAGGCCATATGCGAGGAGATACTCGAGGAAGAGCGGGAACCGGGATTCGTCACATGCACGATTCGCCCGTCGACCGTCTGCGGCTACGCGCCACGCCAACGCCTCGACGTGATCGTCAACATCCTGACCAATCATGCCGTCAACAATGGCCGCATCAAGGTTTTGGGCGGTTCGCAGAAACGCCCGAACATTCACATTGACGACATGGTCGGGCTCTACTGCTTTCTTCTCGATCAGGCGGATGAACGAATTGACGGGAAGATATATAATGCGGGGTACGAAAATCATTCCGTGATGCAGCTCGCGGAAATGGTCCGCACGGCGGTCGGCGACGACCTGCCCATCGACGTTGAGCCGACGGATGATCTGAGATCGTATCATGTATCGTCACAACGGATCCGAGACGAATTGGGGTTCGAGGCGACCCACACCATCGACGAGGCGGTGCGAGACCTCGTCGAGGCCATGAGAGCGGGGCGCCTGCCGGACAGCCTGAACGATTCGCGATATTTCAATATCAAGCGAATGCAGGAAGCGGACCTCAAATAGGATTACGGCGCCGTGCGCATCGGCATAGATTTCGACAACACCATCGCCGACTACGACGAGGTTTTTTCTTCGGCGGCTACTGCCGAGGGTCTGCTTTCGGACGGATTTTCCGGCGGCAAGGACGACGTCAAGCAAGCCGTCATCGGGACGGCCGGTGAAGAAGCGTGGATGCGTCTGCAAGGCCGTGTATACGGCGCGCACATGAAGCATGCGAAGTTGTTTAAAGGAGTCACGGCATTTCTGGACCGCTGCCGCGATCAGCAGGCGCGCGTGTTCATCGTCAGTCACAAAACGAGACACGGCCATTTCGACGAAGAGAAAGTCGATCTGCACACCGCCGCCATGGACTGGATGGAAAACCAGAATCTCTTTTCCGGCGAGCCGCCCGC
>JAYOFM010000258.1:0-1216 GCA_038117225.1 Rhodospirillales bacterium
TGGCAGAGGCGAATTTCTGCAGATCGCCGGAAAAACGAACGGTGACGGCATAACTGGTGCCGACGCGCTTCTCGGCCGCGATGACAGCTTGAAAATCGGCCAGCTTTTCCTTGATACGATCGACCGCCGTGTCGGCGGCGTCACCGTCGCCAACGAAGAAGCGAAGCCGCAGACTGCCGGGTTCGGCATCGTGATAAAGCGCGAAGCCGGTCGAATCCGGGCCACGGTGTTGGCAACCGTCTAGCATCGAGATCAAATCCCTGCCGACGGCGGACTGAGTAGCCTGCCCCTTGTAAAGAATTCCAGCTATTCCGCACATGCGCGTCGCCTCCATTCACGCCAGACACGGACTGGCACGAGTTTCGTATTAATCAACAATATTTCTTATCAGGAAAATTAGTGGAGAATCAATCATCATCTCGTGTGTAGGCGATGATACTGAGATAACGCGCGGGAAGGCTGATCAGTTCGTCCGGCCCGTGCGGTGCGATGGCGTCGAAAAGTAGCGAATCACCGGGGCGTAGTCGATAAGTCTTATCGCCATGGCGGTATACGACCTCGCCCTCCAGCATGTACAAAAATTCCGTGCCAGTATGCTGGAACAACGGGAATACTTCTGATTCTTCCGTCAGGGTAATCAGGTAGGGTTCAAACGCTACGCGCTTGTCGGTGCTGTGGCCCAATAAGTGATAGAGGTGGCCAACCCGCGTGCCACGGCGTTCGATCAGCAAGCCTTTGCCGGCGGGCACGTGAGACGCCGCGTGTTGTTCCTCGAAGCGCCGGAACAAGGCGGTGACGGGTACGCTGAGCGCCTGGGCGATGGCCTGCAAGGTGGCCAACGATGGAGACACCTGTCCATTTTCGATCTTCGACAATGCCCCCGGGGTCAGACCGCTGAGTTTCGCGAGTTCCACGCCTTTCAGATTGAGCCGGCGGCGAAAATTTCGCACCTCCTGGCCAATGCAGGATTCCAGATCCGCGCCAGCGCCGCCAGCGGTCGTGTCCACTAGCAACCCCAAGTCTTCCGCCTTGGCACTCGGTTTCGATTTCGTCATCGCGACGATGAGCCTACACTGAACCCATGCAAGGTGTAAGTGGACATGGCAGATAAACGACTCTTGATCGTCGCCCACGCGCCGTCGCCAAACACGCGCGCCCTTCTTGACGCCGTTATCGCCGGGGCGAGCGACTCTGATATCGACGGCGTTCACGTGGA
>JAYOFM010000258.1:1226-1933 GCA_038117225.1 Rhodospirillales bacterium
GCGTACACGTGGATGCCCGCAGTCCCTTCGATACAGAGGCCGAGGACGTCCGTCGTGCTGGCGCGGTGATCCTGGGGACAACCGAGAACCTTGGGTATATGTCCGGCGCGTTGAAGGATTTCTTCGATCGCATCTATTATCCTTGCCTCGAGGAAACCCAAGGGCGGCCCTATGCCCTCTATGTTCGGGCCGGTCAGGACGGTACCGGTACACGGCGCGGCGTTGAAACCATCGTCACCGGCCTGCGGTGGCGGGCTGTGCAGGAGCCGCTGATCTGTCGTGGCGAGTTCCAGCCCGGTTTCGTTCAGCAATGCCGCGAACTGGGCATGCTAATGGCGGCGGGGCTCGACGCCGGCGTGTTTTGAGGCGCTATCATCCGTTTCCGATTTATTAGGGGTTACCGGTTATACCGGGTCACATAAGCGAAATGCCGGCCGCAACGGCGCGCTAATCCTTGGGAGTAGAGAGATGGACAGAATGTTCAAACCCCGCCGTTCTGCCGTGTTCGCCGCCGCCGTCGTTTCGCCTGTCTTGCTGAGTGGATGTGCATTTCCCGTCGGTATTCAGGTCGCTTCGCTGTTGGCCGACGGCGTATCGCTACTGACCACGGAAAAGACGCTCGCCGATCACGGTTTGTCAGCCATGGCACAGGACGACTGCTCCCTTTGGCGCGGTCTAACCGGCGGAGACGTGTGTGGGATCGAAGA
>JAYOFM010000259.1:0-1922 GCA_038117225.1 Rhodospirillales bacterium
AACGCGGCGTTACACCACCACGCGCGCGACCGGTCCTGACGGCAAACAGCTATACGCTTTTGGTCAACGCGGCCTGCGACGGCCAAGGCATTGCCATCGGCTGGCGTCATCTGATTGATCGCCACCTTGAACGGGGTTGGTTGGTTCGCGCCGCAGACATCAAAATCGAAACCGGTCGTCACTTCTACGCAATGGCCAGGGAAGGCGGGCCACTCAGCGCGGAAAACAGCCGGATCATGGCGTGGGTCGAGAAAGAATTCAGGGACAGCTTAATTGCCCCGTAGAGTTTGTCCGCAGCCGGGGGCAGGCGTATTGTGATTGGACCCGGGGGGGCGCGGCTGACCCGCTACGTCCCGTCCATATTGCGAGGATATCGCGATGTACACTAACGATCCTTCAACGGACCTCTCGACCACCCTTCATAGCCTTGGCACCTACCGGAAGGGCGGCTTGGTGACGACGGGAGACCCTCGGCGATTCATCGGCATTCCGACATTCCTGCGCGCACCGTTGATGGGCGACATCAACGATCCAAGGATCGGCATCATTGGCATGCCCTATGATGGAGGCGTGGTCCGCACGCCGGGGGCGCGCTTTGGGCCACGCGGTATTCGTGCCTCGTGTTGGCGCTCACCCGTTTATAACCCGGCACTCGACGTCAGTATCGACGATGGCAACATGGTCGTCGATTGCGGCGACGCGTTAATTTCACCGATTTCGGTCAGTGATGCCCTGGAAGCTATGGATCGCGAAATTTCGATGCTACTGAGCGCCGGCATCGTGCCGGTTTCCGTCGGCGGCGACCATGGCATCACCTATCCCATCATGCATGCCATGAACCGCCAGCACGGAAAATTCGCCGTTGTTCATTTCGATGCCCATACGGACACGCTGGAAGGTGGTTACACGCACGGCACCATGTTCCGCCTGGCGGTCGAGGAAGGGCTGATCGAACCCGAAAACTTCATCCAGGTCGGCATCCGAAAAGTTTACAGTGCCGCTGAATTCGATCTGCAGAACAAACACGGCATTCAGGTCATCAGTTCCGATGAACTCCGCGAAATGGGGAGCGCCGGTTTCGCGGAGCAGATAAAGCGGCTTGAAGGCTTTAAGGTTTACGTGACGTTCGATATGGATTTCGTCGATCAAGCTTTTGCACCGGGGACGGGAAGCCCCGAACCGTGCGGCCCGACGAGCGCGGAAGCCCTGGCGTGCGTCAGTGCGCTCAGTAATTTGGATATCATCGGCTGTGATTTGACCGAAGTGGCGCCAGCGTACGATGTCCGCGACATGACCTGCTATCTGGCTAATCTCGTATTGTTTGAAATGGTGTCGATACTGATCAATAGGATCAACATCGGGGCAAATTAACGCGGTCGCTAACTAGAATTTCTGCTGGCCAGAAGTTCTTCTGTCGCCACGACAGGTCGGCCTTGGACCTGCGCGGTTTCCGCATGAACCAAAGTACCGCCAGCGGCAACGAGGCCACGCGCCAGCCAGGGCTGCTCCCGGCAGGCCGTAAGCGCACCCTTGGCGGCGATCAATGAAACAAACGGCATGATGGCGCGGCTATACCCAGCGGATGCCGCCACGGGCACGGCGCCCGGGACATTGTCGACGGCGAAGTGGCGGATGCCGTCAACGCTGTAGACGGGATCGGCCCACGTGGTGGGGCGAGATGTTTCAATGGCACCGGCTTCGTCGCAGGAAATATCGACGATGACCGCCGTTGGCTTCATCTCGGCCAGCAAGGCGCGGGTGATCAGATGGTCCGTCCGATGTTTCGGCCATAACACGCAATTGACGACCATGTCGGCATCACCCAGATGGTCACGTAGGCTGGCCACATCGGCGGCGCCTAGTCCCCTGTCGGCCCAGACGGCGCTTGCCGTGTTGTTCTTATCCAGGACATCGCACAGCCG
>JAYOFM010000260.1:0-1903 GCA_038117225.1 Rhodospirillales bacterium
CCGAAATCGGCGTCGCTGGAGAGGAACTCGTCGCGAATCCAAATGCGGTCCTCGGCTGACTGCGCCGCCAGCGCGACGTTGGGCCGAACGCCGGCGTGCACGAATAGATACCCCCCTTCCCGGTGGTCGAGGGCGAGGCCCCGCAGGAACGCCTGGTGATGCGCCGGCAGGCGCCGGCGCAAGTCGGCCCGCAACTCATCCAGTTGCCACAGCGCATCGAAGGGATCGATGGCGGCCGCGATTCCGTAGCTCGCCAGGGTCGCGCCGCCGCCGTTCATCAGCCAGGTCTCGCCAAGATCGCCGGAATCGTGGAAGCGCAGCAACAGGTCCTCGTGGTTGCCCTTGAGGTGAATTTCCGTCGCGCCGGTGACGGGCTCTGAAATCAGCGCTTCGACCACTTGCTTCGATGCCGGCCCCCGGTCGACGTAGTCGCCGAGATAGACCACCACCGCCCTTGCCACCGGCGCGCGGGCCATGTCCTCGACAATCAGGGCGCGCAGTTGGCGCAGTAGATCGAGCCGGCCGTGAATGTCGCCGATGGCGTAAACGCGGGTATCCGGCGGGGGTTCGTACAATGCGGCCATGGCGCCATTATGAGCCCTGCCGAAGCCCGAAAGCCAGCGGCAAACCGATCACTTGGGGACACTCATGGGCCTAGTTGTAAGGGGATTTTAATGGTTCGGGTCCTAATTTCGTGGCATCTTGCGAAATCTGCCAACAATTCTGGAGCGTGGATAGGCTGGCATGGCTGATTGGGGTGTAGCCACGACGAGCATGGGCAGCGGCGACGCCGACACCACCGAAGAATCGTTGTTGCTGGACCGGCTGAACCGAATCCAGAACAACGCCATCGGTTACTTCGCCGTGCACGTGCACCTTTCGGCGCTCCGCCCCAACAATAAGCAGCAGCACTTCATCGACATCGCCGCGCGCACCTTCGACACCCTGATCGACAGCGCCGACGCGACGCTGTTTTCGCTGACCAACAAGGACCTCGTGCTGATCTGCCGCGAAGTGCCGGTGGACGACGTCGATTCGATCATGGAGAAGGTTCGCGGCCTGTTCAGCGAAGACCCGCTGACGGAAATGGACGAGGATTCCTTCGAGGACCAGTTCTCCACCTGGTACGACCTTTCCAACCGCGAAGATTTCGCCGACTTCTTCGGCGTCATTACCGAGCTCGCCGTCGAGGCCGAGCAGAAGCTGAAGGAACTGGCGCAGCAGCGCGACCAGGAAAAGCAGCTTGGCGATCCGCTGCGCCCCGGCAACCTGGCCGGGATCAACCAGAAGCTCGCCGGCATGCGCGTCGCCGACATGATCAAGCGCCAAGCCTGCCTGCAGGTACGCACCGGCGGCGGTGGCGAGCTGATATTCTATGAGCTGTTCATTTCCATGGCCGAGGTGCGCGAGCGCGTGGCGCCGGAGATCAACCTGTTCGCCAGCCCGTGGCTGTTCCAGTACCTGACCGAGACCCTCGACCGGCGGTTGCTGGCGGTCCTGGTGGAAGAGGAATTCGACGAGCTGCAGGATCCGCTCAGCATCAACCTCAACGTTTCCACCGTGCTGTCGCGCGATTTCCAGAACCTGCACCGCGCCGTCGGCGCCAACGCCCACAAGGTGGTGATCGAATTCCAGATCATCGATATCTTCGCCGACTTGAAAAGCTACTCCTACGCCCGCGATTCCCTGCAGGAGCGCGGCTACCGGGTGGTGGTCGACGGCCTCAATCCGCTGTCGCTGAGCTATTTCGAGCCGGCCGGGCTGAGATCCGACTTCATCAAGATCGCCTGGGGGCCGGAATTTACCGGCGACGAAGAAGACCGCCGGGTGCAGGAGATGCGCGAGGTCATCGCCGCGGCGGGCAAGGATTCGATGATTCTGGGCCGGGTCGATTCGGAAAAGG
>JAYOFM010000261.1:0-1886 GCA_038117225.1 Rhodospirillales bacterium
TGACGTCGAACGGGTCGCTGACCATAATCACAAGGTCATGTTCTACGAGAAGGAAGCCGACAAGGTCTCGACCAAGCTCAAGCGCGCCATCTTCGATTCCGATGATCTGGAACTTGCGAACAAAAGTCACTTACGCAACTTCGTCGAACACATCGACAATGTCGCCGACTGGTCGGAAGACGTGGCCGACCGGCTCGCCATTTACGCCATCAAGCGCTCCATCTGATCCCAATTCAACATGGAAGCCGGAATTCTCATCTTTCTGTCGAGCGGCCTGTTTTTAGGTTGGGCACTCGGCGCCAACGACGCCGCCAATGTGTTTGGCACCGCCGTCGGGACGCGCATGATCCGCTTTACCACGGCCGCGATCATCTGTTCCGTGTTTGTCGTCCTGGGTGCCGTACTATCCGGTGCTGGCGCTGCCCACACCTTGGGCAAGTTGGGCGCCATCAACGCCCTACCCGGCTCGTTCATGGCCGCATTGGCGGCGGCGATCGCCGTCTACATGATGACCAAGGCGGGACTGCCGGTATCGACCACGCAGTCCATCGTCGGTGCCATCATCGGTTGGAACTTCTTTTCCGGCACACTCACCGACCAAGCCTCGCTGATCAAGATTCTGTCGACCTGGATTATTTGCCCGGTGCTGGCGGCCGGCATCTCGATGGTCTTGTACAAGGTCACCACGGCAGTGGTCCGTCGCGCCAAGCTGCATATCTTGCGAACGGATGCGTATACCCGTGCAGGATTAATCTTCGCCGGGGCTTTCGGCGCCTATAGCCTGGGCGCCAACAACATCGCCAACGTCATGGGCGTGTTCGTGCCGGCATCGCCGTTCACCGCCTTCACCATCGCCGAGGGCTTCACGGTTTCATCGGCGCAGCAGTTGTTCCTGGTTGGGGCCATCGCCATTGCCGTCGGCGTCATGACCTACTCCAAACGTGTCATGATGACTGTCGGCGGCGGCCTGATGCCGCTGTCGCCGATCGCCGCCTGGGTCGCCGTGGTCGCCCATTCGCTGGTGCTGTTCCTGTTCGCCTCCCAGGGGCTGGAACACTTCCTTGCCAGCCACGGCCTGCCGACAATTCCGCTGGTGCCGGTGTCCAGTTCGCAGGCCGTCGTCGGCGCCGTGCTCGGGATCGCGTTACTGCGCGGCGGCCGCGGCATCCGCTGGCGCACGCTGACGGGCATTGGTATGGGCTGGGCCGTGACGCCACTGATTTCCGGCGCCATTTGCTACATCGGCCTGTTCTTCTTGCAGAACGTTTTTGATCAGACTTCGTATCGGCCGGTGCCCTATGTGGTCTCCGAACAAGTGATCGAGCGCCTGCAACGTGATGGCGTGGATACCAGCCCGCTCGCCGGCATCAAGGACGAAATCTATGAAAATGCCGTCGCCCTGAGCCGTCAATTGGATACGGATAAGAGCATCAGTTCGGACGTATCGAAAAAGGTTATCACCTACGCCCGCCAGGATGAGATCGTCATGACGGAGGAAAACTACACCGCGCTCAGCGAAGGTCCGCTCGACAAGGAGCGCTTGGCCGCTGTCATGCCGTTGCGCGGTCGGACCTTCCCCTACGAATGGATGCTGCGGGACGCCCTCAGCGAGGCGAGCCCGGCATGGCGAGAGCGGCCATCTATTCCCAAATACCGCAGTTACAATAAGAAATTGGCGAGCGACTTCGCCTTCGTCGTCCGAACCTTCCGAGGCGCCATCCATTAGATTATTTAACTCCTATTTCCCAAGTGACCCCAGTATTCCATGCCCCGAGAGCGTGGTTCTGTTATAAGAATCAATACGTTGAGGCATTGAGGGAGCGTCTGGCATGGCACACCCGGCGGGTGAATCAAAACCGGAGTGTTTGCGGGTCGATTTTGACCGC
>JAYOFM010000262.1:0-1843 GCA_038117225.1 Rhodospirillales bacterium
CGGCGAGTTTCTTTCCGTAATCCAGCACAACGACGCGGTCGGAAATGTCCATGACGACGCTCGACAACATCATGACCGGTCGCAACCTCAAGATGAAGCGCAACTTCCTTTGGCAGGCGCTTTACTATGGGCCCGCGCTGCGGGAAGAAAACGAACACCGGCGCAAGGTCGAGGAAGTCATCGACTTTCTCGAGATTGAAGCCATTCGCAAGGTGCCCGTGGGGCGCCTGCCCTATGGGCTGCAAAAACGCGTGGAATTGGGCCGCGCGTTGGCGGCCGAACCGGACATGCTTTTGCTCGACGAGCCGATGGCTGGCATGAACGTCGAGGAAAAAGAGGACATGTGCCGCTACATCCTCGACGTCAACGAGGAATTCGGCACCACCATCGTGTTAATCGAACATGACATGGGCGTGGTCATGGACATTTCCGACCGCGTCGTTGTGCTGGATTACGGAAAGAAACTCGCCGATGGCACGCCGGACGAAGTGCGCGCCAACCAGGATGTGATCGACGCCTATCTCGGCGTTCGCCACGATTGATCAGAGGGACCGGACGAAACCATGGCTGAAGTTTTCGATACCTTCTTCATCGCACCCTTTCTGGATATGGCGGGCAGCCCCATTTTTCTGCTCGAGGTGATCCTCGGAGGGTTGATGGCCGGCGTGATGTACTCGCTCGTGGCGCTCGGTTTCGTGCTCATCTACAAGGCGTCGGGTGTGTTCAATTATGCCCAGGGTGCCATGGTGCTGTTCGCGGCGCTGACGCTGGTTGGCTTGATGGAGCATGCGGTGCCGTTGCCGTTGGCCATTATCCTGACCATGGCGGTCATGGTCGGCATCGCGTTTCTGATCGAAAAGTACATGTTGCGACCGCTTGTCAATCAGGCGCAAATCATCCTGTTCATGGCCTGTATCGGCCTAAATTTCGTGTTCGAGGGCGCCGGGCAGATCGCCTGGGGCTCCAACGTCAAGAAACTCGATATCGGCATTCCCGACAGTTCGTTCGAGGTTGGCGGCATTCTGCTTAATACCTTCGATATTACTGCCGCCGTTTCGGCGGGCGTGCTGGTGGCGACACTAGCTTTGTTTTTCCAATACACGCCGACCGGCCGCGCCTTGCGAGCCGTGGCCGATGACCACCAGGCAGCGCTGTCCGTCGGCATTCCGCTCAAAACCATTTGGGTTATCGTCTGGTCGGTTTCGGGGTTTGTGGCGCTGGTCGCCGGCATCATGTGGGGCGGCAAGGCGGGGGTCCAATTCTCGCTCGTGCTGATCGCGTTGAAGGCGCTGCCGGTCCTTATTCTAGGTGGCTTCGAAAGCGTGCCCGGCGCTATTATCGGTGGTTTGTTGATCGGCGTTTTCGAGAAGATTTCAGAGGTCTACTGGGGCCCCGCCTTTGGCGGTGCCATCGAGGGCTGGTTCGGCTACATGGCGGCGCTGGTATTCTTGATGTTCCGACCGCAAGGGTTGTTCGGCGAAAAAATTATTGAACGGGTGTAGGGAGGAGCAAAAAATGTTCTATCGCGAAGCCGGCCAGTTCAAGACTTCCTATACGTCCGATCAGGCGATCTTCCCGATCATCCAGGATCGCATCTTTATCGGCCTGGTCCTTGTCGCCGCATTCGTCGTCATACCCATAATTGCCGATGAATATTGGCTTCAGGCCATAATGATTCAGTTCGTGATCTTTGCGCTGGCCGCCATAGGGCTCAATATTCTCACGGGATACGCGGGGTTGGTAAGCCTGGGTACCGGCGCGTTCATGGCCGTTGGCGCCTATGCCACATACAAGATCACGACCACCCTGCCCGAACTGAATATCCTCTTCGTCTTTCTGTTGT
>JAYOFM010000263.1:0-1804 GCA_038117225.1 Rhodospirillales bacterium
CCGCCCGCAAACCGACGGCGTCCCGGCTGGTGCCGATGATCTCGCTGACGCCGGGGCGTTCATCAATGCGGTCTTTGCCTGCCCGCATCACGATCAGGGTCGCGCACCGTACGACGTCGTTGATCACGAAGCGCGCAAACCTAACCCTGGCATGTTGACCCGAGCCGAGGCGCGCCTCGGTATCGATATGGCCGCGTCATGGATTGTCGGTGACCGTGCTGGTGATATTGGTGCCGGCCGCAATGCCGGCATTGCTGGGGGCATTCATGTACTGAGCGGTCACGGCAAGGATGCCGATGAGCGTTCCGGTTCAAAAGCCCATGCATCGCCGCGATATTGCGTTCTGACCGCAAATAGTATCGCCGATGCGTGGCCGCAGATTCCCGTTCTTGTCGATTGACCCAGTCGGCCCCGGCTGTAGTCTGCGTCGATAAATTATCCATCGAGGAGAAATCGCGTGAAACTGCTACGTTTCGGTGCTGTCGGTGAGGAACGCCCCGGCTTGATCGATGATGGAGGCCGGCTACGCGATCTCTCAGATAGTGTCAGCGATATCGGGCCGGAGACGCTTTCGCCAGATCGATTAGCCGCCTTGGCAAGGTTAGACACCGCGTCTCTCCCTCAGGTTGATGGCAATCCCCGGCTTGGTTCACCGGTCGCGAACGTCGGCAAGATCGTTTGCATCGGCCTGAACTACGCTGACCACGCCCGCGAAGCCGGCTTACCTATTCCGGACGAGCCGGTAATCTTTCAGAAGGCCGTTACTGCGCTGGCTGGTCCCAATGATCCTTTGGTCCTTCCGCGAGGATCGGAGAAGACCGATTGGGAAGTCGAACTCGCCGTCATCATCGGCCGGCGCGCACAGTATGTGACGCAAGGCGACGCGGCGGACTGCATCGCCGGCTACTGTGTCTTTAATGACATTTCGGAACGGGCTTATCAGATCGAAGGCACCGGGCAATGGACCAAGGGCAAGAGCTTCGATGGTTTCGCCGCGCTGGGACCCTGGCTGGTGACACCTAATGAAGTCACCGATCCGCAAAACCTGAAAATTTGGCTTGAGGTCAACGGCACCCGCCATCAGGACGGCAATACCAAGACCATGGTCTGGGGCGCCGCCGCGCTCATCAGTTACGTATCCAATTACATGACCTTAATGCCTGGCGATGTGCTGGCAACGGGCACGCCACCGGGGGTCGGATTGGGTCATAAGCCGCCCGTGTTCTTGAAGGCTGGAGACACCATGCGCCTTGGTGTCGAGGGATTGGGTGAGCAACGCCAGGAAGTAATAGCCTGGAGCGACGGTTAAATGGCAGAATCTACCCTGGTTTAGTTGCCAATTCCGTAGGCAGTTGCCCAGCCAAGGCCTTCCCGCGTCCCCGCTCGCGGCGCGTATTCGCAGCCGATCCAACCGCCATAGCCCACCGTGTCAATGAACTCGAACAGTGCCGTAAAATCGCAGTCACCGCCCGGCGTGCTAACCGGTTCATGCCGCCCCGGTGTACCGGCAACCTGCATATGGGCGATAACATCCATGTTGGCGGAAACCCCTTCGCGCGGATCCTCGCCAACCATCAACGCGTGGTAAATGTCGTACTGCAAGAACAGATTGGGATGCGCGGGCAATCCAATTCACGGGCATAGCCAATGGCATCGCCGATGCTGTCCTGAAAAGCCTGGCGTCGCGCGGGCAGCGCCGCGAGGCCTCTTTCCCCCTCGCTCCAATCACCGGCGGGCGCGTTGATCAGAACCATCTCGAGGCCGTTGCCCATCAGTCGCTCCTGGGTTTCCGCCAGCGGCTGAT
>JAYOFM010000264.1:0-1764 GCA_038117225.1 Rhodospirillales bacterium
ACCTTGTTGACCATGCCGACCTCATAGGCGCGCTGGGCGCTGAAATGCTTGCCGGTCAGCATGAACTCCATGGCGATCTTGTGAGGCAGGCGCGCGGCGAGGCCGGCAATCAAGCCGCCACAAAAGCCGATCTGGGCTTCCGGATAGAAAAAGTCGGCGCTTTCCGAGGCGACGGCGAAATCGCAGAACTGGACGAGGCAAAACGCCCCGCCGACGCAATATCCGGAGACGGCCGCCACCAGCGGCTTGTCCACGTCGACACCGACGCCCGGCATGCATTCCCAGAGGTGGGGATCGCGGGGCGGGTCCTTGAGATCCGCGCCGACGGAAAACGCGCGATCGCCGGCGGCCGTGAGGATGCCGCACATATCGTCGCTTGCCTGCAGCCGCAACATCGCCTCGCGCATCGCGACCACAACGCCGTTCGACAAAGCGTTCATTTTCTCCGGCCGATTGATCGTGATCGTCGCGATCCGATCCTTGGATTCGTAAGTCACGAGATTTTCGGTCGTCGGTGCATCGTTAGGCATGTTACTTTTTCCGGCAGTTTGTGGGAGTGCAAAGAAATTGAGATAGGGCGAATAGAGCGGCGGGCACGGTAAAAATTCGCCCGTATCCGGTTCAGGAATCGGAGTCTTCGCCGTATCGGCTGATCCGCATGTCGCGGTGGACATAGACGTTCATCAACAGACCGAAACCAATCAATACCGTCATCATGGCGGTGCCGCCATATGAGATCAGCGGCAAAGGTACGCCGACGACCGGTATGAGGCCCATGACCATCGCGATGTTCATGAAGACATACAGAAAGAAGGTCGTGGAGACGCCCATGGCCACCAATCGGCCAAAATGGCTGCGCGACCGCATCGCGATGGCAAAACCGTAGATCACGATGGCGGCATAAAGCGCGATCAGCAGCAAGCCTCCGACAAGCCCGAACTCCTCCGCGTACATTGTGAAGATAAAATCTGTCTGCTTCTCCGGGAGGAAGGACAAGTGGCTTTGGGTGCCCTTCATGAAGCCCTTGCCGAAGACCCCGCCGGAGCCGAGTGCGATCTTCGACTGCAGGATATGATATCCGGCGCCCAGCGGGTCGCTTTCGGGCGCCAGGAACGTCATGATCCGATTCTTCTGGTAGGTATGGAGCATTGACCAGACAACGGGAATGGATGTCAGCCCAATCAGCCCGACGAGCACGAATTTCCACAATCTAACGCCCGCAAGGAAGAAAATAGCGGCGCTGCCCATCAACAGCAGCAATGCAGTGCCGAGGTCGGGTTGACGCAAGACCAGCGCGGTTGGCGCCACCACGAGCAGGATCGGAAACAGTAAATGGGTCGGGCGCATGACGTCGTCGAGACTAAGGCGATGGAAGTACCGTGCCAGGGCCAGCACCAGGGCGATTTTCATCAATTCCGAGGGCTGAAGGTGGAAAAATTTCAATCCGATCCAACGTTGCGCACCCATCCCGACAGTGCCCGCGAACTCGACCGAGACAAGCAGGACAAAGGCAATTGCATAGAAGGCGTAGGCATAGCGCAGCCAAATGCGGATATCCGTCAGCGCAATCGTCAACATGACAATAATGCCCATGCCAAACCGCACGATCTGCCGTTCCGCCCAGGGCGAGAAACTGCCGTTGCCGGCGGAATAGAGCATCGCGAAACCAACCGCGGCGAGACAACAGATCATCAGGATAAGAAGCCAATTCAGATTCCAGAATCGTTGGCCGAGCGTCATCGTGGCGGGGGTCAGCCGATCGCG
>JAYOFM010000265.1:0-1756 GCA_038117225.1 Rhodospirillales bacterium
TTTCTGACGTCATCCTGGGTCGCCAGCGGAGCGGTGTCGAATGCAGCCTTGAACAACTTGTTTGTTGGCGTGACGGGGTCCCTGGATAGCGGATGACCGGCGGCGAGATAGCTTTTCATGCCACCGTCGAGAATGGAGACGTTATCGTGTCCCAGCACCTTGAACGTCCAATAGGTACGTGTCGCGATGCCCATGTCACTTGCGTTGTATCCTGGCGCGACGATGATAACCCGATCGTCATTGCCGATACCGTAGCCGCCGATGAGTTTTTCCAGCGCAGCAATTTCAGGTAGCATGCCGGGCGTGCCGCCACGCGTAACACGCCAGCCGCTTCTTTCATAGTCGGTGAAGACGGCACCAGGGATGTGTCCGGCGTTGTAGGCGTAACGACGGCTGCCGGCATCAAGCACGACGACTCCAGGATTGCCGCTATGCGTAGCGACCCAGGCCGCATCGACCAGCGGCGTAATGCCATGTTTGTGCGCCGCCGAGACCGAGTCCGTGAGGCTGAGGACGGCACTGAAGACAACAATCGCCACCCAACCGATTGCTCGCTCAGGCGTTGGGAACATCGATGCCACGACCGCCGTGGGCGACTGACCAACCGACCGGGTCCGCAAGAAATTCGCGAACGCCTTGAACGGCATTGGGGGGGAAGTATTCGCCTTCGGCGGCGACCTTCAGGACATCTCTCCATGTACAGAGATAATTGAGCCGTACGCCAGCCTCGGCCAGGGTGTCGAGAGCGCCAGGGAAGGCGCCATAGAAAAAGACGACGAAAATGTCGGTCACGTCGGCGCCGGCGTGGCGCAGCGCTTCAACGAAGTTAATCTTGGACCCGCCATCGGTCGCCAAGTCTTCAACCAGCAACACCTTTTGCCCTTCGCCCATTGAACCTTCGATCTGTGCGTCTCGCCCGAAACCTTTGGGTTTCTTCCTCACGTACAACATCGGGATGCCGGTTGCCTCGGCGAGCCACGCCGCATAGGGGATGCCGGCCGTTTCGCCGCCGGCAAGCATATCGCTTTCCGCCAATATACCCCGGCTCTCCAGCATTTCGACGCCGCGCGCAATGATGCGCCGGCGGGCGTCGGTGAACGAAATTACCCAGCGACAATCGATATAGACTGGGCTCGCCCAACCAGCGGTTAATTTATAGGGTTCCTCGGGCCGGAAGTTCACCGCACCGATATCGAGCAGATGTTTCGCCGTCTCTTCCGCCGCCGCCGCATCGGGTTCGAGACCAAGGTCCGTTGGCATCAAATATTCTCCGTGACTGGATCGTTACGCACGGGGTTTGCGCGCGCCACAATGAGCGCTAGACTTAGCCGGATCGCCCCGGTCAGACAATAACCCAGAGAGCAATCAGAGCTCTGACAACGTGGATCAACGGGGAGGCTCTCAGAATGATAATTGCCGTTCTCGGCGCTGGCACCATCGTCCGCGTTGCCTACTCTACGGCCAGCATCAGCGAACCTGACGTCATCCAGCACACCTACGGTAATAAGTTCACGTTGGGCAAACCAGCCGGATCAATGTCGGCGGCTCAGCGTGGCCATCAAGCACGACGGACTGAGTGCGCCGATCCGAAACAATTTTCACGATGATCAACGGGTTCACTGATTGTACAAACGGCGGCGGCATAGCGCATGGTTCTTTCCATTAAGCCGGTAGATGATGTTGCGCGTCTGAAGCAGCAGCTCGTCAAGACTCCGGATGACACGACGCTGCGTCGCCGCCTAGCCGGGGCCTACCT
>JAYOFM010000266.1:0-1730 GCA_038117225.1 Rhodospirillales bacterium
GGAACGGCCATGGGATACGACCTTGATCTCGTGCGATCAGTTACCGATAGTTTGAATATCCCGGTAATTGCCGCGGGCGGCATCGGCAACTTTTCGCATTTGGTCGACGGCATCAAAATCGGTGGTGCCTCGGCAGTTTCCGCAGGAAATATTTTTCACTACATCGGGCACGGTTTAAAGAAGGCCAAGCTTCACTTGCGAGATCAGGGCCTCAGCTTCCCGGTCTGGAACTTCACCTAGCCCTCGCCCACGATTCGATAACCGACCCATGCAAGGATTCCGCAATGAGATTCTGCCAAGCCTGTACCCATCCCGACACCCGGCCACGCATCACCCTGGATGAAAATGGAATCTGCAATGGCTGCCTGCGGGCGATGGAAAAGCGCGAGGCCATTGATTGGGATGCCAAAGAACAGGAACTCCGCGCACTCGTTGCCGAAAGTCTGGACCGGAATCCGGACCGCGAGTACGACTGCGTCGTTCCGGTAAGCGGTGGAAAAGACAGTACGTTCCAGGCCTATTACGCATCAAAGGTTCTGAACCTGAAGACGCTATGCGTCAATATCACAGGCTTTCTGCCGACCCGTGAGGGTATCCACAATTTGCGCAATTTATCCGAACGACTGCCCGTTGACGTCATCAGCATCATGCCGAACATGCAGGTATGGCGTCGGTTGTCGCGACTTATGATCGAAAATTATGGTGACCCCTGGCCGCCCCGCCAGTACCTGATGTTTTCCGGGATCGCTAATACGGCCATCGAGAAGCGCATTCCCATCATGTTGTTGGGAGAGAACGGGGACGTGGAGTACGCGGGATCCGACGATGAGGCGTATACGAAACTCGACAATCGCGGCGTGCACGCGCGAATTGCCAGCGACAAGAGATCATTCTCGAAACCCGAGGAGTGGACGAAATGGGGATTCTCGCCGGCGGAAATCGCGATGTATCAGGAGCCGAACGACCAGCAAATGGCCGAAGCCGGCTTGGAACGGATTTTCCTTAGCGACTATACGCCTTGGAACAACAATCACCATCTCCACATTGCACTCAATGAGGTGGGTGGCTTTATCATGCGCGAGGAACGCTCACCGGGAACCTATACATTCGGCTACAGCACGGATGACGATCTTTATGAGCTTTACATCTGGTTCACGTATCCGAAGTTTGGGTTCTGCCGAACCACGAAATACACATCGAAGGACATCCAGGAAGGTAAGATTACCAGGGAGCAAGGTATCAAAATGGTGCGCCACTATGACGGCGAGGTTCCTTGGCGTGCCGTCGATAGATTCCTGGAACAAACCGGCATGAGCGAGCATGATTTTTGGAATGTCGCTGAACGATTCGTCGGCGACGAGGAAAACCTTCGTCGCGAGGCCATGAAAAACGGAACGCCCATGAAGAAGCCGGCCTGGGAGAAGATTGGCGAAAAGCGATGGCGTATGATCAAAACCCTCGATGGGTTAGAGACGATTCTCGAACTGCCCGTGCCTCGGCCTCGGCCAAACGAACCGGTCATGCCCTACGGCATGTTTCCCTGATCGGCATAAAGGCTGAATATTCATCGATCAGCCATTCTGGCACCTGATCACCTGTTCAACTAATACCGCAAATGAAACGCTGGGCCGCAACGCTCCTTCATCCGTCGCCGGAACCGCCGTGTGCCGTTGGGCAGATTCTGTCGCGACTGGACGCATATTCGGATCGGGCGGGCATCGACCTGGTTG
>JAYOFM010000267.1:0-1686 GCA_038117225.1 Rhodospirillales bacterium
CCTGATGCCAGGACACGAAACTCGCTGACTGCTTGTCCTTGACCCAGAACAGCGTGTTCCAACACAAGATGTCGGGGCCGATAAGTTGTTCCACCGGATCAAGGATTCGGGGGTCGCGAATTAAGTCGTCGAGCCATTTAAACAGCAAATGCCCCTTGTTCCGCTGTTCGGGCGCCAACTTACCGCCTTGCGCAGCCTCAACCGCTTCCAGACGGGCTCTCAGTTCGCGCGCCTCGGGCACATCAAGGACATTGACGGGAAAGATATAGCCGTCACGGTCAAACTGCTCGATTTGATCAGCGGTTAGCGGCATGTGACACCCTCCTCCTCGCCCAGCCCGAATAGCATAGGGGAGAGCCGGAGCGCGCAGCAAGCCATCGCTCAGTGCGACATCAGCACCGGTACCGGCATGCTCTCGATCATAGACCGGGTAACACCACCAAGAATCATCTCCCGCACCCGGGTATGGCCGTAAGCCCCCATGACCATTAAATCGGCGCCAAAATCGGCGGCTCGGGATTCCAGCATCGCCGCGATGGGAACGTCCTTCGAATCGATATGGTCGGCTTCCGCTTCGATGCCGTGGCGCGCTAGATGGGCCGCGATATCGGCGCCCGGCAAATCACCGAGTCCGTATTCACCTCGCGGTGGATTGACACACATGATCGAAACCTTGTCGGCGCCGACCATCAGCGGTAGCGCGTCGTGCACGGCGCGTGTTGCCGTGCGACTGCCATCCCATGCAATCATGACGCGCCTGCCGATGACCGGGTAGTCGGCGACATAGGGAATCAACAAAACGGGCCGGCCAACATCCATGAAAACCCGGTCTGGTAGATCGTCACTGCCTATCAGAAGGCCGCTATCCTCTTCCGGCTGGCCCATGATGACGAGATCGGCATAACGTCCGTGCGCGGCCAGCAGATTGCCCGCTTCGGCCTCAACGGCGCGCCACTCCGTAATCACTCCTGCCTTGGCGGCACGTTGTTCAAAAGCGGCACCGGTTTCGGCCGCTGCTTCCAGCGCCTGACTCATATAGTTTTCCAGCACCTCCGCGGAGATTTGAACCTCCGCGTAACTCGGCATGATCAAGCGCGGAATTGCGTAAAGCCCGATCAGGCGGGCATCATGAGCAGCAGCCAGGGCAGCTGCGGCATCAATGCGACGCGCCGCCGGCTCGCGCCCATCCACATGAACAATGATATCCTTGAGCGCCATGATGCATCCTCCATAGGCGAAATTGATGATAAGGTATTGAAGCCGTCACAACCGGCCACAGCCATGACCTGGATCAAAAACGTAGACATGCCGAGAATAATCCGCTCCTGGGTCAACGGGTTGGTTTTCAGTCGCCGCTACGCCTTGATATTCATTGCATCCGCAGTGTTGCCCCTAACCGCCGGCCGCATCACCGCAGATGACAGGCCGCCGAAGACGATCGACCTTGATATCGTCGCCGGCAAAATCGCTAATGGTCCAATGACACGCCGGGTCAGCGAGGGTGATCGTGTGAGATTGATCTGGCGCGCCGACACCACAGGTGAAGTGCATTTGCACGCTTATGACTTGAAAACAAAGGTCGGGCCGGGAGTACGGACAACGACGGAATTCGACGCCGTGTTGCCAGGCCGCTTTCCGGTCGAACTGCACGACGCCTCCAGCCATCATCACCGCAAACTCCTATAT
>JAYOFM010000268.1:0-1681 GCA_038117225.1 Rhodospirillales bacterium
CGGCCGGCAACACCACTTGTTTGATGGTTTCCGACTTGGTCGCGCCCATGGCGTAGGCCCCGTCCCGCAGAGACTGCGGCACCGCATTGATCACGTCATCCGATAGCGACGAGACAAAGGGGATGATCATCACCCCCATCACCAGCCCGGCGGCTAGGGCGCTTTCCGAGGCCACCGTGAGCCCGAAGGATTCACCGAACCCCCGGATCATCGGTGCGATGGTCAGCGCGGCGAAGAAGCCGTAGACGACCGTCGGGATACCTGCCAGGATTTCCAGGATCGGTTTGACCCAGCCCCGGAACCGGGGTGTTGAGTATTCCGCCATGTAGATCGCCGACATCAGGCCAATGGGCACGGCCACCACCATGGCAATCACCGTGATCAACAGCGTGCCGGCAAAGATCGGCACCGCACCGAACGCGCCCGAAGCGCCCACCTGGTCGGCCCGAAGCGCCGTTTGCGGGCTCCATTTCAAACCGAACAGAAACTCCGCCGGCGAGACCTGATTGAAAAATCGGATGGTCTCGAACAACAGGGACAGCACAATGCCGATGGTGGTCAGAATGGCGATGGCCGAACAGACCACCATCACGATGTTCACCACTTTCTCCACCCGCTGCCGGGCGCGCGTGCGGACGACGATCCGGCGGCGAGCGTGATACATGCCGGCGGCGCCGGCGGCGAACGCCAGGGCAACCATGGCCCCGAGCCCGATCGATTCCAGCTCATTGAGGCGTTGCAGCAAGGCCAGCTTTTCAGGCGCCGCTGATTTCTGGGCGAAGGCGCTGCTCTGCAGATTATAAATTTCCCCCAGCGCCAAGTTTATCTGATCCGCCGTTCCAGCCTGCACCGATGTGGGGAGAGAAGGAATTAGCAGCGCCGAAATGATCGATGATTCAAACGCCGACCAGATCGTGAAAACGATCAGCGCCGGCAGCAGAAACCAAAAGGCGACGTAAGAGCCGTAATAGCCCGGCAGGGAATGAAGCTCTCTCGTATTCCCGCCGCTCACCGCGAAAGCCCGCTTCTTGCCCATCCAATACGCAAAGGTGGAAAGGATCAGCAGGGAAACTGTGAGAATAAAAAAGATCATGTCAGGCGGACTTGAAAAAAGAAAAGGTACGCAAATTTTTAAAACAATAGGGTAGGCGAAAAACGAAAGCGGCGGCCCTTCCGGATTGAAAGGCCGCCGGATGTCGTCGTCTTACATGCTCAGCATTTCCAGGCTCCGGGAAGATGTCATGATCATCTTCCGGTCCTTTTCAGGCAGTGGAATCAGGCCCTTATCGGTCAGATAACCATCTTCGCCCCAAGCTTTTTCGCTCGTGAATTCGTTGACGAATTCCTTGATGCCGGGAACGACACCAACGTGGTTTTGCTTCACATAGAAGTAGAGGGAGCGGGAAACGCCATACTTGCCGGACGCGATGTTTTCGAAGGTCGGCTCATTACCATCGACGACCGCGCCTTGGATCTTGTCGGCGTTCTGGTCGAGGAAGCTGAAGCCGAAGATGCCCACCGCATTCGAGTTGGCGTCCAGCTTCTGAACGATCAGGTTGTCGTTCTCACCGGCTTCGATGAAGGCGCCGTCTTCGCGGATCGCGTGGCACTTCTTTTTGGCAAGGCCGAGTTCCTTGGCGCCCTTAACCTTCTTGCAGCCGCCTTCCATGGCGATCTCAAC
>JAYOFM010000269.1:0-1646 GCA_038117225.1 Rhodospirillales bacterium
CTCAGGGGAAAATCGCGATGATGATGGGTCGCTCGGCTTCGGCGACCTGCACGCGGCCGGGCATCTCGGTGTCGATCTGACCCTCGATTGCAGTTGCGTCCGCCTGACCTGGCCGTGCCTCGAACATCGTTCCAAGTGCTCTGAACAAGGCTGATATCGGATCATCGCTTGGAATGTCGATGCTGTCGTTGACGGTTTCCACATCAGGCGCGTCCACCGGCTCGGCTTCGGGCATTTGCTCGACGGCGGGTGCCAAAAGGATGGCGGGTGCTCGATCTGTGTCTTCAACAGTCGCGGCGCCCTCAAATGCCTCGCCCAAGGCCAGGAACAGCGCGGTGATTGGGTCATCGATCCGCTCGCTGCCGTCATCGGCCAGACTGCGTGGCTGCAACTGTGCCTCAAGTTCAATGGCAGGCATGTCCTCGACACTGGAGCCGGATGGCAGCGAAGCCACTTGTTTGGGCGTATCCTCATCGGGTCCTATTGGTCCGGGCGTGAACGCCTCGTCGATGACGCGTACGAGCGCGGATAGGGGGTCGTCGCTGGGTAGGTCGTCGATGCCGCTGGGTGAGGCGGGTGGCAAGGGTGCGTCAATGGTGGCTTCCTGCAACTGTCGCTCGGCATCCCCGTCGCGCGCGGCATTAGCCGCTTCTTCCGCCGCCAGGGCATCCGCACCATCGGACAGGGTTTTGAAGAAATCTTCGATTGGCGAGGAAACAGGTTCGGCGGATGGCGTCGCGGTAACGAGAAACTCGGGCTGCGCGGCCTTATTCTCAATGCTGATGGCGAGTTGAGTCGCGACTTCAAAGTTAGCGCTGGCATCAATATCCGCTATTTCAATCGGTGTTTCGCCGGACGCGACTGGCTGTGTGGTCAATTCCGACAGAGATGCGACGGTCCGTTCCGCATCAATGATCCGTCGGCTTGTGGCCACTCTCGTGCTGAAATAGGCCGCAAGTTTATCGATCCTCTGTTCGGTTGTATTGCGATCGGCGCTCATTAGTTCCGATGCTTCGGCCTGCCCCTCAGTAGACAGCGATTCGGGTGGTAATACCGGCTCGATCGTCCTCGGTGAGGACATGGCTATGGCTATGGTCTCCGCCGCTTCCTTTGCCGACCGGCTCGCTTCGTATTCAGCGAGCATACTCGGGCGCGTCAGATTGGTTCCCAGGACGGCCACGTCGCCGTGATCATCTTCGGATGGCTCCGCCGGTAGTGAACCAGATTGTGGCGCCGTCTTTGCCGGTGTGACCGGTGTTGTCGGCGCGGGTGAGGGCACGGCGGCTGCGGGAACGACCGGAGTCGTTGGTGTGCTACCGACGGCCACGGGTTTCTGTGTCGCGGGTTGCGGCATGGGGATCGGCGGCTCGACGCCGCGGGAGCGGGCATATATTGCGTAATCAAGCTGGCCAGTCGCCTTGAGGACTCCGTAAGCCGCCTTGATAACGTCCGCCGTCGCGGCGGCGGCGTCGCTTTGGGCGTTGATGAGCGCGGTTTCGCCAGATAACACGTCGATCAGCGAACGCCGGCCGAGCTTTCGCTCGTTGCGAGCGAGTTCGAGAAATGCGCCGGCGATATTGGCCTGGTTGCGCAGTGACGCGGTCGTGCGTTTCGCCGTTTCCAGCTGTTCCCACGCATTGCGGACC
>JAYOFM010000270.1:0-1615 GCA_038117225.1 Rhodospirillales bacterium
ATGGTGCGCGACTTTATGGCCAATGGCGTTCACTTCTTTCCCATGTGGAAGGTGCGGACGGAACTTGGCATCGACGGCCTGTGCAAGGAACTGCGCCACGCCTACGACGGCACCGACGGGGTCTACGTGCACTTCGACATGGACGTGATCGGCGGCGCCGGACCGGCGGCGGGTGATATCCTTGGCGATCTCGCCGAACCGATTGGCATGACCGACTATGAAGTCATCCGCATCGCTCACGAGATCGGCCTGCGCGGCCTCACCGGCATGTCGTTCATCTGCATCCCGCCGGGCTCGGCGGTGATCTATCGCCTGATCGTCTATATTGTCACCTATCTGATGGTGGGCCTGATCCAGAGCAGCCAGGGCATCAAGGCAAAGGACTGACGCCATGAGCAGCAAGGATGACGCTTTCCTGGAAGAAGCGCGGCTTGGCCCCCGCACCCAGGTGCTGGTTGAATGCGAGGAGATTCCGCATATCCCGCGTCTCGTGCGGCGGTTTCGCGAATACGCGCTCGTCGATTTGGCCCACGTGGTGATGCTGGTCGAAACCGGTATTCTGAGCGCCGATCGCGGTGCCGCGCTGCTGGGCGGCCTGTTGGATATTCATGATAGCGGCGGCGAGAGCTTTCCCTGGCTGGCGCAATCGGGATCCTACCTAGTGCAGGTCGAGCATCACCTCGGCCAACGTATCGGTGAGGATGTCGCCGGCCGCCTGCAGACCGGGCGCAGTCGTAACGATCAGAGCGCCGCCGCAGAGCGGATTTACCTGCGCGACCTGATGCTCGACGTCGCCGATCAGATCCTGCGTCTACAGGAAGCGCTGCTCGATCAGGCGGAACGTTACGCCGAAACCTTGATGCCGGGCTATACCCATCTGCAGCACGCCCAGCCGACCACGTTCGGTCATCACCTGATGCGCTATGGTGCCGCCTTCGACCGCGATTTGGCGCGTCTCGCCGATGCCTATGGGCGAACCAACCTTTCCAGCCTCGGCGGTGCCGCCATGGCCGGTACCTCGTGGCCGGTTGACCGGCGGCGCACGGCGGAATTGCTTGGTCATGACGCTATCGTCGTCAATTCGTCGGATGCCGGCGGTTTCGCGCGAGACTATATCGAGGAAGCCGTCGCCGTCCTGTCGTTGCTGATGTCCAACATGGGGCGGTTGGCCAACGATCTCTACGTCTGGCATTCGTGGGAATTCGGCTATGTCGAGGTCGCCGACGGCCTCGCCGGCACCTCCAGTATCATGCCGCAGAAGAAAAACCCGCATTCGCTGGAACGCATCAAGGCGCTGGGTGGCCAGGCCGCCGGCTGGCTGCCCGGGGTGATGGCTTGCCAGCACAGTGTTTGTTCCACCGACCTGGATTTCACCTTCGCCGACGACCTGCTGACCGGCATGGGCGATGCCACCGTGCAGGCACTCAGGCTGAGCGTCGAAACCGTCGCCACGCTGATCGTCCACGAAGACCGGATGGCGGCGGCGGCCGGTGCCTTCTGGAGCACCACCAGCCACCTCGCCGATGAAATCGTTCGCCGTTATGACCTGCCGTTCCGCGCCGCGCACCATGTGGTCGGGCGATTTGTGCGCGACAGCATTGCCGCCGGGTTGACC
>JAYOFM010000271.1:0-1593 GCA_038117225.1 Rhodospirillales bacterium
GGTGTGACACGTTCAGCGGTCTGGCGTTCGTACCAGAGATCGCCGGCGACGATGACATCGAATTCCGGGCTGATGCGGCTGGCGTCAAGCGTCAGCGGGTCGGTACCGGAAATTTGCAATTCGACACCATTCACTTCGGCGTTGAGCACGATGGCGACGCGTGCCAGCGGATCGATTTCCGCCGCCGTCACCCTGTCGGCGCCGGCGAGAGCCGCGGCGATGGCAACCAGTCCCGACCCCGCGCCAACGTCAAGCACGCGTCGTTCCTTGGTCGTCTCTGGATGATCCAGCAGGTGACGTGCTAACGCCTGACCGCCGACCCAGGCGACCGACCAGAACGGCGTCGGCACCCGCGTGCCGTCCATGCCGGCTTCGACGGCAACCCATACCGTGTCGATGTCGGTGCCGAGACGCAGGGGGATTTCCGCACAAGCGGGCGGCGCGACCAGCGTCGTGGTGGCGATGATGAGATCGGCGATACGTGCGCGCCAGGTCTCGTCCAGTGCGATGCCGCCGCCGAAAGGTTGATCCATGACATGTTATTCCATGGTGCTATTTGCACGGATACTCGGCCTCACACGCCGAGTTGGCAAAATATATTCCTTGCACCACGAGAAACCTTTCCCCATGTTTCGCGGCATTCGGCGCCATTAATTGGCGATGGCGTAACATTGAATTGGCATTGGCGTCCGTGGTCGCGGTACGAGTACCGTTTTAGGCGACGTGCCCAGGATAAGTACCCGTGCCACCCGGCGCGAGGTCGATTTACCGGAAGGAGTGCTGAGCATGGCCAAGGTTCAAGTGATGTATTGGCAGGAGATTCCGTCGTTGGTTGAGGCCAAGGATGAAAACGGCACGCATAAAGTTCAACTTAGTGAGAAATATCAGGCACTTATTGACTTCGCGGCGATGAAGCGCAAGCTCGATGGGTCCGATGATTACCTGATGCAATGGCATCGGGAGGCGGCCGAGGATCGCGACGGATCCGCTGTTGACGTGGCCGAAGCGGTCGCCGCCGAGTGGGAAGACAAGTTCGAGGACATGAAGGCGGCGGTCGCGGCCGAGGCAGCGGCCGAAGGCTGACGGGCGCGACGATCTCATCGCCACGGGGTAGTCGCGGCGCGGCCTCATGCGTTTGACGCTGGGGTATATGCGCACCAGTTCGATTGACACTTAATATATTCTGTATATTTTCTCGCCTATGGTTTTTAGGCGAGGAAACGAACCTGGGTATTTCAGACACCGGTTATGGCGTCTTTCGGCCGGACGTGGTCAACATTCGGCCCGACCGCATGCTGCGCCTTCACGGTTATCGCGATCTATCGAAGATTCGTCCCGTCATCGTCAAGACGGCGGAGGAGGTCGCGGCGCGGGCCGAGGAAATCTTGGCGCCCGAAGTGCATTATCGGCGGGTGCCGGTCGAAAGGGTCGACAGCGAGCATCTGACTCTGGCGGGCGGCCTGGTCTTCACCAATCGCGCATTTGCCAAATATCTTGCTGGTGTCAGTGAAGTGACAGTTGTCGTGGCGACGATGGGTAAGGCGCTCGATGACGAGGTCATCGGCCTGATGGAGGAATTTGATCCACTGCGCG
>JAYOFM010000272.1:0-1585 GCA_038117225.1 Rhodospirillales bacterium
CGGCACGCACCCCGTTTTTCCGATGATTACGGCTTCGCGGGCTCGAACGGCTCGGACGCCGGTCTTGGCGCCATCTACACCAAGGCTCCAGCAGGCTGTTGAAAAACCCGATAGCTCGACGGGCTGCGGCATGATTCAATCTCGGCCAAGGGATGATGGCGAGGGGATCATGCGCGGGACGGACAAACGGTTGGGGGAACTTTTCTCATACGTTGACCTGGAGAAGCGGGTGCGGAAGGACCATCCGCTGCGTCCAATCCGGGAAATGGCCAACATGGCGCTGGCTGCGCTGTCGGGTGACTTCGCGGAGCTCTATTCGGGGATTGGGAGGCCGTCGATTGCGCCGGAGATGCTACTGAGGGCCATGCTGGTGCAGGCGTACTATTCGATCCGCTCCGAGCGCCAGTTGATGGAGCGTCTGGAATTCGACCTGCTGTTCCGTTGGTTCGTGGGCCTCGGCGTCGATGATCCGGCCTGGGACCACTCGACCTTCTCCAAGAACCGCGACCGCCTGCTGGATGGCGACATTGCCGCCAAGTTCCTGGTCGCCGTGCTGTCCCAGCCACGGGTAAAACGGCTGTTGTCGAACGAGCATTTCAGCGTCGATGGCACGTTGATCGAGGCGTGGGCATCGATGAAGGGCTTCAAGCCCAAGGATGCGAAGGACGATGACGGCCGGCACGGCAGCGGTGGGCGCAACGCCCCAGCCGATTTTCGGGGCGAGAAGCGGTCCAACGACACTCACCAGAGCACCTCCGATCCCGACGCGATGCTTTATCGCAAGGGACCGGGCATGGAGGCCAAGCTGTGCTTCATCGGCCACGGCCTGATGGAGAACCGCTCGGGTCTGATCGTCGATACCCGGTTGACCCGCATCTCTGGCCATGCCGAACGGCTGGCGGCGCTGGATATGATCGAACCACTGGCCGACCGCCCCCGCGCCATCACCCTCGGTGCCGACAGGGGCTATGATGCCGCCGATTTCGTCGAGGAACTCCGCACCCTCAACGTCCGGCCCCATGTGGCGCAGAACACCAACCGGCGGCGCTCGGCCATCGACCGCCGCACCACCCATCATTCCGGCTACGCTGCATCCATTCGCATCCGCAAGCGCGTCGAGGAAGCCTTCGGTTGGATCAAGACGGTCGCCGGTATGCGCAAGACCAAGCTGCGCGGGCTGGACAAGGTGGACTGGGCCTTCGCCTTTACGGCCGCCGCTTATAATTTGGTGCGGTTACCGAAACTGGTGGCGGTGTCGCCATGACCATGCAACCTCAACTTCGCTCAGAGATCACTTGCCCGCATTGCGGCCACCGCAAGGTCGAGGAGATGCCAGCTGAAGCCTGCCAATTCTTCTATGAATGCGAGGGATGCCACACCCTGCTCCGCCCAAAATCGGGAGACTGCTGCGTGTTCTGCTCCTATGGCTCTGTGCTCTGCCCACCGATCCAGCTTGAGCGCCAAGACGGTTGTTGTCGCTGAGCCGCAGACGACTTGTTCAACAGCCTGCTAGGAGACCGGTCGGGCCATGAAACAGGAAATCATCGCCAAGGCACGGGAGATCGGGTTCGACGCTGTCGGCTCT
>JAYOFM010000273.1:0-898 GCA_038117225.1 Rhodospirillales bacterium
CCAAGTTCTGGATTACCAATGCGCCCGACGCAGACACCTTGATTGTCTACGCGAAGACCGACCCCGAGAAGAAGCAGCACGGCATTACCGCTTTCATCATCGAGAAAAATTTCAAGGGTTTCAGGGTTGCGCAAAAGCTCGACAAGCTGGGTATGCGCGGCTCCAGCACCGGCGAGCTGGTATTCGAGGATTGCGAAGTGCCGGGGGAGAATGTCCTCAGCGATGTCGGCGGCGGCGTGAAAGTGCTGATGAGCGGGCTCGATTACGAGCGCCTGGTGTTGGCGGGTGGGCCGCTCGGCATCATGCAGGCCTGTATGGATGTGGTCGTGCCATACGTCCACGAGCGCGAGCAATTTGGCGAACCGATCGGCAAGTTCCAGCTCATGCAGGGCAAGCTGGCCGATATGTACACCACAATGAATGCCTGCAAGGCCTACGCCTATGCGGTAGCGAAGGCCTGTGACCGCCACGACACGACCCGCAAGGATGCCGCCGGCGTGTTGCTCTACACGGCGGAGAAGGCGACCTGGATGACGCTGCAGGCGATCCAGTCACTGGGTGGAATGGGCTATATTAACGAAAGCCCGACAGGCCGACTGCTGCGCGACGCCAAGCTGTATGAGATTGGTGCCGGGACCAGCGAAATCCGCCGCATGTTGATCGGTCGCGAACTGTTCGAGGAGACGAAATAATGGCGAAGACCTCGGCGATGGACCCGATGACGATAGCGCCGACCCTGGGCACGAATTATCCGGAGGAATTCGCTGCCCTCTGCGCCGGGCGCGTGAAGCGCAAGGTCGGCGATGCGCTCGGCCTCACCCATTTCGGCGTGAATATCGTGAAATTGACGCCCGGGTCGGGATCGGCGCACCGTCACTGGCATTCGGGCTCGGACGAG
>JAYOFM010000273.1:908-1570 GCA_038117225.1 Rhodospirillales bacterium
TTTGTCTATATCATCGACGGCGAAGCCACGCTGATCACCGACGCGGGGGAGCAGGTGCTGGGGCCCGGCATGGTCGCGGGCTTTCCGGCGAACTCGGGCGACGGACATCATTTGGTAAACAAGTCCGATACGGACGTCCTCTACCTCGAAATGGGCGACCGGCCGTCGCTCGACAACGTCGACTACCCGGACATCGACATGCTGGTCCGCGATGGCAAATTCGTCCACAAGGACGGCACCCCTTATTAGCAGAGAGGTTCCGATGGCGCGCCAACGTTTCTTTACGGGTTCTCGGTTCGAGGAGCGCGGCGGCTATGCCCGCGGGGTCCGCGACGGCGACATGGTGTTTATGTCTGGCTGCGTCGGCTTCGACTACGAAAAGGATACGATCTCGGACGATATTGGCGAGCAAATCCACCAGGCTTTCCGTAACGTGAATTCGGGCCTGCGCGAGCTGGGATCGTCGTTCGATGATGTCGTTCGCATCGTGATCTATATCGCTGAACGGTCCTATTACGAAGAGACCGTCGATATCATCGGCGAATATTGCCGTGAAGTTCGGCCCGCCAATACGTTCGTGATTGCGCAACTTGTCGATCCCCGCATGAAGATAGAGATCGAGGTGACCGCGCGCGATCAGGCGGATCGGACCTGATGGCGAC
>JAYOFM010000274.1:0-1547 GCA_038117225.1 Rhodospirillales bacterium
CGCCGCCGCCGAAGTCGATGGCTGTCTTGATGTCATTGCCGTACAGCATCCAGGCGATGCCGGCCGAACCGCCGATGACGAGCACGGCGAACAGCACGGCCGGCCAGCGCCGCCGCTTCGGCGGTGCCGGCTCATGCTCGAATCCAAGCGCATCGGTGGCCGAGACCTTCATCTCCGGCTTGGCGGCAAGTGCCATCCGGCGTCACTCCCAAGAACAACTGGCGGAACAGTCCGCGAATCGCCGCCTATTATACCTTTTCCCGGCCGGAAAGGGATGTCCTTCGCGAGCCATCGCCGACAGACGAAATCGGCGGGAATCAGGAGGTGCGCGCCTGCAGATCGAACAATTTGCGATGCTCGTCCAGGGCATAGCGATCGGTCATGCCGGCGATATAATCGGCGACCAGGGTCGCCGTCGCCACCGAGCTTGGGCCGTCGGCCTGCACCCGCCATTCGCTGGGCAGGCATTCCGGTTCGGTGACCAGCAATTGGAACAGGTCGCGGACCACGCGTCGCGCCTTCGACGACATGCGGTTGAGACGATAGTGCCGGTACATATTCTCGAACAGGAAGGTACGCAGGCCCTTCTCCTCGCGGCCCATGGACTCGGAAAATCCGGCGATGCAGTGGTCGAGGGCGCGCACCGCTTCCGGCGTCGCCGGCGCCGCGTCGGCGAGGCGGCGGCCGGTTTCCTCCAGCAAATCATTGACCATGACGCCGATCATGCGGCGCACCGCCTCGTGGATGGTGCGGCTTTCATCCAGGTCGGGATAAAGCTGGCGGACCTCGTGGAAGATCGGCCCGGCGATGGGCACGTCGGCCAGATCGTCGACGGTAAACAGACCGGCGCGCAGGCCGTCGTCGATATCATGATTGTTGTAGGCGACGTCGTCGGAAATTGCCGCCACCTGGGCCTCGGCGCTGGCAAAGGTGTGCAGTTCAAGATCCTGCAACGCGGCGTAATCGGCGATACCACGAGGCAGCTCGGCGGCGACGCCATCGCCGTCGACCAGCGGGCCGTTGTGTTTGACCACCCCTTCCAACACTTCCCAGGTCAGGTTGAGGCCCTCGAAGTCCGGGTAGCGTGCTTCCAGCTTGGTAATGACGCGCAGGCTCTGGGCGTTGTGGTCGAAACCGCCGTAGGGCTGCATCATTTCTTTCAGCGCATCCTCGCCGGCGTGACCGAACGGCGGATGACCGAGGTCATGCGCCAGTGCCAGCCCCTCGCCCAGATCCTCGTTTAGGCCAAGCGTGCGACAAATGGAGCGCGCGATCTGGCTGACTTCCAGCGAATGGGTCAGCCGGGTACGAAAGAAATCGCCCTCGTGATTGACGAACACCTGAGTCTTGTATTCGAGCCGGCGGAAGGCGGCGGAATGGATGATGCGGTCCCGGTCGCGCTGAAACGCGGTCCGCGTCAGGCTTTTCGCCTCCGGGTGCAAGCGTCCCCGGCTTGCCGACGAGCGGCAGGCATAAACCTTGAGTGGCGGCCGCTCGGTGGCGTCGAAATCCAGTGTCTGATCCATGCCCCAACCTATCCGACCGGC